>NZ_JAVRBY020000054.1:0-47495 GCF_034531035.1 Nostoc sp. DedQUE02 | reverse complement strand
AACGAACCGCAAAGGGCGCAAAGAACGCAAAGAAAGAAGCCAAGAGAATTTAGCGCAGCCTCACAAAGAAATAGTATCAGCATTTTTTTGGTGAAACCTGGTAAAAAATCGCTGTTCAAAATTAGTAATAGTGATATAGTTACTCCAATCGGTTCTGATGGGAGCAGCCATCGGACGTAAGGGGGAAAGTCTGGTGTAAATCCAGCGCTGTCCCGCAACTGTAAACCGATTTTGGATTTTAGATTTTAAATTTTGGATTGGGAAGCCACTTAATAATCCAAAATTCGTCTTGGGAAGTGTTGATGCGTGCGGCAAGCCGCAAAGCGTCTACAGAGGAAATCTTCACTCAGACTTTCCGCAAAATCTCAAAATCCAAAATTGCGTAAGTCAGGATGCCCGCCGGTTAGAATCAATTCGTTTACATAAATCTGCGAGGTACAGATTATGAAAAGAAAAAAACAGGCGTTAGTCAGTCTAACCCTGATGGGAGTTATCAGTTTTTATTTAGTAGTTGGTTTACCCAAACCCGCCTACGCCATGCACATTATGGAAGGTTTTTTACCCGTGCAGTGGGCGATTTTTTGGTGGATTGTGGCATTACCATTTTTTTTACTAGGATTGCGTAGTCTAACTCGCATTACCCAAGCTAACCCGGAATTGAAATTACTGCTAGGCTTGGCTGGTGCTTTTACTTTTGTGCTGTCAGCGTTGAAAATCCCTTCTGTGACAGGTAGTTGTTCTCATCCTACGGGGACAGGGTTAGGTGCGGTGCTGTTTGGCCCCCTTGCTATGTCGGTTTTGGGTAGCTTAGTTTTATTGTTTCAAGCTTTGTTATTGGCGCATGGCGGCTTGACGACGTTGGGGGCAAATGCTTTTTCGATGGCGATCGCTGGCCCATTTGCGGCTTACTGGATATATAATTTGACAATAAAGTTAGGTGGTAAAGAAAAAATCGCCATCTTTTTAGCAGCTGCGATCGCAGATTTACTCACTTACATTATCACTTCTATTCAACTCGCCCTAGCTTTTCCTGCACCTGTTGGCGGGTTTATCGCTTCTTTTACCAAATTCGCCGGAATTTTTGCCATTACTCAAGTTCCCTTAGCAATTAGTGAAGGATTACTAACTGTGTTGGTGTGGAACTGGTTGCAATCTTATAATCCTCAAGAATTAGAATTATTGAAATTAATCAAACGGGAGCATCAAAGCAATGAGTCAATCTAAAAAAGGATTGAGTAACTGGCTGTTGGTAGTAGCCGTATTAGCTTTAGCAGTTGCACCATTAATATTTGTGCGCGGTGGTGAATTTGCCGGTTCCGATGACAAAGCAGAAAAAGCTATTACTGAAATCCAACCTGGATATAAACCCTGGTTTAAATCATTTTTTGAGCCAGCTAGTGGGGAAATAGAAAGCTTATTATTTGCATCCCAAGCAGCTTTAGGTGCTGGAGTCGTCGGTTATGCAATTGGATTATATAAAGGACGTTCCCAACAACAAAAACGTGAAGAATGAGCCTGCAACTAGATACTTTAGCTTATACTAATCGACTGCGAGGATTGCCACCAGAACATAAACTGATTTTTGCATTTACCACTCTTGCTATTTCCCTTGCTACCCATCCGCTAGTGCAAATTTTGATGGCGCTTTGGATGGGTATTTGGACAGTTATTTATGCAAGAATTCCGGCTGGTGTTTATTTTCGGTTGTTAATGTTCACCATAGTTTTTTGTTTAACAAGTTTACCAGCACTGATGGTAAATGGAGTTGCGAACGCTGATTTGTCAAGGGTACAATTAGATTCGTGGTGTGGGCTAACTCTCGGACATTTCTATATTTATGTCAGTCATAGTGGCACTATTCAAGCATTGGGAATTTTAACCAGAGCATTAGCCTCTGTTTCTTGCTTATATTTTCTCATGTTAACCGTCCCTTTCACAGAAATATTACAAACTCTGCGTTACTTGCGATTTCCAGTGCTTTTAACCGATTTATTATTACTAATGTATCGGTTTATTTTCATTCTGCTAAACACAGCTAATGAGTTATGGACAGCACAAAATTCTCGTGGTGGCTACCGCACTCTTCCTATTGGAATGAAAAGTTTAGCACTACTAATCGGACAACTATTACAGCGAACCTTACAACGATATAGTCAGTTTTCTCTTGGACTGCAAGCACGAGGGTTTGTAAGTGAATTTCGAGTTTGGCATCCTCGTCGCTATCGTCCCCAAGCGCGGTATATCATCGAAGCAATTTGCGGCTGTGTAGGATTAATAGGATTAGAATTTTGGCGAAATGCAGGAATATTTACTCGAATTTGAGCAGGTATATTACACCTATTCAGGCGCACAGCAATCAGCTTTGAATGGTCTAACATTGAAGATTCCATCAGGTAAAAAGTGTGCATTAATTGGTCAAAATGGTTGTGGCAAAACGACACTTTTTTTATTAGCTAATGGTCTGTATAAACCTGATTCTGGTATTGTCATTTGGCGTGGTAAACCGTTAATTTATAATCGTAATTATCTGGGAAATTTACGTCAGAAAGTTGGACTAGTATTTCAAGATCCAGAACAACAATTAGTAGCTTCTACTGTTGAAGAAGATATATCTTACGGTTTGTGTAATTTAGGTTTACCAGAGGCAGAAATTAAAGACCGAGTAGAGCAAGCATTAATTGAATTTGAACTGACTACTTTAGCACAAAGACCAGTACATCATCTGAGTTTAGGACAAAAGAAACGAGTTTCGATAGCTGATGTGATGGTACTTCAACCAGAACTATTAGTGCTGGATGAACCAACCGCATACTTAGATATCAAGCATACTCGTAACTTGATAGCAACCATGAAAAAAATTCATCAAGATGGAACCACTTTATTGATGGCAACCCACGATTTGGATTTAGTTTATCGTTGGGCAGATTGGGTTTTTGTGATGGATAAAGGGCGGCTGATGCTAGAAGGCGAACCACAAGATGTATTTAGGCAACGTAAACTTTTATCAGAGTTAGAGTTGGGCGTACCATTGATATGTAAGATATTATCTGATGGGCTATCTAATGAGGAGGAAGTAGTGATAGAACGAGTGCGACAGCGAATATTAGAGCTATTCCGTAATTTTTCCTGATTTATCTATAGGAATCCGGTTTGATTACTAAAATCACTTGGCTTAGTAGGTAATAGGCAATAGATAATAGGTAATAGGCAATAGGCAATAGGCAAGAGGATTTCAGGAGATTAAAGTATACTGAATTTTTTTAAAAATCAAATATGAGTCCTATAGTTAAAGAATGGTAATTGACGTTGCATAAATGAGAAATGAATCAGTTAAGCCCAAATATTTTTCTATAACTTAAATATGAAATAAATAATTTAACTGAGTATTTAATCATATTTATTAGCTCAGAATATGATATTTTTTTATGATTATTATACTAGCTCTATAGCGTCGAGGAAATAGAGTAATGTTGAAGGTTTTTGCTGACCGTGGTGGTACATTCACAGATATTGTTGCTATTACGAATAATCGAGCAATTATAGATGGACTATCAAAACATCCTGAACGTTTTTTAATTGTGACTCTGCCCAATCAGCAATGGGTTATAGTCTACAAACTACTTTCAGAAAATCCCGAACAATATCAAGATGCAGCCATTCAAGGTATTCGAGATATTATGGGTATTGCTAGCAACGAACCCATTCCTACTGAAGCGATAGAAGTGATAAAAATGGGGACAACGGTAGCAACAAATGCGCTGTTAGAAAGAAAAGGCGATCGCCTTGTTCTTCTGATCACCAAAGGGTTTAAAGATGCGCTACGAATTGGCTACCAAAATCGTCCCAACATCTTTGCCCGTCATATCGTTTTACCAAGTATGCTTTATGAACAGTTGATTGAAATAGATGAACGCTATGATGCTAATGGAAATGAATTAATACCGATAAATATTGAACAAGTCAAAAGTGATTTACAAGCAGTCTACCATACAGGAATTCGAAGTTGTGCTATTGTTTTTATGCACAGCGATCGCTATCCTAATCACGAACAACAAATAGCCCAACTTGCCCAAGAAATTGGCTTTATCCAAATATCCGTATCTCATCAAGTTAGTCCTTTAATGAAGTTGGTTAGCCGAGGAGATACAACAGTCGTCGATGCTTATTTAACTCCTATTCTGCGCTGCTATGTTAACCAAGTAGCGAGTCAGTTACCCAAAGTCAAATTAATGTTCATGAAATCTGACGGGGGTTTAGTTGCAGCCGAACAATTTCAAGGAAAAGATAGTATTTTAAGTGGCCCGGCTGGCGGGATTGTCGGCGCAGTTCAGACTAGCAAAAGGGCAGGTTTCGAGTTAGTTATCACCTTTGATATGGGAGGGACAAGTACAGATGTTGCTCACTTTAAAGGAGAATATGAACGACAACTAGATTCGGAAATTGCTGGGGCGCGGATGCGAGTTCCTGTATTAGCAATTAATACTATTGCTGCTGGAGGTGGTTCAGTCCTCTTTTTTGATGGTTCTAGTTATCGTGTCGGCCCTAAATCTGCTGGCTCAAATCCTGGGCCTGCTTGTTATCAACGTGGCGGGCCATTAACGATTACTGATGCTAATGTGATGTTAGGCAAAATTCACCCACAATATTTTCCCTCAGTTTTTGGAATTGATGGCAATTTACCTTTAGATAAAGATACTGTAATTCAGAAATTTACACAATTAACCCAGGACATTCAAGCCGCTACATTAAATGATTGTACTCCTGAAGAAGTAGCCGTAGGGTTTATTGCGATCGCAGTGGAAAATATGGCGAACGCAATTAAAAAAATCAGTCTGCAACGCGGTTATGATGTTAGCCAATATGTGCTTTGTTGTTTTGGTGGTGCAGGTGGGCAAGTTGCTTGTTTAATTGCCGATACATTAGGAATGGAAAAAATATTTCTACATCCTTATGCTGGTGTTCTCTCTGCTTACGGGATGGGATTAGCTGATGTGCGGGCAATTAGAGAAAGAGGAGTAGAACAGCCTTTAACTCAAGTATTAATTCCTCAACTACAGCAATTAATGGAGTCTTTAGAAACTCAAACTAGAAGTGAAATAGATGAAGCGCATAATCAAGTAGAAGTAATCCGAAAAGCTAATTTAAAATATGAGGGGACTAACTCTACATTGACTATTAATTTTACTGATAATGTAATGGTGATGAAACAAGAGTTTGAGATTGAACATCAATCTCGCTATGGTTTTATTCAATTAGAAAAAAGTTTAATTGTCGAATCCGCTTCAGTGGAAGTAATTCAGAAGATGGATACTCCCGAAGAACCCTTAATTACTCGTACTCGCCCTTTAGATCAAACACCTCCATTTCTTGAGATAGTAAGGATGTTTACTGCTGAAAAATGGTATGATACTCCTGTTTATAGACGAGAAGATTTACAACCAAAAGATAGTATTAATGGGCCTGCGATCGTTGTCGAAAAAATTAGCACAATTGTAATTGAACCTAACTGGCAAGCAAAATTAACTCAACAGAACCATTTAATTTTAGAACGTTTATAAATTAGCTGTTGTTCTGCAAAATACTTACCCTCACTACACTAATCTGAACACGGTTTTACAATAAAAAGGCTATCCGTTTATGGACTCTCGCATTCAGTCATATTTGCGCTTCGCCGTGAGCCAGCAACGTGATACGGAGCAAATCGGGCCTTTCCTGGCTAGCTTTAACCGCCATAGCGTTAATCCCTTTCTTAACTATGCCATCCCTAACGATGCAGCCACACCGTCACTCCCCGACATCAAGGCACTAATTGCTGCATATAAAAGTCGCGGACGAAAACCACGTTTGGAGTACGTTGCTTCTCTTGCGCCTGCTGTCGAGGAAGCACTATTAGCTGCTGCTTTCACTGTTGAGGGACGCTTGCCACTTATGATTTGCACTCCCGGTTCAGAGCAATTGCTTCCTATTCCCCCGGATATCGAATTAATTGTGCCAGTTTCGGACGCTGAAATGCTTGCTACAGTTACGGTACAAAACGAAGCTTACGGAGAGTCTGCACCAAGCCCCGAAGATGTTAAGCGTCTTGGAAATAGTCTAGCAGCAGGCGGAATCGCTGTACTTGCTCGTGTTGCCGCAACAGGTGAACCTGCGGGGGCTGGAGTGTGTTCCGTGCCAGTAAATCAGACGACAGAAATCGCTGGTATCGGTGTGCGTGTTGCTTTTCGCCGACGCGGTATAGCAGGAGCCTTAACAACCCGATTAGTGCGAGAAGCTTTCGACTCAGGTGTTACGGTGGCGTTTCTCATGGCGGCACATCAAGAGGAAGCACGAATTTACACCCGCGCCGGATTCTCTACAATAGGCGAAATCTTGCACATCTCGCTCCCGCCCACTCAATACAGTTCAGTTCAGAAAATAATCTGTTGAGGCAGGCAGGGGAGGCTGGCATTGCAGGGGGAGAGAAAAATGCTTAACCCAAGCGTATTGCCAAATATAGGACTCATATTTGATTTCTGAAAAAATTCAGTACAACTCAAAGAGGTTTCTTGCCTATTGCCTCTTGCCTCTTACACAAATAAGTATGGCTACGCCACGCTTCGTGAACAGAAATCAAATCGGATTACTATAGATAGTGTGAAGTCTTTAAAAAAGTACTTAAGCGATTACTACACAATTTTTTAAAAAAATTAAAAATGTACATAATAACGCAACCAAATCCCGTCCGATTAGAAATATTCAAAAATCTTTATCAATTTCTTGCTGAACAAATGGGGATTGTTTTACAAAATACAGCTACATCAGTGAATATTAAAGAAAGGCTGGATTTCTCCTGCGCTATTTTTGACTCTTCAGGATTATTAGTAGCAAATGCCCCCCATATTCCCGTACATTTAGGCTCAATGAGTGAAAGTGTCCGCAGTTTAATTAATGATAAAGGCGACACCCTAAAACCGGGAAATGTTTATCTATCTAATAACCCCTATAACGGCGGAACCCACCTACCTGATGTCACTGCAATTACCCCTGTATTTTTAGAAAGTACTGAAAATACTCTATTCCCTACCCCCCTATTTTTTGTTGCTTCTCGTGGACACCAAGCAGATATCGGGGGAATTACTGCCGGTTCAATGCCTCCACACAGTAGCACAGTAGAAGAAGAAGGAATTATTTTTGATAATTTTCTCTTAGTTGAAGAGGGTGATTTTCAAGAAACCGCAGTCAGGCAGCACCTTTCAAACCATACTTATCCTGCTCGTAACCCTGACCAAAATATCGCTGATTTAAAAGCACAAATTGCCGCAAATGAAACTGGAGTTAAAGAACTTCGTAAAATGGTTTCGCAATACGGACTTGATACTGTTCAAGCTTATATGAAATTTGTGCAAGCTAATGCTGAGGAGTCCGTTAGACGAGCGATCGCAGTTCTCAAGGATGGCTCATTTACTTATAAAATGGATAATGAGGCACAAATTCAAATTAAAATAACGATTCACCTAGAAAACCGCAGTGCTACCATTGATTTTACTGGAACATCTGGGCAGGTAAATAGTAATTTTAATGCTCCCAAAGCTGTAACTCAAGCGGCAGTATTATATGTCTTTCGTACTTTAGTTGATGATAATATTCCTCTCAATGCTGGGTGTCTTAATCCTCTAGAAATTATTATCCCGGTTGGCTGTATGCTCAACCCAACCTATCCAGCCGCAGTAGTAGCGGGTAATGTAGAAACTTCTCAAACCATTGTTGATGCTTTATATGGTGCTTTAGGTATCATGGCCGCTTCTCAAGGAACGATGAATAATTTTACTTTTGGTAATGAACAATATCAATATTATGAAACTATCTGCGGCGGTTCTGGAGCAGGAATTAATTTTGATGGAACTGATGGTGTTCATTCCCACATGACGAATTCTCGCTTGACCGATCCAGAAGTTTTAGAAACCCGTTATCCTGTACTTTTAGAAAGCTTTAGTCTTCGTGCCGATAGCGGTGGTAAAGGAAAATATTCGGGTGGTAATGGAGTTGTCCGCCGCATACGTTTTTTAGAACCTATGACAGCAAATATTCTCTCTAGCCATCGGGTTATTCCTCCCTTTGGATTAAATGATGGGGAAGCAGGAAAAGTAGGACGTAACTGGATACAACGTCAGAATGGAATTCAAGAAAATTTAGACAGCACAGCAACAGTAGAGATGAAAACTGGAGATGTTTTTGTGATAGAAACTCCTGGCGGCGGTGGATTTGGTAAAGTCTCTTAATTAAAAAGTTTGCCTAGTTTTATTAGAGTGGGTTATGCCAAAAGCTAACATACCGCTTCGCTAAATGTTATCCTGAATCCTGTTTTGAATAGAAAAATATGTCTGTTTACAAACTTTTTTACCTCTAATTACCATCAGTATTATCGAGTACAACGTACTTGCTATTTTCTTCCCGTAACCGAGCATCTTGATCGTTATAAAAGAACGACAGAAGAACAAAACGCCGCCCACTTGTAACAGGAGTAGCTTCATGCAGTAGAGAGCAAGAAAAAATCACTGCTTCTCCTGCATTGGGACTATAAAGCTGGAGTCCATACTCTGGAAATCGTAGTTCTCCGCCTTCGTAAGCACCAGTATTGAGATTTAGTGACATAGCAAATCGTCGGTGCAATGTACCTCTGGTAGTATTATCACGATGACGATTAAAGAAGCCTTTATCAGTTGCTTCGTAACAAGAGACCAAGTAGCGTTCAAAACGACTGATGCTAAACTGGAATGCCTTCTCAATTTCTGGCTTAACCCGTCGCATCATCATTTCATTGATTTGCTTTAATAACTGAGGATTAGAAATTAAATAGTCTCGGCGTTTTTTAAATTCATAGTCATAGACTCCAACTGTTTTGCCATCGATTTGTTGCATGAAGCCAGAATCTTGACCACCATCTGCTTCGTACAAATCAATTAAATGTTGGCAAAAGCTTTGATTTAGCACATTGGGTATAAATAAAACAGGTGCTTGTCTCGCTGCTGGAATATTTTGTGGGATTGCGGGTAAGTTTTTAATAAACTCAAATACTTGCTCGCAAGGTTGAGTAGTAGCTAAGATGGGCAAAACCTTTATAACTCGTAAATTTTCATCTAAAACAAAAATTGTTGGTTTGTATTGCAGTTCGTTGTTTGTCTGATTACTTGGTTGACAAATCCCGTATTGGAAACTAACTTTCCGTTCAAAATCCCAAAGAAATTTGAAATAGGTTTTATTCTGTATTAACTCTGCTAATAAAATATCATCTGGATCTATACTCACACCAAAAAATGGCACTTGATACGTAGCTAACTGCTGCTGTTGGTTGCAGAAATCATCGATGATCTTCCGAATATAGTTATTTTTAGAACTTCCGAAAAAAAACAAAATGCTCCGGTATCCGCCAATCGAATTAAAGTGAAAGGTTGGATTTGAGGTTGAGGGAAGAATGAACCAGGGAATTGGGTCGCCAACAGTAAGAGGTAGCATAAAATATTAAATTATTATATTTATATAGGACTCATATTTAATTTCTGAAAAAATTCAGTACAACTTAAAGAGATTTTTTGACTATTACCTATTGCTTCTTACCTCCTACGCAAATAATTATGGCTACGCCACACTGCGCCAACAGAAATCAAAGCGGATTGCTATATTCTTAAAAAATCTGGTAAATATTTTAGTTGCAAAAATTAGATTAGCTAGTTAAATCGTAATAATATGTAAAGTTTAAATCGATAAATTAGACTTAATCTAAAATTAGGATGCGAGTATTATCTGAGACGATTAAAACAGATTTTTAATCAAGAATTTGAATCCCAAATCTAAAATCCAAAATTGCTATAAGCTGGCTTCAACTTCCCTAGGAAATTGAGCATAGCTGAAACTACAGCATCCGGCGACTCAATCAAGAAGCCATGACCACCACGTTCGATGACTACAAGTTCAGCATTGGGAATACCTTGAGCAAGTTGCTGGGAAAACTTTAGTGGAGTGAGAATATCTTGTTTACCAACTAAAACTAAGGTAGGACAATGAATTTGTTGGAGACGGTCTGTTGTGTCACTGTTAAGAATGGCTTGGCTGTGATGATAGAGTGAATGAGTTGCAGGCGGGAAAGGATATCTGATAGCAAATTCAATCAGACCTTCGATCATTTCAGGAATTGAGTAGAACGCATCTGTAAATATCCAGGGCAATATGATTTTTTCATAAAGTTTTAGGTCTACATTATTAGGAAGTTCGCCCCAAGTCTCGATGATGCTGTTGAATAAAGCATCACCTTTTGCTAAAGATGAAAGTAGCATCAGACTTTTTACCTTTTTAGGGTATGCTAACACTAACTCTTGAGCTATCTGACTACCCATTGAATGACCTGCTAGATGCACCTGATTAATTCCGATGCGATCGAGCAATGCTGCAACGTCACTAGCCATCTGTTTGAGACTATAGGGGTTTTCGGGAGCAGAACTTCTCCCCATACCTCGGTTGTCCAAGCGGATGACTTGATACTGCGAAATCAGCGATGGCATAATTAGCGACCAATACGTATGATCGCAAAGATAACCAGCTATTAATAGCAAAGGCTCACCAGTTCCCTTAATGTCGTAGAACAAATCAATCCCGTTAATTTGAACCTTGGGCATAGTAAATAATTCTGCTAAACCTTATTTTTTAGTAGCAATAGACAAGGCGATACTGCTACGTCTTGAATTTCTCGTCTACCGGAATCTGATAGCCGTTGGCAAGGCGATTGGTCATATTGGCAGTGGCTGCGATCGCCATTAGTTCCCCAAATATAATATCATTCATACCCTTGGCACGCGCTGCTGCTGTGTGCGAGGCGATGCAGTACTCACAGCCATTCGTCGCACTCACGGCAATATAAATCAGTTCGCGCATCAGTGGATCAATTTCACCAGGGCTAATCATCACTTCCTTTACAGCTTGCCACGTTCGTTGCAGGGTGGGGGGATGATTGGCTATGGCTTTCCAAAAATTATTGATGTAATCATTCTGACGTGTAACGCGGATGTCGTCATACACTGCACGTACTTCGTCGCTGGCTTCTTCGTATTCAATCAGCTTAGTCATATTTTAATTCCATATATTTTCCCCAGCGAGTGGGAACCTCTAGATTGTAATACTGAGTTGCAATTAAAGATAGTAACTTGAGTCTTTAAGGCTAAAACTTTTAATCAATGTTAGGTTATTGAAACGACACATTGACAGCGCAGGAGAACAGCAAATGCATACTTGCAGTAAAAAGCTCAGAAGCGGTGAGTAGGAATGCAAGGTTTTACACCAATACAGTTCAGTTAAGAAAATAATCTGTTGAGGGAGGCAGACGAGGCAGGGGGAGAGAAATAAACCGTATTGGGTCTTACACCCCTACTGCTTGAATGTAAAACAGTGTTTTGGATCAAATTATGTTTCTGTTAAGTGGCAAATGAAAAAGGGGTGAATATTTGAATTCACCCCTTACCTTTTTTTCTTACCTTTTTCCCAGACTACAAGGAAGGTAAAGAATACTTATCCAAACAATATTAGTGCCATCCAAGTCTGAACAATTACTCCTTTAAGCGAGGTATCTTTGGTATTACCGAAGTAGCTGAAGAATTAATGGTTCTAGAATTAGCGGCTGAAGAATTAGTGGTTGGTGAACTGAGATTCAAGAAATCGATGAGTTTGAGAGTACGATTACGAATTTTCCAGCGTCCATTTCTGTTGACGACTTGATCTTCATAAGTGCCATTAGCGACATCAATGCTGGTTTCCGAGCGTTTGTGAGTCGCATGGAGGTAAGAGGTCATCGTTGCTTGATTATTTTGAACTGAAATGTTTATTGTACCCATCAAGTGTTGAGTAGCCGTATAACCATTTCCTTGGAATACTGAATAGACAAAATCTGCCCAAGAATCTGTCCCATAATTTGTTTGAGTTGCTCCATCAGGAAAAATGGCAGTGAGAACTGCATCTTGAGTAAAACAATCCCGATAAATATTCTTTCCTTCTTGGAGATTTCCTCTACCAATAGCGTCAGTTCCCAGGGCATAACAGGACGTTAATTTTTGAATTTCTAATTCTGCGTTAGGTTGAGTTGCACTTGCTAAATCAAATCTACCGCCAACAAATAGCACAAGAGTCACTGCAAGTACAATCAAAGTTAAACGATTTAACAAAAACGAGATAGTCCTTGAAACTATTTGCCCATTTTGTTTTCTTTTTTCCACAGGATAACCACCTTAATTTTTACGAATTCTGCATTTTGTACTTTGCTGTAAAATCAAATTAAAGCTGAGGGTGCTAGCTTATAAAAATAGGCTAGCATCTTTGTAATTTAATAAACCTTACGTACACTATCAACCAGAAAAATTATTTTCTAGTAAATGATGAAGCTAGTACAATATTTGATGTATACAATCAGTTATAACAGGTGATTATTAAGTTTATAAGTGCTATCAGCAACTAGGTTTATGTTGATTTGGTTAAGTAATTAATTGAAAAATTTTATATTTATATTAATTTTTCAATAATCTTTGTATTATCAATATTGCTATGAAAAATAAGTTTAGTATCAGATATTTCCCCTCTTGATAGAGACTGGAGAAACCTTTGCTATAGCGGTTTTCGCTTGAGTGAGGTACAAAAAACCCTCCGAAGCGAAGAGGGAACCATAATATATCTCTTAAGAAACGCTATGAGATATTATTCTCCTAAAATGGGAATAGAAATTATAAATTGTGTTCCTTGTCCCAATACGGATTCACAAATCAAACTTCCAGCATGATTTTCTACTATAATTTGTCGGCTAATAGATAATCCTAATCCTGTACCTTTTCCTACACATTTAGTAGTAAATAAGTTTTCAAAAATGCAGGCTTTAACTTCTTCTGGCATTCCTTTGGCATTATCTCTAATTTTAATTACCACATTTTCATCTAAAAGATTAGTTTCAATAGTAATAATATTAGGATACATTTCTTGAATTTCTAAAAACCCGCGACCAATATTTGCTTCTTCTAAAGCATCAATGGCATTTGCAACAATATTCATAAATACTTGATTCAATTGTCCCAAATAGCATTTTACTAATGGAATATCTGCATAATTTTTAATGATTTGAATGGCAGGACGATGATGATCAGCTTTCAGACGATGTTGTAAAATCATCAAAGTACTATCAATACCTTCATGGATATTAGCTGACACTTTAGAGGTAGTATCAGCACGGGAAAAAGTACGCAGAGAAGTACTAATATTGCGAATGCGCTGTGTGCCTACTGTCATACCATCAATCATTTTTGGTAAATCTTTTAACAGAAAATCTATATCTATTTCTTCAGCTTTTTCTTCAAGTTCTGCACCAGGATGGGGAAATTTTTCTCGGTACAGTTGTAAATAGTCTATTAAATCTTTAACAATATCTTTTGCTTGGGTAATACTACCTGTAATAAAAGCAATTGGGTTATTTATTTCGTGTGCTACACCTGCAACTAAATTCCCTAAAGAAGACATTTTTTCACTTTGGATAAGTTGTAGCTGTGCCTCTTGTAAATCTTTTATCGATTGTTCTAATTCTTTAGATTTCTCTTGCGCCCTTGTGTACAAACTGGCATTTTCTATTGCAATAGCCATTTGGGAAACTAAAACTTTTAGTACCTCTACCCTTTCTAAAACAAAAGCCCCTGATGATAACTGATTTTCTAAATAAATAATACCAGTAAGCTGTGATTGGTACATAATGGGCAAACAAAAGATTGATTTTGTTTGAGATTTTTGGATATAGATATCAAAGTTAAAAGGTTCTGTAATTACTGCATCATTTAATACAAGATATTGCTGAGTTCGGAAAACGTAATTAATTACAGAAAGCGGTAGCTCTTGATAAGTTTCAACAGGAATGGAGCGTAAAACTGCCACCGCTTCGTCAGTAGAATTTCCAGAAGCTTCGATATATAAGTGATTATCTTTAAGTAAGAGTAAAACTGCTTTTTGGGCGGCAGCATTTTCTAGTAAAATTTTGATCAGCTTGCCTAATAAATTTTCCAAAACAATTTCATTGGTAATCGCTTGGGAAAACTTGATGAATGTATTAAAATCTAGAAAATCGCTCAAGCTGCTATTGGTAGTAGTGTTAGTAGTAAGGTGAATTGTATCTATTTTGGAATTAGTATTTTCTAAAGTAGTACTTTGTTTTACTAGAAAAATATACTTTGATTCTAAGTGTTTAACTTTAGCGATCGCACCCCAACGAATATAGGCATAATAGGCTTTAGTTATGTAAGTTTGATGAATTAATTCTTTACCTAGAGACTGATAAAATTTCCCTGCTAACTCATAAGCTAAAGCTTCCTCTTGGAGAAAACCATTTTCTTGAGATTTGGCAATAGAGTTTTCATAATAGTCCATTGCTTCTAGCTTTTGACCCAAAACCTGATACCGTTCTGCCTCCACGAGATAAAATCTATGTAAGTGATTTGTAGGAGCATGAGTAGCCCAGAGTTCCATCTTTTGCTGATTAACTTGGACTTTTTCTAGAATTGCTTGCTTCTCAGACTCTTTAGCAGTATGATATATTGCCAAGTGAGCTAAAGAATCGTAGAAATAGAACAGTGGAACAACAAACAACCCAGTAACACCACCTAAAGCTTTTTCTGCGATCGCAGCATTTTCTACAGCTTTAAAATACTCTCCAAATATGTAAGAGAGCATTAGCTTATTAACAAATAGATGGTTAATTGTGTAAACGTCATTTACTTGCTGATGAATTGGCAGCATAGTTTGCTCGTCATAAGCTTCTCCAATTAAACAGTCCACATTTTCAAAATTTCCTTTCAAGTTCAAAACTGTTTGTAAATATACTAAGTTCCAAGTTAATGCTACTTGTTGCTTAATTTTTTTCAACGAATCACAATAAGCTATCAGTTCTTTTTCTAAAATCCAAAGTTCCTTACCTAGCCAAAATGAATGATAAGGATAAATATAACCACAATAACCAGCATATTCTAAATCTCCAGTTTCCAAACCGCTAGAATACCCTGCCATTGATGATGTTAAAGTCTCTCTAACATGATCTTTCCAGTGCATAACATGGGCGCTAACAACCGTCAAAATCTTAGCCTTGAGTTCTTCAGCATTAAATTGTGATACCAAACTAGAAGCTAATTTACCAAATTCATAGCCAGAATCAATTTCTCCTTGAACTCCACAAAGAAGCAATCCATAAAGACTATAACCATAGGCAGATACAGCCGTATTTCCATACATTAAGGACAAATTGACCATTTTACAGACAATAATTGGCATCATTGCAGGCGCAGTTTGAAAAGCCGCAGGGAGAACTCCCATTAAGATTCTCATAGCTGCAATCTTGTTAGGATCAGTCATTAATGGTAAGTTAATTAAATCTGCAATAGCTTTCCATTTCAAAGAAGTAGCAATTTCATCCATCCCCTGCTGAATATCAGTTGATGTTGGTTCATCTGGAAAACTTATTCCTAACAATTGCAGAATTGATACTGCTATTTGAATGGCTTCTAGTTGTTTGCTTTGAATTATAGAAGCGATAATTTGTACTTCATAGACTTTTACTTTATCTAGAAGGAATTTTGCTTGTTGCTGTACTACTTCAGCCCATTGTTGCATCTGCTCAAAATCACCGCCTAGATAAGCTACCTCCGCGGCTCCTTCATATAAACCGATGGTTAAGGTATATTCAGTTTGCCAAGCATCTATATTTAAAAGTTCTATCCCATTCGTGAAGTATTTAAGAGCCACTTCGTAAGCTGTAGAAGCTTTAGCTTTTCGCCCTGCAATTAAATTTAATCGTGCCAATTCAGTTTTTTCAGATTGCTCTACAAGATTAACAATACCTACATTCAACTGATTGACGATATCAAAAATATTAGCTTCTATTTCCTCTTTCGGTATATTTTTGAGAAGCAATTGCCCAATTTTAAGATGAGTAGATTTCTTTAGTTCTGCTGGAATCAACAAATATGCTGCTTGTTGTACTCTGTCATGTAAGAACTTGTAACCCACCCGTGAAGTGTCGAAATTTAAATTAACTGCTTCTTCTTGATTAAAAACTAAAGGAATACGGTAAGCTTCACTTAAAGGCAGAATTAATCCCACTTGCAAAGCCGAGTGTAAATCGTTTGCCGTTAAAGAAGGCGATTTTTCATTGACTATCGATAAAATATCTAAGCTAAATCTGTCACCCACACAAGCTGCTAATTTTAAAACATCTTGAGTGGATTTTGGTAGTTTCTCAATTCGGCTGGCAACTAACTCAACTACATTTTTATCGGTAATTCCTATCGCTTGTATATCTTTTAGACTCCATTGCCATTTAGCATGAGCAAAGTCAAATCTTAATAGCTTTTCTTGATAAAATACCTGAATTAATTGTGTGATAAAAAATGGATTTCCACCTGTTTTATTAGAAATTAGTTCGGCTAGTTTACTAATTTGCTTGTTAAAGACTATGTTTTCTTCGCCCTGGTTAGCCTCTGTCTCTTGGAGAGTTTCGGTAACTAGCTGAGTTACATTATCTAAATTTAAAGGTTGTAAGACAATATTATTAACAATCGTGCCACTATTCTTAATTTCTTCTATTTTTTGGATTAAAGGATGTGCCGGACTAACTTCATTATCTCTATATGCCCCAATAAATAAAAAATATTTGCTGTCGGTATCAGTTATTAGCAGTTGAATTAAATTTAAAGTTGCTGAATCTGCCCATTGTAAATCATCTAAAAATATGACTAAGGGGTGTTCTTTTTGAGTAAAAACTTGGATAAATTCTTTAAAAACATGATTAAAGCGATTTTGTGATTCTGTTGCCCCAATTTGGGCAACTTCTGGCTGTATACCGATGATTAATTCTACTTCTGGAATTACATCAGTAATAACTTTTCCATTTGTTCCTAAAGCTGATAATATTTTACTACGCCATATTTCTATTTTTTCATTATCCTCAGTCAACAAATACCGCATCAAATAAGCAAAGGCTTGAATTAAAGAGGCATAAGGTATATTCCGCTTTAATTGGTCAAATTTACCAGAGATAAAATAACCTTGTCTGCGAGTAATGGGTTTATTAACTTCGTTAACTAAAACTGATTTGCCAATCCCAGAATAACCAGAAACTAGCATCATTTCTACCCCCCTGAGTCTCTGCTCATTGGAGTTAGCAACGCGTTCAAATGCGGCTAATAGTTCATTAACTTGTTCTTCACGACCATATAATTTTTGAGGGATTAATAACTGGCTCAAAATATCTAAGCGTCCTGGAACAAAATCAGCAATTATTCCTTTAGTTTCTAACTGGTTAAGACATAATTCTAAATCTGCTAATAATCCTGTAGTACTTTGATATCTGTCTTCTGCGTTTTTTGCCATTAACTTCATCACAATTTCAGAGAGTGCGGTAGGAATTTGTGAGTTTAATGACTGTGGATTTATCGGCTGAACAGCGATGTGGCTATAAACTATTTCTAGGGGATCTTGGCTAAAAAATGGTGTTTTATCGGTGAGCATTTCATATAAAGTCACACCAAGAGAATAAAAGTCAGTACGATAATCAAGAATGCGATTCATTCTCCCAGTTTGCTCAGGAGACATATAGGCAAGTGTACCTTCAACGCAGTTAGGATTATTAAATTGGGGGTTTTCTTTATTGAGACGGGAAGCTATACCAAAATCAGTGAGTTTAACAATATCTCTCTGTGAATTGATGATGATATTACTAGGTTTGATATCTTTATGAATAATTTGATGTTTATGCAAATAGTCTAAGGCTTTAGTCAGTTGAATAGCAATTTTTAAATGTTTAATTAAATCAAGTTTATCTATTTCTAGCAGCTGACTTAAAGACTGGCCACCAAAATCTTCTAACAATAGTCCCACACGATTTCCAAAGGTTTCTAGACTGATAGCTTTAACTATATTGGGATGGTCTAAACCCTGCTGAATTTGATACTCATTTTTAATACGAGTAAAGGCATCAAGAGTAGGATATTCATTTTTAAGTAGCTTCAGAATAACTCGCTGTTGCGTTTTTGGCGTTTGTGTTTGATAAATAATTGTTTGGATTCCTTCGTGGAGAGTCGAGTTGATTTGATATCCACTACGATTTGGCATTGATTTTTGACTATGAAGTTACAAAGTTAGCATCACCCCCGTTCTGTCATAAAAGGGGTTCTAGTTTAATTATTCCCAACTGGAGAAAATTATTAACATAGGGATTCCGTACCCAAGGGTTATAAATTAAAAGCGATTACCTTGTAACATAAACTAGTGGCTAACTATTCTTCTAGGGCACTCCAAATTGGTGATTACACCCTTGTGCAAATACCCAATTTTAGATAACAGTTAGACCTAATATTTACGTATAAATACCCTGTTTTACTTTGAAACCTCTGATTTTAAGTATATTCCTTGGTGATATTCAGACGTTTTACAGATAACATTCGAATCAGAACATTATACGTAAATTTTATAGATATTAGTCTATGCAATAACGCCGAAAAATGCTGCTAAGTCAACTAAAAATCAATCATTAAGTGTGCCCGATTTCTGGCGCTATTAAAAAAAGAATAGATTCAATCAAACTCGATTTATGAATCTACTTGTGCAGACTGGCTATGACGCTCCTAACTCCTTTTTTGCATTATGATATATAAACCACGTCAACAAAAGCTGTTGAGATGGATTGCATTGTTCCTTGTTGGAACATTTCTGCAATTGTTGTTTTACATCCCGACACCAGTCTTATCCCAATCCAGTAGTTGTAGCGATATTACAACTCCGCTCACATCTGAAGAACAAACTTATGCTCGTGCTGCTTGGCAGTATTTTGTCAAAAATTATCAGCCAGCAACGGGATTTACCAACTCTACTGGGGGTTATCCTTCTGGTACACTCTGGGATATGGGTAACTACCTGATGGCATTGAATGCTGCACGATGGTTGAATCTTACCGACCAAGCAGATTTTGATTCCCGTCTGAATAAGTTTTTGACAACTCTCAACAGTCTGAAATTATTTGAAGATACCTTACCCAATAAAGTCTATAACGCAGCCAATGCACAGATGGTTGATTATGGCAACAATCCATTAGAGCGGGGTATTGGTTGGTCTGCCTTGGATGTGGGGCGAATCTTGGCTGCCTTTGATGTTATCCGTACCTGTCATCCCCAATATAATGATTGGCTCAAAGGAATTGTAGCAAAGTGGCAAGTTGCGCGATCGCTCAAAGATGGGCAACTTTTTGGTGCTACTGTTCTCCCAGATAACAAAACATTACTGGTGCAAGAAGGACGACTCGGCTACGAAGAATACGGCGCGAGAGGTTATCAACTTTGGGGTTTTTCTGCACCAAAAGCTATCTCTTTAGAACCATTTAAATTAGTCGAAATTAACGGTGTGCAAATTCCTGTTGATACCCGTGACTTTCAAAGCACCAACGCTAATAATTACGTTGTGAGTGAGTCTTATATCCTTGATGGGATTGAATTTGGCCTACAAGGTGAGTTAGCTGATTTTGCTGCCAGAGTTTTAGATGTGCAAAAACGGCGTTATGATACCACAGGCCAATTGACTGCGGTTACAGAAGATAATATTGACCAAGCGCCTTATTTTCTCTACAACACCATTTATGCAAACGGTGCAAACTGGGCAACAATCACCGATGCCAATCAACCTTATCCCCAGTTTCGCAGCATCAGCACCAAAGCTGCTTTTGGTTGGCGCTATCTTTTTCCAGATAATGCCTATGCCCAAAAAGTTTTTGATGCAGTCAAGGATCTCCGCAGTCCTGATGATAGCGGTTACTATGCTGGTATCTATGAAGAATCAAAACAACCCAACAAAGCTTTGACAGGTAATACTAATGGGTTGATTTTGGAGATTTTATACTATAAAGCTAAGGGAAATCACCCTTTAATTGCTTCTGGCTCTGTAAGTGTGTCTACTGGCAAGCCCAGTGAAAATGCTTCTCCAACAACACCCTCAAATCAACCGAATTCTACTGTTACAACTCCAACTGCAAATCAAGCGAATTCTACTGTTACAACTTCTACCGCAACCCCTGCGGATACTTCTAAACCTACGGAAGTGGCCATTGCACCAATTCCACCAGTGGAAAGTCCCCAATCATCTAACCTCAAACTAAATCGACCACTGTCAGTAATTGAACAGCGTTATGCAGAGGCGGCTTGGCGATACTTTCAAGCGAATTATCACTCAAAGAGTGGGCTGATAGACGATCGCAGTGATTTCAAAGGTGCAACGCTGTGGGGCTTAGGAGATTACCTGGCAGCACTCCATGCAGCGCGATCGCTCGATATAATTACCCCCAAAGAATTTGACCAGCGCACTCGACATCTTTTAGCAGCCTTGACAAAGTTACCATTGTTTGCAAAGGAATTGCCAGGGCGGGGTTACGATACGCGATCGCTGCAAGCTGTAGATTATGGTGGAAATCCGATTCCAGAAGGCAACGGCTGGTCAGCTTTAGATTTAGGCAGAATACTGGCAGCGCTTTACAACTTAAAAACCTGTCATCCAGAATACACGGCGGCTGTAGATAAAATTGTGCTGGATTGGTCATACTTGCGTGTGGTGCGCGAAGGTATTCTCTCTAGTGCGACAACCGCTAAAGAGCAAGATGGGCGATCGCTTACCCGCGTCAACCCTGAAACCCGCTTGGGTTATGAGGAATATGCCGCTCGTGCTTTTCAATTATGGGGATTTAATGTTGATAGTTCTGCTGTTGGCGGTGAATATCAAACTACCTTAGTTGAGGGTGTGAAAGTTCCAATCCAACGCCGTCGCACGGATACTAACTCTAAAGTTAACAAATACACAGTTAGCAATCCATTCTTACTCTATGCACTGGAGTTTGGACTAGATCCACAAATGCGATCGCTTTTTGAGCCAATTTTTCAGGCGCAAGCTGAACGTTACCGTCGCACCGGCACTCTCACAGCCTCAGCTACTACTTTGATTGATCGTAAACCTTACACTGTTCACAGTTCAATTACTGGGCAGGGTGAATCTTGGGTGGCTTTAGGAGATGACGGTCAACCTGTAGCAAAGGGACGATTGGTAAGTACAGCAGTCGCTTTTGCCTATCATGCTTTGCTTCCAGAAAATAAGTATAGTCAACAGTTACTGCAAGGAACGACTGACTTATACAACCCATTAGCTGGATTTTATGAAGGTTTCTATGAAGCCACAGGTAAAACGGCAATTGGTTTCACCAGCAGCACCAACAGTATGATTTTACAATCCTTGCTGTACAAGGTGATGAATCAACAACCCCTAATTCGTCCGACCATTAGCATGAAATCTCCTTGGTGGCAAGAAGTTACTAAGGGAAATTCTGGACGAGGTTTACCCAACACTGCAATACAACGAACTAAGCTAATTTCTGATAGTTCTGGAAGTTACTGGGTTTCAAGTAGCGAAAAGACTCCGTTGGTAAATGGCACAAAAGTCACAGAATAAGTTGAAATACAACTCCCAATACTGCTCGGGTTTTGGATTTTTAACTCGGAGTTGGGTTTGGGGAAAAGGTTAAAGGGTAAAGGTTAAAGGTTTTTTCTTTCCCCTTTTCCCCAAAACCCGACAAGCATTGATACAACTCCCTGTAATTACAAAGCCGTGTTTGTTAATAATCAGTTGTATTTGGGAATACTTGTATATGAGTCAATGCAGTCCGTAGCTTGCACGAGCAACAGACATCTCGATTCAAAATCCTGGATTATTCCTTCAAATCTATGAACAAGGTGCGACTGGCGCTGATGATGCTAATTTTACTAGGAAGCATCTTTGCGAGTAAAAATCTAATGGCGATCGCTGATGCCTCAAAGCAGCTCGAAAGCCAGAAATTAAACCAAATTCGCAACCCAATAGCTTCCAATACCCCTGTACTACTGGGGCTGTACGCTCCAGATTACATCGGAAATCAAAGTACAATTGACAACCAATTACGTCAAGTCGATCAATGGGTTGGTAAGCGCCATTCTATTGCTGGATTTTTCTTTGATATCGAAGACTCGAATCCTGCCTACAACATTCCAGTTTCCCTAGAACAACTGAAGCACAACGGATACACAGCCTTTATTAATCTCAAATCCACTCGTACAGCAGCGCAGATTGCTAAAGGAGACGTAGATAGTTCTCTGCAAAAAGTGGCAAAAGCCTACTCTGATTGGGCAAAACGAGGCGAGGGTCGTATTGCGTTTATCGCTCCATTGCAAGAGATGAACATTCCTGGAGAAGCATACAGCAAAGACCCGCAAAACTTCAAGTTAGCTTATCAACGTATTCAAAAGATATTTAAAGAAGCTGGTGTCTCTTCACAGGCAATCCGTTGGGTATTTGCGCCCAATGGTTGGAGTGAAAACAATGAACATCGTTTTGAAAACTACTATCCTGGGGACAAGTCGGTAGATGTCGTTGCCTTTAGTTCATACAACTGGGGGTATTGTAGTAATTCTTCTTGGAAACACTGGAGTAGCCCAAAAGAAGTTTTTGAACCATATATCAAGCGAATGAAGGTTATGGCTGGCAGTAAGCCAATTTTCATCGCTCAAACAGCTAGTACGAGTAATACGCAAAATGGTTTGCCCAATACTGGCAAAGACCAATGGTTAAGAGACTCTTACACTCAGCTACCAGGGATGGGTGTAAGAGCCATTCTTTATTTCAATATTAATAAGGAATGTGATTGGGCAATTAACAGTAATAGCGGCAAATCTGCTGGTTATAAAGACGCAGTAAATAATCCAGCTTTCGGCTATTTGTCGCCTGCTGAGTTGGCAAAGAAGATATAAATGGCAACAAGCGGGATTAAAAGCATGATTTTGCAATCAGTTTTGTACGCAACGACAAATCAACAACCCCTGCTTTGTCCGAGTACCGCAACCTGGCAATGCTCTCCTACCCCATCTATCAATACGGTTCGGTTAACAAAGTTATCTGTTGAGGCAAGCAGGGGGAGCAGGGGGAGAAGAGAAGCAGGGGAAGAGAAATTGCTTAATAATAACTACTCTCTTCCCTCCCCTGCTTATCCGAACCGTATTGCCCCATCTATGATCATTGCTGCTCCTGATAACTTTAACCCTAATGTCCAAACACCACCGTCACCAACCGTTCCAAAACCGATTGCTCCTATAGTCACGCCACTACCACTAAAACCAAAACCAACCGCTACGCCAGAAAAACCTGCTACTCCAACGCCCACAACTTCTTTCCCACGATTGACTCAAGAAGCAGATCAAATTGCCGCCGAGCGGGCTTGGAAATATTTTGAGCGTAACTGGAATTCCCAAACAGGTTTAGTAAATTCGGTAGATAATCTACCGTGGACAACTTGGTGGGATCAGGGTAGCGCCTTATTGGGAATTCATGCAGCTTACCAGTTAGGGTTATTGCCGCAAGATGTTTTCCAAAAGCGGATGAACACATTGCTACAGACATTAGAAAAACTACCGCTACCTGCAACTGGTTTGCCCAATAAAGCTTATAGCACCCGTACTGCCCAGATGCGCCATCTCAATGATACCCCCGATCCCAAGGGTACAAGTGGTTGGTCAGCTTTGGATATGGGACGATTTTTATTAGCATTGCATGTTATGCGATCGCATTATCCAGAATATAGCGATTCGCCTAAGGGCGACAGCTTCGCTTCACGTATCAATCGCATCGTCGCTCGTTGGCAGACATCGAAACTTGTCAAAGATGGTTGGTTAAACGGTGCTATTCCCAAAGCAGGAAAACTTCTTGAAGTGCAGGAAGGACGATTAGGCTACGAGCAATATGCTGCCCACAGTCTAAAGTTGTGGAATATTCAAGCTTCAAATGCTCTTTCCAATCCCCCAGTAAAAACCGTTGAAATAGATGGAATTAAACTGCAAATCGACGAGCGTAATTTCAAAAACTCTGGGGCTACTAACTACCTAACGAATGATCCTTATTTACTCTGGGGTTTAGAAATAGGTTGGAATGATGCTGTTAAGCCTCAAGTGCAAAATCTTTTCAAAGTGCAAGAACAACGGTTTAAACGCACTGGAATTTTAACTGCTGTAAATGAAGACTCCTTGGATCGTCCTCCTTACTTTTTGTATTACAGCGTCTACGCCAATGGTCAATCTTGGCAAGCCGTGAACACCACAGGAAAAGCCTATCCCCAATTGCGGTTTGTCAGCACAAAAGCAGCATTCTCTTGGTTTGCGCTCATGCCAGATCAGCCTTACACGAAAAAGCTGCGAGATTTTGCTCAAAATTTATCCGATAAAAATCGTGGCTATCTTTCGGGGCGATATGAAAATTCCCAACTAGGTGTTAATGCTTCAGTTGACATTAATACAAATGCGATCGTTTTAGAAAGTCTGCTTTACAAAGCTATAGGTAGACATCCACTAGTGCTTGAGTCTTCGGAAATTAAAAATTGAATTACTTTAATTTTTAATTTTCAATCATCAATTTTTAATTGTTTTAATCCCTGGTACTAATATGACTTCAGTTTCTCTTATTGATAATTCCTCAAACTTTTCTGGTAACAGCCGTTCATTACTCAAAAAAAGAACGCTGTTATTTCGCTATCTAGCAGAAATCAATTTAATTTTTGGGATCTGGTATTTGCAATGGCGCGTTACTCATTCCATCAATTTTGATGCGCTCTGGCTCTCGATTCCTTTGCTGATAGCAGAAATTTATAGCTACTTGGGTGGTGTAATGTTTGTGATTGGGTTATGGCGTCCTTTAGTGCGACAGATTAAGTCTCTTGACCAAATGACCCCACCTTTACCTAGAGCTGACTGGCCAACAGTGGATGTGTTTGTAACCTGCTACAATGAGCCGCCGGAAATTGTAGAAGAAACTGCCAAAGCAGCTCTGTCAATGGATTACCCACCAACAAAGTTACGCGTTTATGTGCTGGATGATGGTAACTCGGCCGATATGCGAGCTATGACAGAAAGATTGTGTATCGAGGATTTGCAGTCAGCACAACTACAACAGGAAGCAAATCGGATTGATGCAGAACACTCTAGTTTGTTGCAACGCCTGAAGCAACTGCAAAATCTCACACCTAATACTCAAGCCGCAGAACAATGGCTGCAAGCATCAGCATCAGAACCAGTGGTTAACCAATTTGCTACTGAATTTGTGCAAAGTCTACGACAGTTTATTCTTTGGCTACCTCCGACTCATCAAAGTATTAGCGATCGCCTCACTACCGAACGAAAAGCTTTAGAAGAAGCTATTCGTAAAAAAGAACTAGAATTGGTGGAACTTTCCCGGTTTCGCTACATTGCTCGTCCCAAGACACCTGGTGTAGCGCATCATGCTAAAGCAGGCAACATCAATTACGCAATTTTTTCTGGAGAAACGGCAGGAAATTTTATTGTTACTCTCGATGCCGACCATATTCCCAAGCCAAATTTTCTCAAGCGAGTTGTGCCTTATTTCTACACCTATAATCTTTCAACCGGAAAATACGACCAGAATCAAATTGCTTTTGTACAGACTCGCCAGGATTTTTACAATATTCCTCCAGGTGATCCTTTTGGACATCGAGCAAATTTATTTTATGGGCCACTTCAACAAGGTAAAGATGGCATGAACGCTGCCTTTTATACAGGCACAAATGCAATCTTGAGACGTGAGGCATTAGTTAGTGTAGGACTGCAAAATTTTGCTGATGAATTTGCCAAAAATGAAAAACGTTTAGATGAATTTGATTTAGTTGGTGGGGTATCGAGTAATAGCATTACCGAAGACATGAATACAGCTATGCGTCTGCATAGCGCTGGCTGGAAATCGATTTATCACAATGAACTTTTGGCAGAAGGTTTAGCGCCAGATGATTTGAGTTCTACTCTTAAACAACGACTACGCTGGGCACAAGGAACTATTCAAGTGCTAGTGCGAGAAAATCCATTGACAAAATCAGGGCTAACCTTTTGGCAAAGGTTGCAATATTTTAAGACGATGTATAGTTATTTCTCTGGTTTTGCAACTCTGGTATTTATTTCTTGTCCGATTATCTATTTTTTTACGGACATTGTTCCAGTTAAAACCTACGGTTCTGACTTTGCCATACACTTTTTTCCAGCTTTTATTATCAACCGTCTGACTTTTTTAGCAGCTACCTGGGGCATTCCAGCTAGAGAAGTTTGGCGCTCTGAACAATATGCGATCGCTTTATTCCCCTTATTGATTCAAGCTGTATGGAGCGTATTTACAGGACAAAAAATCAATTTTCAAGTTACACCTAAGCAGAGGCAATCTGGTATTTATCTCCGGCTGGTTTGGCCACAGTTAGTTGTCTTTACCCTCACTATTCTGGGGATATTATGGAGTATTTACAACTTTGCAATTGGTCATCTAAATAATCCTTTGGTTCACCTACTCAATGGTGCGTGGGCTATCTATAACTTGTTACTTTTGTCGGCTATCATCCGCGCCTCTGTTTGGCAGCCTTCAAAAGAAGCCTAAGACAGACGTAAAGATAAGGAGAATAACTGTTAACTTCTTTATAAATTCAATCTAAAAAGGAAACAGTAATGAACACCCACTTAGACTCAAATCACTTTGGTCAACGAACTGTCTTAACAATTTATGCTCATGCTGATGATGAAGTTCTACCTGCTGCTGGCACTCTCAGTCTGATGTCAAAGGCAGGATGGAATATTCGTTGCTTAATTTTGACTGATGGCAGTCTTTCCAGTTCGTCTATTAAGGGCACACGTCATCAAGAAGCGGATGCAGCAGGTAAAATCATCGGTGCAACTTATGAGTTTTATGCACTTGAAGAGTATAATTTTTCAACCCAAGCAGTGATTAAAGTTACTGAAGAAGCTATTAGGCGTTGGCAACCGGATCTGATTATTACTCACGCACCACAACCTGAAAAATATGGACATAGGGATCATGAAGTGTGTGCGATCGCAGTTTCTAATGTTGCTACCCGCAAAAACATATCTTTATGGTATTCAGCACCGCCTGTTTTTTTACGTGGTTTTGAACCCAACTTCTTTGTAGATATTACTTCTGTAATTGAAGATAAAGTCGCAGCTATAGGTTGTTATGAATCAGAGTCAAATAAAGCATTTATGCAACTTGATGCCATACTGATTTTATCTCGTTTTTGGGCACGAGAGTTAGGACAAAAAGATGGTTATTTTGAAGCTTTTGAAATTTCTCGCCAATGTGTAAATGCTAGCTTTTTTACTGCAATAGCAAATAATAACTACAAGTGATTAGACACAGATAGTTGCATAAAATCACAAAAATATTGTTATATCTATTGCAGTTTACCTTGTGTCAGTGCCAAAATATAAATACATATTTTCAAATCAAAAAATAGGACAAAATCATGAGCTTGAGTGTGGAAGTACTAGAATTATCTGGAATTTTAGATGGTATTAGAGGTAATGAACTGCGTCGTGAGGTTAGCAGTATTTTGGCAAATGGAACCGAAATTTTGTTGATTGATATGAAAGAAGTAAAATTTATCGATAGCTCTGGTTTAGGCTCTTTAGTATCAGCAATGCAAATGGCGCGAAATGCTAATGCTAAACTTTTTGTCTGTTCTATCAGCGCTCAAGTTAAGATGTTGTTTGAACTGACTAAAATGGATAGAATTTTTCAAAGCTTTGCTGATCAAGATGAATTCAATCGCGAAATATTAGCGACACAATAAACTGCGAGAAAATCCCAGATTAAAATCCACACATTTGACTAGATTAACCGAAGTTAACTTTTACTAAAGACAAGTCATCATCAAGATTTTCTTGAGCATTTAAGGCAAGAATCTTCGCTAATACTTGATTTAGATTACAAGTATTCCGGCTATATTTAGTTAGTAAGTCAATGAAAGCATCAATACCCCAATTTTTACCATCTGACTGATTAATTTCATAAATACCATCACTAAAAATGTATAAAGTGCTGTTTTCTTCGATATCAAAAACAGCATCCTCAAATTGGACATCAGGTAAAAAGCCGATTGGTAAATCTAAAGAAGTTAGCTGTTTAACTTGGATAGTTGTTGTAGAGGTATTAGATAACAGTAAAGCTGGTGGATGTCCGGCGTTAGCATAAATAAGTTGACGTTTAAGACGGTGATAAACTCCATACCAGATTGTGAAGTATTTATCACCGTGCTTCGTCATTTGGAAGGCGTGATTGAGCGCTTTTAGGACTTCACTTGGTTGACAAAAGTTAGTATTTGGTAGAGATTGCGATCGCAAAACATTCAGCACCGATACAGATAAAAGAGCTGAACCCACCCCATGACCGGATACATCTAACAAATAAATTGCCAAATGATCCTCGTCAATCCAATGATGGTCGAAGCAATCACCCCCTAGCTGTGCTGAGGGAATAAACAGATTTTCTGTAGTTACTGCTCCTACAAGCGGTGAGGGTAGAAGCGATCGCACATAATCAGCGGCCTCAGACAATTCTGCTTCCAAAATTTGCTTTTGGGTTTGCAAATCCTGATTTAGCTTCTCTAAAGCTTGCTTTTGACTTTGTAAATCCTGGTTTAGCTGGTGTAATCTTAATCCTGCTCTTACCCGTGCTTTCAATTCATTCATCTCTATTGGTTTAGAGATAAACTCGTCTGCTCCAGCGTCAAGTCCCCTAACTCTATCTTCCTCCTCCCCTCGAGCTGCTCCCCTAGCCGTCAATAGAATAAAAAAAGTAGTTGCCAACTCTGGATCTGTTCTAATTCGACGACACACTTCTAACCCATCTAGCTGAGACATCATCCAGTCACAGATAATCAGAGCCGGACGTAGTAATTGAGCTTGTGTAATTCCTTCCTCGCCATTGCTGGCTACACTGATATCATAACCCTGATTTTGGAGTGTTCTTTTTAGTACTGTTCGCACTATCGGGTCATCATCAATAACCAGAATTTTAAACATAAATTAAATTTTTCTCAGTGGAATGAAAAGTAAGAATTTGCTCTAATTCAACTTATATTATGCAATTTAATTGGGAATGTATAGTAAAATTACTCAAATTAAATAAAATAGTTAGCGAATATGATGATCTCAAAAGATTTTTTGGTTAAGAAGTGAAAAATAAAATTTATCTAAAAGTTAACACAGACCTGACAGCATCGCCTCAAGTGCTGTCTTGGTTCGAGCAGATGAATCAACCACCTATCCCCAATAAACAAATTTGGTGGCAATGTCAAACACTTTTGATCGAAGGCTTTACTAACATTGTTGAACATGCTCACAAAAATTTACCTCTTGAAACTCCTATTGAAATAGAAGCTGTGCGATTAGATGAATATATAGAAATCCGCATTTTGTCTCAAGGTGAACCCTTTGATTTAGAACAGCAATTACAACAAACATCTGAATTTGAGGAGAATGAGCAAGAGCGTGGTCGTGGGTTAAAAATCATGTCTACCATTGCCGACAAGTTGAGTTATGAACCGACAGGAGATAATCGTTACTGTTTATTTATTAGTAAATATTATTAAAATTACAACCGGAGTTGAGCGCCAAAAGTTAGGAATTCAGAGTCCTGATTAAAAATTCTTGGATGTATTTAACAAACTCTTCTAACTCTGAAATTAAGTTAGTAGTACCTCGACGTTCTTGATGATGAGCTAGTTGTTCGAGCTTTTCTGCCGCTAAATGCATAGTTGTGGCTCCAATATTGGCACTAGCACCTTTAATTTGATGAGTTTGGAGCGCTATTTGCTCATAATCATGATCGGCGATCGCTATTTTAATTAGTTCTAAACGAGGTTGAATATCTTCAACAAACATTTGCAGTAGTTCCAATTCAAATTCTGGGTTATTTTCCGAGAGTTGATGCAACCGTTTCCAATCAATTGGGAGGTCAACTGAACCTACATCTGTTGTAGAAACTGTCTTCTCCAAAGCATCTGTTTCTTTTGCCCTAAATATCACATTTCCCCAATGCTCTAACGCCGCCGCCAATTTTTCTTTGATTACTGGCTTACTCAGATAGTCATCCATTCCGGCATCTATACACAGTTGTTGATCTTCTTTCATAGCATTAGCTGTCATCGCAATTACTACAGGACGACGACCATTAGCAAAGCTGCTCTCTTGCCAACGATGAATTTCTTTTGTAGCTTCTAAACCGTCGAGAACTGGCATTTGGCAATCCATCAGAATTAAATCGTAGGGAATTTTTTCTAATAGCTGCAAGGCTTCTTTTCCATTACCTGCGACATCAGCACTATAACCCAGGCTTTGGAGTTGCTTCAAAGCTACTTTTTGATTCACCAAATTATCTTCAGCTAAGAGAATTCTAAAACTTTGGCTTCGTTCAATTTTAGCCGTGAGTGTAGTGGAATTGCTAAGTTTGGGCGAGTTAGGGACAGGAGAATGATCGCTGCTATTGTTTTCGTAACTTTCCACTTTTAACTCTTCAATTCTGACTTCTGACTCCTCTTGTTCTGCCTGCGTTCCGAAAATAGTCATGATGGTATCGAGGAGTCGGGACGGCTTAATAGGTTTGACCAAATAAGCCACAAATCCTATTTTTAGCGCCTGTTGAATTTCATCTCGTTGATTAGTAGAAGTAAGCATAATCAAAGGTAGACTAGCGATCGCTGAATTTGCCTTAATTTGTTCTCCCAAGGTCATGCCATCTATTTCTGGCATCTGCATATCAATCACAGCAACGTCATAAAAACTTTTCTGCTTGGCAGCCTCCTGAATAGCTTTGAGGGCAGTAGCAGCCGAAGCAGCCTGATCTACCTGCATCCCCCAACGGGTAGCTTGATGGTGGATAATTTTGCGATTAGTAGCATTATCATCCACTATTAACAAGCGCCGATTAGTCAATTCGCCCTTGGTGCTGGTGTCAGGTGTCGCAGGCAAGCCATCACCTGGTGAGGAAATAGAGTGAAGTTGCTTGGCAAAAGTTACTTCAAACCAAAACTTAGATCCTTTCCCCAACCGACTTTCTACGCCAATTTCTCCCCCCATTAAGCTCACAAGTTGCTTACAGATGGCTAATCCCAAACCTGTGCCGCCATATTTACGGGTGGTGGAAGCATCTACTTGAGTAAATGGCGTAAAGAGTTTGCATTGGTCTTCGGAGGTAATGCCAAGACCAGTATCTGTGATGGCAAAATGGATAGTGGCTGTAGTAGAGTTTTGCGATCGCAATTTTGCTCGTAGTATGACCTCTCCATTGCTGGTGAATTTGATGGCATTGCTAATCAGGTTCATGAGAATTTGCCGCAGGCGGCCAGCATCGCCTTGGAGTTGGGTGGGGACGTTATGATAAATTAATGCGGCAATTTCTAATCCCTTATTATGGGCTGGGGGAGCTAATAATTCTAATACCTCTTCCACACAGGTAGATAAATCAAAATCTAGAGTTTCTAGTGCCATTTCCCCAGCCTCAAGTTTGGATAGATCCAAAATTTCGTTGATCAGGCTTAAGAGAGCATCTCCACTAATGCGAATTGTTTCAATAAAATCCCGTTGCTCCGAATTTAGGGGAGTTTCTAACATTAAGCCTGTCATACCCAACACAGCATTCATTGGAGTCCGAATTTCATGGCTCATGTTCGCCAAAAAGGCACTTTTGGTTTTAGAAGCTAATTCAGCTTGATGACGGGCAATTTCAAGTTCTCGTCGCTGTTGAGTTTCTGCATTTAACATTTGGGCTTGGGCTAAGGCAATACCTACTTGATCGGCTATTTGCCCTAAAAGATGAGTTTCAAAGCTAGACCATTGGCGGGAATTGCCGCACTGATGGACAATCAGCAAACCGCAGAGTTCTTCTTTGACCAGAATGGGTATGACCAAATTGGACTTGACCCCAAATTGTTGGAGTAATTCTATGTGGCTTTTTTGGACTTCAGTTATATCCAAGTCAGCAAGCCCCAGATGCCGTTTTTGACGATACTGCTGTAGATAGTACTGCTGTGTATATTCTGCTTGAAAGTAAGAATCGGTCAGCTTTTTGTCTTTGATTGCCAACCACCCAGAAACTACTGCCTCAACCACAGTACTTCCAGATCCATCTGCTAAAGGTTGATAAATCAAAACTCGGTCGCTATGGAGAATTTTTTGGACTTCCGTAACACTAATTTGGAGAATTTCTTTGATTTGCAAAGACTGACGAATCTTGAGAGTGATTTCAGTAAATAGTTGCGATCGCAAATTTTGCCGTTGAACTTCTTCTTCTGCTTGCTTACGCTCAATAAACTGCCCTACTTGCTCACCAATAGAATTCATTACTGTTGCCAAATCTGGGTCAGCTTGCTGGATCTCGTGGCTAAAACAGGTAATCACACCGAAAATTTTTTTACCACTACGGATCTGAAAACCGAAAGCTCCGTGCAGTTCTGCTTGGGCAGCGATTTCAGAGCGGACGAAATTCTGTTCTTTAACGACATCAGCGATCCAAACAGGTTCAACACTAGCCCAGACACGACCAGGCAACCCAATTCCTGGTGCAAACGTAGTCTGCCGACTTAGGATGTCAAATTCTTGCATTTCGTAGGATTTTTTATACCATGTATCTAACAAAAACAGTAGATTTGCTTGCTGATCCACCATCCAAAATTCACTTAAATTCCATCTTAAACTTTCGCAGATTCCTTGCAGGATTTGGGGCATGGCTTCGTTGACTGTAGTTGACTCTGCTAAGACGCGTGTTGTGGAGTATTGTGCTTTCAAATGTTGTTCAGTTCGTTTACGTAAACGAAGCTCCTCGTAAACATCGCTGATGTCGATACCCGTGCCAACAATGTATTCAACGCAACCCTCATAGTCTTGCAAGGTAGTGTTAGTCCAGGCAATCAGCCGCCGACTGCCATCCTTAGTTAACCAATAATTTTCATATTTGTTAGGCCCTTCACCAAATCGCAACTGCTCAAAAACTGTTTTAACCGGCTCCATTTCTTCAGGAAGTAGAAACAGGTTCCAGAAATGCCTTCCTTTCACTTCATCAAATGAGTAACCAGTTGTTTGTTCACAAGCTTGATTGAAGCTAACGATTTGCCCTTTAGGGTCAAGAACTATTACTAAAGCGCTGGTTGTATCTAGGACTGCTGAGATAAAGTTGCGTTCTTTGTCTAGTGTTTCCTCTGTTAATTTCCGCTCTCTGACCTCATGATAAATAAAGTAGTAGACTATAGCCAGAATCAAAAAGCTTAGACAAATAGCGATCGCAAGTGTCAAAACTGTGTTTTTAGCACTGGCTTTTGCCGCTTGTGACTGCTGTTGAAGCAACCCTCTATCATTATTCTCTATCTCATTGATGACCTTGCGGATATCATCCATGAGATTTTTTCCCTGATTTGTCTGAATTACCTGCAACGCCGCCTCGAATCCCTGGTTTTGACGCAGGTATATAGTCTGTTTGAGTATGGCAAATTTTGCACCTATTAGAGCTTCAACGGTTATAAACTGCTTTAGTTGGCTAGGTTGATCTACAATTAAATTTTTCAGTTCTACAATTTTTGTATTGATGTTTCCAATTACTGCCTGATAAGGTTCCAGATAACTTTCTTGTCCAGTGAGGATGTAACCGCGTTCTCCAGTCTCAGCATCCTTCATGTCGGACAGTAATTCTTCTAGTTTATTGATTTTCTCTTGGGTTTTTTGTAATTGATTATTATTATCAATCAATATACGTGTGTTTTGATAAGAAATCACCCCAATCAAAACTAAAATTGCTGATGCTAACCCAAACCCTCCGGCTACTCTTTGAAAAAATCGTTTGCGTCCCTTGTGCGCCTGTTTGCGCGTCTCATTCGCCAATACTAAACTTGCTAAAGTGCGTCGCATTTCTAGTTGCTTGATTACCTGGCGACCGAGAATTCGTAATGCTTCAACTTGTTCTGGAGAGAGGTTTCTTGGTACACGGTCAATTACGCAAAGTGTTCCTAGTGCATATCCTTCAGGGTTAGTCAGTGGTACACCAGCATAAAATCGAACATTTGGATCAGAGGTAACTAGTGGGTTTGTCGCAAACCTTTCGTCAACTGTGGCATCAGGCACAACAAAAACTTCAGGTTGCATAATAGCATGGGCGCAGAATGCCACATTTCGGGGTGTTTCTAAGGCATCCAAACCAACTTTTGACTTGAACCACTGGCGATCGCTATCAATTAAACTGATTAAGGCAATGGGAGTTCCACAAATATATGACGCTAAACGGGTAAGGTCATCAAAGGCAGCTTCCGAAGGAGTATCGAGGATTTTATACTCCAAAAGAGATTCGATTCGCTGTGTTTCGTTATCAGGTAATGGTGCTTTCATTTTTCAGCCTTATACCATTTTGAATTTTAGATTTTGGATTTTAGATTTTAGATTTTAGATTTTGGATTTACTTCTGCCCCCGGTCACTAAATCTCGACTCACTTCTCCTGTCGGAGAGGCTGCGCCAACGACGCCGCTCAGTGCAAGTCGCTCGATTTCCGCGTAGTCGAAGTGGCCTCCTGCCCCCGGTCACTGAGCGAAGTCGAAGTGGCCCCCTGCCCCCTAAAATTTGACCCGCAACTGCCCTGTCAAGGAATTACCACCGTAAGCACTTCCCCCGGTTTCTTGATTTCGGACATTACTAAAGCTATAGCCTAAGTCTGCTTCTATATTTGGCGAAACCTTTACCGTACAACGCGTTTGATAGGTATTAGCGTTGTCAAATTCTCCTTTAAGCCGTTGCTGTCCTAAATTGGCAGCAAGGCGGCAGCGTAAGAAATTAGCAATATCTCCCTCCCAAGCCACCTCAGCGTTGTAAACTAGGAAATCTGGTGGAGAAAAATAGCCACTTGTGCGTTCTAAATCGCGATCGAAACTCCAACTGAATAAGTTAGCTGCTAGAGAAAACTGTCCAAACTTGCGCTCTAGCCTACTAAATGACTGCACTTCGGAATTACCATCGTTGTAACTGCCCAAACGCAATGATGAAAAAAAGCTGGTATTACGGTTAATCTGCCAATATAAATCAGGCCCAAATCGCCAAGCAGTAATTTGATTATCTAAAGTTCGGGCATTGGATTTATAAGGCCCTTGTTCTAAATTACCTGATAGTACTACTACTGATAACAATTGACCAGATGACGAAACTTGCGGCGGCGAAATGGGAACCTCTGCCTTAGCATTGAGATTGATAGCTGTAGGTAAACGATTGAATACATCGACTCCGGCGGCTGTTCGCAGAGTTACTTGCCCAATTTTTCCCTGCCATCCAACTTGCAAAGGAAAATTGGTAATTGATTCAACACCAGGTTGCTCAAAGAAGTTAAAACCTGTTTTGAAAAATATTTTATTGCCATTACTCAATCCAAACTGAACCGTTGGTTCAAAGAATAAATTGGTTTGGTCAAAGTTGTCTGTGTCATAGCGATAGTCTGTATAAATACTTTCCAAAACTGCATCTGGCGTTTTTGGTTCGGTAGAAGTTGGTGCTGGATTGGAATTCTGCGGTGGTTCGGGTAACGCTGGTGGTAATTGCAAATCAGGATTGAAGTTTTCGGGTGCCGCCATCAAAATAGGTGTTCGCTTTAATTTAGAGGGGAGCGGCATCGACAATTCTAAGTCACCAAAGTTCAATTCGCCTTTAGAAAAGCCAACAGCCAAAGCCTCTGCTCTGACATATCTGTGTGTTCTAAGTTTTGAGTATCGTGCTGACTCAGGATTTACCTTGGTGACTCGCTCGGTTAATTCTAAAGGTGATTTCCACGTCTGATGTGCTTGGGCAGCTTGTAACTTAGCTCCTGATAATGTCCAAATACCTACGCTACAGATTACTCCCAATTGAATCTGTAGGCATCCTAAAATTAACTTAGTGGACAAACTATATCGAGAAACAAAGAAATAACGTCTAAAATCATCTGCCATAGGTCGATACTATAGTTGTAAATCAAAAACTTGCTGCCAAATAGTTTTATGGCTGCTAAGTAAGCCGACGGAAATAAATATAACTATATTAAGAAGGGTAAAGGGTAAGGGGAAAAGGGGAAAACCTTTCCCCTGGTTGGTGAGCTTGCCGAACCATAACCTTTTCCCGACAAGTACGAGCGCAACATCAAATCGGGCAACCAAGGGGAAAAGGGAAAAACCTTTCCCCTGGTTGGTGAGCTTGCCGAACCATAACCTTTTCCCTTTACCCATACAAAACTTTACATAGTTCGGTTTAATCACGTCTACTTACTTAACTGATGTATTCAGCTTGGGATTATGATGCCCACAATATATGCTTGTTAAGACATGACAAAAGAAAATTACGTTAGTGAATGCAGCGCTGGTTAGCTAAACACAAGCAGTCAAGGAAAGGCGGGAGAAGTGCTTTCTTTCACGATGAACTTCTGGGTGTTAGTTAGATTTCAAAGTTGGGAAGAATGTATTTGGTGAAACTACGCAAGCAACCCTGACTTACAACATAAGGCTTTAATCTGCATGAGTTCTGATTTTCAACCGCCACCTAAAAGCTTGTCCGTACTAGCTTCTGTAGGAGGAGTAGTTACTGCTGTAATCGCGATCGCAGTTTTAAATGTTTGGTCTAAGCAACTTTCTAAAACTTCTATAGAAAAACCTCAAATATCAACATCCGAAACGGCTCCACGGCAGCCGATACAACCAGAAAAAGCCCAAAGTTCCCTCTCTGCTCAAGAAGCTGAAAGAGTAGCCAGCTTGGATGCGAAATCTGTAGTTTTGCCAGGTCAACCGATTCCTAAGAACCAACTAACAGTAGCGATAATTCCATACGTTGCTCCTGGTTCTGGAAAACTCACCCCAGAGGAAACAACAACTGCCCGTCAGGCTTGGTCATACTTTCAGCGTAATTGGAACGATGAAACTGGCTTGGTGAATTCTGTTGATGGCTTTGCCTCTGTAAGTATGTGGGATCAAACAGCAGCGATCGCAGCTTTAGTCAGCGCGAGAGAACTCAATATCGTGCCTGTGGCTGAATTTGATGCCAAAATGAGCAAAATGTTAAAAACACTGGCATCTATGCCCTTATACAAAGGCGAACTTCCCAACAAGGTCTACAATGCCAAAACCCTCGTACCCGTTAATTATGGTCAACTAGAAAAACGCGAAGAAATTGGTTGGTCAGCCATTGATTTAGGGCGGATGGCAATCTGGCTGAAAATTGTCGGGGCAAAGTATCCCGAATTGCGATCGCTTTCCACGGACGTTTGGAAACATTGGCAAGTTAAGCGCCTGACCCAAAATGGACAAATGTACGGTACTGCCGCGATCAAAGGCAAAGAACAGTACAACCAAGAAGGTCGCTTGGGCTATGAGAATTATGCTGCCTACGGTTTAAAGCTTTGGGGCTTAGATGTTAAGCAAGCTTTGGATTATCAATCCCATACTGCCTTTGTTGATCTTTACGGGCAGGGAATTCCTTACGACAAACGAGATTATAAAAACTCTGGAGCTAATAACTATGTTCTTAGCGAACCCTATATTTTAGATGGTATCGAAACTGGATTTCAAGCTTTGCCTAAAGCTTATGCCGATCGAATTTTAGCTGCTCAAGCAGCGCGTTATGAAGCAACAAAACAATTAACCGCTCTCACCGAAGACAACTTAGATCGACCTCCATATTTTGTTTACAGCAGTTTGTTTGTCAACGGAGAACCTTGGGCAACGATCACAGATACTCAACAACAGCACAACGATTTGCGATTCCTCAGTGCCAAAGCTGCGATCGGCTGGCATGTACTTTATAATACGACTTACACCACCCAATTATTTGATTTCGTCCAAGCTAACCTTAAATCTAAAGATGGTTGGTACAACGGCTTTTATGAGTCTCTACGCCAGCCGAATAAAACTCTTACAGCCAACAATAATGGTGTGATTTTAGAAAGTTTATTGTATAAAAAGGTCGGGCAGCCACTTACTCTTTGGGCAGGAGTTACAGCGATCGCTAAATGAGTTAGGTATATAAAATAAGCATTTGGAATGCTTATCGGCGATTTTTTGGCATCAGTCTATTTTTTGAGGAATGAGGCTAGCACTTTTGGTTGCACTATCCCAAACAATCCAATTAATAGAATTATCTAAATCATCGCCGCTATTTGAAACTTTAAAATATAGCTTTTCTGCGCCTTTTCTTTCAATAGCAAAGTCGGCATTTTGAGCATAAACGACTATAAAACCTTTGTCTCGCAAACAATACATCGCCCAAGCTTTCAATGATTGCTTGTATGGTTCGTGTGGAATTGGCGGTTTGGTGATTGTATCTTCAATTACTTTAAAGAGTTGCGTGATTTTTGCGGTCATAGTAGATACTTTTGTGATTATCCCTAAGTTAACTAGCTTCTGGATCGCAACGAATTTCGATCATAAAGCCATCTGGATCGTAAAAATACACTCCTCTACCAGTAGGACGAGTGACTGGGCCGTGTGCGATCGCTATTTTATTTTCTCTGATCACTGTCACCGCGCGATCGAATAACTGCGGATCGATGTCAAAGGCTAGATGGTACGCTCTGGTGAAAGTCTTTTCTGGGTCTGGATTTGGTGGTGTTAAATTGGGTTCCCCAAATAAATCTAGTATCGTTCCATCCGGGGTGATGAAGTTGGCTACTTTCCCAGATGCGACAAGTTCCACTAGGGTTGCAGGTACTTCGTCGCCTGTGAGTTCATGCAAACCCAGGATTGTGCCATAAAAGTAACGAGAAGCTTGCATATCTTGGACGTTGAGGGCAATATGATGCACTTTACGCAGATTTCCTGGCGCAAGCACACTGTTCACGGATTGGGTGCTAGATAGCATAGTAGAATAAAATCTCAATACTTAGATAGAAGTTGAACTTTTTTTTAAAGTTTACTATTCCTAATAAAAATCTATCATGGCTTTTGATTATTCTTTAGACTTTAAAAATATTGATTTTCGCCAACATCCCGAACTATATCGTGTTGGCAAAGGTGAGCAGGGTGTACTTTTGGTAGAACCATACAAATCAGAAATTCTTCCTTACTGGCGCTTCAAAACTCCTGATATTGCTAGAGAATCAAGTGAAAAAATCTATGAGATGTTTCTTGATTATTTAGAGAAAGATGATTTTGTCGGCGCGGATATGGCACGAAAGTTTATCCAAATGGGTTATACTCGCTCTCGCCGTTACGCTAATCACAAAAGCGGCAGGAAGTATAAACAAATTTCCGAAACTTCAGATTCCAAAAAAGAGATTCTTCCTTATGAAGTAGACTCAGTTAAAGCCGAGTCAGCAGCAATATTTAAAGCCAAGTGGGTACAAGCAAAGACAAATGAGAAATATCAAGAGCTTTTAGCCAAACATAAGCAAATGTATGAAGTAGCTAGTACCGCAAAGCGGAATTAAAAATTAAAAACTTGTACTGAGCGTAGCCGAAGTATTAAAAATTAAAAATGAATACAGTATAAGCGTTTCATTGGTTTGGAATGGGTGGTTTATTTACGCAACTTTCATAGGGTGAATATACAGCAGTTTTCGAGTAAATAAGGTAAAAAATACAGGACTCAACATCAGACATAAAGAGTTTCTACCACCTGCCTCACTTCTCCTGTCGGAGAGGCTGCGCCAACGACTAAGCGGAAATCGAGCGACTTGCACTGAGTTTCGACACAACGACTGCGCTCAGTGCATCGCTTGGCGGAAATCGAGCGACTTGCACTGAGTTTCGACTACGCGGTAATCGAGCGAAGTCGAGATTCAACTATCGCGCAGTCGTTGTGAGTCGAGATTCAACTACCGCGCAGTCGAAGTGAGTCGAGATTCAGTAACCCCCTGCCCCACTTCGGCTACGCGGAAATCGAGCGAAGTCGAGATTCAGTGACCACCTGCTCCCTGCCCCTGTAGGCGTTACAGTGAGTCTAGCGCTGTAGAGGGACTTGAAAATCTATAATTAAATTTTGATAAAAAGCTAAAAACTAGACTAGGCAGTAAATACAGATGATCCGACCGCGTAAGGTCTTTGCTCAACATTGGCTCAAAAGTGAAAAGGCGCTCAATGCAATTATTCAAGCAGCATGTACAGAAAGCGATCGCTCCCTCAAAGGCGATCGCGTCTTGGAAATTGGCCCTGGAACTGGCATTCTGACTCGTCGTTTATTACCCTTAGTGCAATCTCTGATTGCAGTTGAAATAGACCGCGACTTATGCCAAATGTTGTCAAAGCAGCTTGGTAAGACTGAAAATTTTTTACTGCTGCAAGGCGATTTTCTCACTCTAGATTTACCATCTTATCTAGCAGCCTTTCCCAATTTCCAAAAGCCAAATAAGGTAGTAGCCAATATTCCCTACAACATTACAGGGCCAATCATCGAGAAACTACTGGGTACGATCGCTAACCCCAATCCCGAACCATTTGACTCAATAGTGTTGCTGGTACAAAAAGAAGTCGCAGAAAGATTGTATGCTAAAGCAGGATCAAAAGCTTTTGGGGCGTTGAGTGTGCGAGTACAGTATTTGGCTGAGTGTGAGTTAATCTGCACAGTTCCAGCCGCCGCATTCCATCCACCGCCAAAAGTCGATTCAGCAGTGGTGCGATTGCGCCCCCGAAAAATAGAAATACCAGCACTTAATCCCCGACAGTTAGAGAATTTCTTAAAATTGGGGTTTGGTGCCAAGCGCAAAATGTTACGAAATAATTTGCAATCAGTTATAGAACGCGATCGCTTGAGCCACTTACTGGAACAATTAAAAATAAATCCCCAAGCTAGAGCCGAAGACCTCAGCGTTCAGCAATGGGTAATTCTAGCAAATGAATTGGGAATGGGAGGAGAGGCGATTGATCGCGTCTGTACAAAAGAGTAAGGAAAAAGAGGATAAGGCAGATTTTTTCCCATTCCCCATTACCCCTTATCCCCAGAGGGGGCCCCACATTCCCCATTCCCCATTACCCCTTATCCCCAGAGGGGGCCCCACCTTCCCCATTCCCCATTCCCCACTCCCAGAAAATGCGTTCCTACAGCCTAATTGCTCCTGCTAAAATCAACTTGTATCTGGAAATCATTGGCGATCGCCCCGATGGCTATCACGAGTTAGCCATGATCCTCCAAAGTATCGGGCTTGCAGACCAAATTGATGTGCGTTCGATTAGCACTGACAATATCCGTGTTCACTGCAACCACCCACAAGTACCAACAGATAAAACTAATCTGGCATACCGCGCAGCAGAATTAATGGTGAGGCAATTTCCCGAAACCTTTGCTAAATATGGAGGCGTGGAGATTACCATCAACAAACAGATTCCTGTAGCTGCTGGGTTGGCTGGGGGTTCCACGAATGCAGCAGCTGTGTTGGTAGGGATAAATTTACTGTGGAAGTTGGGATTAACTCAGTCAGAATTAGAAGAGTTGGGAGGCACGCTTGGTTCTGACGTACCATTTTGTATAGCGGGTGGAACTGCGATCGCAACAGGTAGAGGTGAACAACTTTCTCCACTACCAAGTTTGGATAGTATATATATAGTGTTAGCAAAATACCGCAGTCTGGAAGTTTCCACCGCTTGGGCATACAAAACCTATCGAGAGCAGTTTGGTAATTCTTATATTAGAAATAGTGACGACTTGGTAGCGCGTGCGAATGCAGTTCATTCGGGAGCAATTGTAAAAGCTGTCCTGGATAAAAATGCGAAAGAAATTGCCCAAAAACTGCACAATGATTTAGAACGGGTGGTATTACCAGCCTATCCCCAAGTTTTGCAACTGCGAGAAGTGTTTGCAAATCAAGAAGGAGTTTTAGGAACAATGATGTCTGGTTCTGGCCCAACAGTATTTGCTCTTTTTGAGTCTCAACAGCAAGCAGAACTAGTTTTGCAGCAAGTGAGGCAAGCAATTGTTGATGAAGACTTAGAATTATTTGTGATTCGGACAATTACACATGGAATTCAGGTAGCATCCTCAATTTAATAAATCTTTATCGTTAATAGAGTATAAGGAATATGATGAGTTTTGAAGTTGCGTATAGGAATCCGGTTTGATTACTGAAATCACTTGGCTTAGTAGGCAATAGGCAATAAGCAATAGGCAATAGGCAAGAGGATTTCAGAAGATTAAGGTGTACCGAATTTTTTTCACGCAATCAAATATGAGTCCTATAGTTCAAGTTACTACTAAAGAACGCACAGAAGCAATTTGAATGACGATTAGTTGAAGAGAAAATTGTTCCTAATGCTCCAATCCCAAATCTAAAACCTAAAATCTAAAATGTTATGAATGACCAAAATCTAACGCCGCAAACAGATGCTAAAAAAGAGGTTACAGCTAGTCCATTACGCTGTTTTACTGGAGCGGTGATTTCGGGAGGAATGGGATTTGCAGCCTATTCGTTGATGATTGCGATCGCAACAAATTTTGCGGCTAAACCTATACATTCAATTAATCCGTTGGTGGTGAAGATTTCTTCTGCTGTCCGCACTTTAGTTGTTGGTGTAGTTGCTTTAGGAAGCGGAGTATTCGGTATAGTAGCAATTGGTTTGTTGGCTCTGGGAGTTCAATTATTAGTTCAGGAGTTAACCAAACAAAAAAGTAGTGAAAACTAGTAATTGCAGATGTGCTAATTTTGGTGGCATTGTAGAAAAAATGGGCTGATTTGGCAACTTCTAAAATTGCCTCCCCGGCTTCCTCTGCCTCCCCTGCCTCCCCTGCTTATCCCACTGTTCTGCAAGGCCATTTTGGTATATTGTATAGCCCTTGACTTAAACAGATTTCGGGTTGACACTTTATAGACTGGCTCAATATTCACAAATTTATGCGGAATTGATATCAGCGACACCGAAATTGATAGCAGCAACACCATTTATAAGCAAAATTTATGAACACAACCAAAAGATATTTTTTACCCTTTATTTTTGTGACAATGGTTGTCAGCCTCAGCAGTTGTAGTTCTAACCCCACCACTAGTAATATTGAGAGCAAAACGCCATTCCCTACTACAACACCGACAAATAGCGTAGCGGCTCAAACTCCGTCTCAAACTCCCAGCCAAATTCCTAGCGTAGCTCAGTTGAGAGAAAAATCTTCTAATCAAGAACCTCTTAAGGAAAATACGCCTTCCTCATCAACTCCTAAAGCTGTCACTAGCAAAACTACCAACGTCACACTCTATACAAGTGACACTCAATGTCAAAAACTAATTCCAGAAAAGGTTTCAGTACCAGCCGAAGAACCAGTTAAAAATGTAGTAAGTAAAATATTAGAAAAACGAGATACAAGCGACTTTAGCTTGTCTGGGTATCGTGTCAACATCAAAAATGGCATTGCTACAGTTGATTTGCGAATATCTCCTGAGTCAAAGCGGCAAATAACTTCTCTTTCTAGTTGTGAACAGTTTGCTCTGTTTGGCAGTCTCCGCAAAACCCTAACGAGTAATGCTCAATGGAATATTAAAGAGGTTCGCTTTACTGAGCAAGGTAAGGACATTGTTCTTTAGGTGAAGTACAGCAACCTGCTTTGCTGAGGTTAGGACTTCCAACATCATTCAATTAAGGACGATTGAAAACAGTTGTAGATAGTGCTATACTTCACCTTAGCCATAAGTTTATGGCAGCAATTCGCGGGTGTAATTCAGTGGTAGAATGTCATCTTCCCATGGTGAACGTCGTGGGTTCGAGTCCCATCGCCCGCTTTGTGTGTATTAGGTGTTTCAAAACTTTATTTATCCTAATATAGCAGTTCTTGGTTGAGTGAGATACCAGAACCCAACCCCCTGTCTAATGTACACAAGCTGTATTTTAGTGCTATGCCTATGGAGGTAAACTAGGCACTTTTATCTTTGAAAATCTTTTAATGAGTGCGATCGCTCCTCCCATCAGTAATTTAACTTTGATATTCTCTTTTACTTTGTCTTAAAAATCACCCTCAAAAACAAAGTCATTCAGCATACGCAACAGCTTTTTGTCAGCAACTATGAAATATTTTGATAGTAGCGATCGCTGTTGCAACAAGTATTTTCTCCCGACTCGCTTCAAAATAGCTCGTTAAAACTATAGTAGCGATCGCTGTTGCAACTGCTGTTAATGTTACAGGTTGCATAATTTAGTAATAAAATACGACATCATACTGGGAAATACAAATGCAATTCTGTCTATTTCGGAAATATATCACACAGATTAAAGTCAACACACCAACTGATGCAATTTGATACCCAACTGCTACCACGCATTAATGCCACAGCCAAGAGAGAAAATGGTAAACAATATTATGTAGATGCCAACGGAAATCGCTTTCCCAGTGTGACTACAATACTTAATGCCACCAAATCACAAGCAGACAGAGACAGATTATTAAACTGGAAAACGCGTGTTGGTACAGAAGAAGCTACCCGCATTACTACAACTGCTAGTCGGCGGGGAACCCAAACACACAAACAAATTGAGCGCTACCTTCTCGGACAAAACCCTGTTTGTCCCGAAGCGAGTCGCCCTTATTGGGAGAGTATCCAGCCAGTTTTACAACAAATCGACACAGTTAGACTTGTGGAAGGCTCTGTTTTTCATCGTAATTTAGGTTATTCTGGCAAAGTTGATTGTATTGCCAGCTATCAAAGTATTCCCTGTATTTGCGAGTGGAAAACAGCAGACAAACCCAAAGGTTCAATTGAGCATTTATATGAACATCCACTGCAACTTACAGCATATATAGGAGCAGCTAACGAATATTATCGAGATTATGGTATTCAGCTAAAGCACGCTCTCTTGGTAGTAGCGATTCCAGAAATGCCAGCAGAAGTATTTTGGTTTGAATCAGCAGTCATCAAAGATTATTGGGAGCAGTGGGAAAAAAGAGTCGCCCAATATTGGGAACGTAGAAGCGTTTGGGGTTAATCAGTAGAATTGCATAATTACCGAAATTGGAACCCCGCTTCCATTCCTCTGCGCGAAAGGTCGAGAGGCTTTGATTCTTGCTTCCCAACGCTTTTACGATTAAGTGTCATATCATGTCCGCCAAATTACCCATACCCACCCCCAACCCCTCCCCGCTTGCGGGGCTACGGTGTACACACAAGTATGATAACCTAGCCCCACAACGTTTTGATCCCCCCAACCCCCCGATAAATTGGGGGGCAAAAAGCTCTCAAAGTCCCCCAATTTATCGGGGGATTTAGGGGGATCAAACCACATTTTGCACTTGGCACAGAGATGTGTGTACACCGTAGGCTTGCGGGGAGGGGAGACAAAGCACAGCTTTGGCGGGGTGGGGTTCTTCGGGTTTAATAAGCAATCAGGCGGACATGATATCAGACCTTGCTTCATCGGAAAGGATTGTAATGATTTCATCCAAAGAGCGATCGCGATTAGACTCTTCTGGTGTTTCTTTACCCAAGGAGGTTTCTTTCACCAAACGGTAAACGTCAGCTGCTCCGTAAAAAATGCGCTCAGTTAAACCTAACTCTTTAAAGGTTTCTGCAATCTCTTCCATTTCTCCTACCCAACGATGCGCTTTCGGTGTCATCGCTGGAATAGAACGGGTTAAAATGCTAGCAAGTTCTTGTTGACTATTAGATATTTCATCCCATAGTTCTTTATCTAAACCTAAACGATGGGCTGCAATTAGTAATTCTGTGCCGATTGCTGTAAGCCCTTTTGTCAGGGCTGCGTAGGACATTTTCAACCCGGAAGCCTGACCAATTTCATCACCAATTACCCGCACATCCAAGCCATGATCCCGCAGTTGTAGGAGTTGATTTGCCTGTTTTCCGGAAGTGTAAATGCGGGTGCGATTGGGAACTCGCGGTGGTGGGCCAATAATTGATGCATCTACGAATGTTCCCCCAACTGATTCAATGAGGTGGCCGATATTTATGACTTTTTGGGGTGCGATCGCATTACAATCGACGTAGAGAATGGGTTTACCAACATTACTGATCGCCTCAGCTACTTGCTTCGCGGCTTGGGTAGCCTCTGCCGGGACTAGAACTGACAGCACCACATCAGATTCAATTACCAGTTGTCTGAGGGAACCTACATCTTGAATGTTGGCGGCGGCTGCTAATTGCCGAGTTCGTTCACTGCGATCGTCTAGGGCTGCAATAGTTTTCAATCCATGTTGATTGAGAACAGCTGCGATCGCCTGTCCCATATCACCTGGACTTAAAATACCAATAGTTTGGATAGGCATGGAAAGTTTTATATTTATTTTAGGGCTGACAAGTTAATTCAGGTAATTGAGTTGTCAATAAAATACGCTAAATTGATGTAGATGTCGTATTTTAATAAAACCACGGATAAGCTTAACAAGCAAGCTATCTGCTGAGAGATATGTAAGAGGCAGGAGTAAAACAGTTTTTATATAGCAATCCGATTTGATTTCTGTATCCCTTACGGGAGCGTAGCCATACTTATTTGCATAGGAGGCAAGAGGCAAGAGGCAATAGGCAATAGGCAATAGGCAATAGTCAAGAAGCCTCTTTGAGTTGTACTATGTTTTTTCAGAAATAAAATATGAGTCCTATATATAATAATTTTGATGAATTGCAATACAAAATGGCAATTTATCAAAAGAAATTAGATTTATTTCAATCCCTAATAGGGATTTTGATGAATTGCAATGAAAATCATAGCCTGTCAAATTTTCGAGTTGGGTTTCAATCCCTAATAGGGATTTTGATAAATTGCAATAATGGAAAGATAATTTTTCTTCCGATGAACAGTTGGGTTTCAATCCCTAATAGGGATTTTGATAAATTGCAATTTGGACTTATAAGCGGAGTTCTGGTGATGACACTTGATAAACAGTTTCAATCCCTAATAGGGATTTTGATAAATTGCAATTTCTTGATAAGCTTTCAGCCTACGTTAAACGCATTCCGTTTCAATCCCTAATAGGGATTTTGATAAATTGCAATAAATTTACTTCCCTTTAAAACTAGATTTAGGTAGCGTTTCAATCCCTAATAGGGATTTTGATAAATTGCAATAGATATGATACTGCTACCCTACGCTGGAACTCTAGTTTCAATCCCTAATAGGGATTTTGATAAATTGCAATCCGTTGCAGGTAAATATTTACTGATTTAGGATTAGTTTCAATCCCTAATAGGGATTTTGATAAATTGCAATATGCGATCGCTCACCGAGTCCAATAAACTTCACTCCGAGGTTTCAATCCCTAATAGGGATTTTGATAAATTGCAATTGGTCTAGCGGCTGATTATTAATAATCACAGAGTCGTTTCAATCCCTAATAGGGATTTTGATAAATTGCAATCCGAAAGCAGCACATTCAGTTGCATGTCCCTCACAATGTTTCAATCCCTAATAGGGATTTTGATAAATTGCAATTCACATACAGCTTTTAGTTTCTGCTTTAGAGCGTATATTCGTTTCAATCCCTAATAGGGATTTTGATAAATTGCAATCTAAATCTCAAGCTGAACTGAAGAAGGTTTCTGCTGTTTCAATCCCTAATAGGGATTTTGATAAATTGCAATCAGGACTTACGCAACTGGCACAGCGTGATCGCTATTTTATAGTATTTATGTACTATATAAAGTGGCTGACCCATAG
>NZ_JAVRBY020000053.1:0-50714 GCF_034531035.1 Nostoc sp. DedQUE02 | reverse complement strand
AAAAATTTGTACAAAAACTCTCCCCTGCTCCCCCTGCCTGCCTTAACAGATAAATCTCCTTGACACCAAGCGTATTATGAACCCCGATCCCAGTAATCAAGAGCAGGCTTTTCTTGCGGAAGCGGCAGAGTTATTGCAAACCATTGAGCAGAATCTGATCGGTCTACTTGATGAAAAAACAATAGAAAAAGTTCATGCCTTGATGCGAAGCGCCCATACTATCAAAGGGAGTGCTGCCAGTGTTGGGCAAGAAACTATTCAGACAATTGCCCATCATTTGGAAGATGTATTCCAAGCTTTATATGCTCCAGAATTGGAAATCGATCCAGAATTGGGTGCTTTGCTTCTAGATGCTTATGAATGCCTGCGAACTCCATTGAGTGCAGCCTTGATGGGCTTATCCTGCAATGAGGCAGAAATACTTGATCGCACTGCCTCAATTTTCGCCCAACTCCAACATAAACTAGGCGACTTTTTTGGTCGTGAGGCTCCGCTTCCCAGTTCGGAAGAACTTGGCTTTGATGTGGTAGAGTCAATCTTTTCCGGGAGTGTACTCCAGGATTTGCAACAACTTGAAGCTGATATCCAAAGCCAAGATCCGCAACAAATTCAAACAACACTCAACTCTCAAGCAGAATTTTTTGTTGAATTAGCAGCATCTTATGGCTTATCTGGATTGGAAGAAATTGCCCAGGCGACCCTAAACGCACTCAAAGCACATCCAGATAAAGTATTGGAAATCGCTCAGGTGGCTTTAGAAAATTTTAAAGCGGCTCAAACAGCAGTACTTGCAGGCGATCGCACTCAAGGAGGAGAGATATCTCTACAATTGCGAGAATGGGCAATGCTCACTAGTCCTGTCTCAGAACCGCAAGAACAGCCAGTTGCGATCGCTGCTCAAGCAACACAAACGACTACAACTGAGAATCAGCCATCTCCCCTCCTCAGTGCCAGCGAAGCGGAATCAATTTGGTCGTTTTTCCCGAAGCGGACTGATAACTCGCTACCGAAAACACCGGAGGTACTAGCACCTATTTCTCAGGATTCGGTAGTAGCCCCCTCCGCCATAGAGCGGATTTTACAGTCAATCTGGATCGGAGATCCCCAGACATCCTGCCGATACTCAGACTCAGATCGGCCAGCCTCTCCACCACCACCAAGCCTCCAGGCTCAATCATCGGCATCACTTCCCAGTATCCGAGTAGCGATAGAACAGCTTGATCGTCTCAGCCATACAATTGGGGAATTGCTAATCAGTGAAAACCAACAAAACCTGCAATCTAATCACATTCAGAAAGCAGCTCAAGATACTCTACTACAGTTTTTGTACTGTCAACAACAACTTAGTAAAGTTTTTACTTGGTCGGATCGACATCTGCTGCTTCCCGAACGCAAGCAGCGACATATACATGGCTCTCCACGCTCAGTTCCAACTACCGAGGCACAATCCAATTTTGATGCCTTAGAAATGGATAACTATAGCGAGTTGCACATTCTCCTGCAAAATCTTACAGAAGACATGGTGCAATTAGGAGAACGGATTGAGGCTGTTAATGGCTTAGTTCAGCAATCTCGCTTCAGTCTCGGCAAGCGCAAGCAACTGCTTTCAGGAGCGCAGGAGGATTTGCTGCAAGCCAGAATGGTTCCACTGGGAACAGTGTTGAATCGATTACCCCGGCTGCTGCAACAGATGGTAGCAACTTATCATAAGCCTGTTGAACTCAAGCTTGGCGGTACGAAGGTACTGGTGGATAAAGCCATTTCTGAGCAGTTGTACGATCCCTTGCTGCACATGATTCGTAATGCCTTCGATCACGGCATTGAACCGGTAGAAGCTCGCCGCCAGCAGGGTAAACCAGAAACCGGAACAATTACAATTCAAGCCTATCATCAAGGCAACCGCACTACTATTGAAGTACGGGATGATGGTCAAGGCTTTAACTGGGAATCCATTCGTCAGCGAGGTATAGAAAAACACCTGCTGACTTCCGAACAAGCTGCCTATGCCTCAGAAGACCAACTGGCAGAGTTATTATTTGAACCAGGCTTTTCTACCGCCAAGCAGATCGGTGAGTTATCTGGTCGTGGTATCGGCTTAGATGTCGTTCGCACTCAATTGCAAGCTTTACAAGGTTCGATTGTGGTGCGATCGCTTTCAGGGCAGGGAACCACCTTCATCTTGCAATTGCCTCTGAGCTTGACAACAGCACGCTTGCTGGTTTGTCAATCTCAAGGTATTACTTATGGCTTGCTGTCTGAAGGAGTTAGCCAGGTTTTATTACCGCAGCCAGAGCAGATTCAAGTCCAGCAATCTTTACACGGGCAAGGCAGCCAAAAATTCTGGCAGTGGGGAGAAGGGCAAAGTCAGCAACTAGTTCCCATCCGCTCGCTTGCCAATTTGCTGGATTACAAATATCCTTTATTCACCCAAGACCACAATTTAAACCTCAGTCCTTTTCCAGTCAAACAACGGAACACCGTTGAACCTCTGCTACTGTTGGAAACAGAGCATCAATACCTGTGTTTGCAAGTCGATCAGATTTTAGTCGAGCAGGAATTAGTAATTAAATCCCTCGGCAGAGTCCTGACTTTACCTAGTTACATCCAAGGCTACAGCGTGTTGGGCAATGGTAGTCTTACCCTAATCGTTGACCCGTTGGAGTTAGTTCGGCAAATCTGGGAGACAGATATGATGCCAACTTCCCCGGCATCAAGTCTTGCAACTAAACTATTGCCCGCACCTGAGCCTGTTCTGGCTCTAGAGGGTCAGCAATCCCAGCTAACGATAACGCAACCGCAACAACAGTCGGTGGAAGTTAATACAGCCGTTGCTCAACCTGACCGGCTGATGGTGTTAGTAGTGGAAGATTCGGTTGTACAAAGACAAAGTTTGGTGCAGACGCTCCAGAAAGCCGATTATCAAGTATTGCAAGCAGGCGATGGTCGAGAGGCGATCGCGCAAATGCTGCAACACGGTGATGTCGATTTAGTGATTTGTGACATTGAAATGCCACGTATGAATGGATTTGAGTTTTTAGAACACCGTCGCCAAGACGAGCGTTTGTCTGGGATTCCTGTGGTGATGCTGACTACCCGTAGCGGCCAGAAGCACCGCCAATTAGCTTTAGCTCTAGGGGCGAAAGCTTACATGACCAAACCCTATTCAGAACAGAGCTTTCTAGCCGCGATCGCTGAACTGGTTCATACCTGAGATGAGGCAGGGGAGCAGGGGAGCAGAGGAGTAGATGGAGATGGAAAAAGAACCAATTAAAAATCATAAAGACTTGAAAGTTTATCAAATGGCATTTGATGCAGCTATGAAAATCTTTGAACTCTCCAAAAAGTTTCCTGTTGAGGAGCGGTATTCATTAACCGATCAGATCCGTCGATCATCACGTTCTGTTTGTGCAAATCTGGCTGAAGCTTGGAGAAAACGTCGATATGAAGCAGCTTTTGTGGCTAAACTCAATGACTGTGAAGCAGAGGCAGCAGAAACGCAAACATGGATTGAATTTACTGTTAAGTGCAATTATTTGGATGTTGAATTAGGCAGAGAATTATATGGAATCTACAATCGGATCTTAGGTGGTTTGGTAAATATGATTACTGACCCCTCACCTTGGCTAATGAAGCGTTAATATCTTTCTCCCCTGCTCCTCTGCTCCCCTGCCCCTCTGCCCCTCTGCTCTCCTGCTCCCCTGTCCCTCTGCCCCCTAACCACAGTTTTCAACACCTACCGACTTATGCTTAACACTCCCTTTCCGTTTAAGCGATTATCTGGTGCTGTGAGCGAGCACGATTCATTACGAGTCGTTGTTTTTGCGATCGCAGACTATTTATTTGCCCTGCCAGTTGGGGCAGTTCTCAAGGTGATGGCTTGCCCTCCTATTAGCAATACGGTTGAAAGTGGTATCGGGATGGTTGATTTGGGAGCGCAAACGATCACAATTGTGGACTTGCGCCAAAAGTTCATTTCGCAAATGCAAGCCCAACAGCCGTATCAAGTTCCCTCTGCAGTTGACACTTCAGGGCGCTTCTTACTTCTGACTCAAACGCGGACTGGGGAAATTTGTGGCATTCCTGTGGACAAGCCCCCTGCCTTAATCGATATTCCTTTGTCAGCTGTGCGTCCCGTGCCTTGGTCTTATCGGCAAGTGGCAGAGTTAAGCTGTGTGAGCCACATGGCTGTTTTGCCTGTAGCACCAAACGAGGAACCACTCAAAGTACTTCTTTTTGGTATGAGCCAGATATTGGCTGATAAGTTGGGGTTGCCCGGAACAACCCCAACCTTGGCTCCTGGATTGACATCAGGCGAACAACGGCAAAGATTTCTCCGTTTTTCTTTGGGGAATCAAGGAAGTGGATTGCTACCATTTGACTCAATAGTGGACATGATTCATCTCGCTAGCCAAGAAATTTCCCCAGCCCCGGCCTTACCAAGTTGGATTTTAGGTTTCTATAATTGGCAAGGACAGATGCTGCGGCTGGTTGACTTGGAACATTTGCTTGGTTATGCGCCACTTTTAAAGCGGCAATCACGACCAGAAAAGCCAATGGTTCTGGTTCTCGAATTGCAAAATCAGGTAGTCGGATTTTTGGTGGCTCATGTCTACGATGTAGAGTGGCAGGATTTACAGCAAGCACAATCGGCACCAACCGACTTTTCGCCAAACAAACTACTAAATTTTGTGCGAGGTATTCTGCCAGGCGATCGCTGGATTTTAGACACCAGAGCGATCGCCCAGACATTGCAATGGCAAACCCACTGATAAGAGGCAGGGGGCAGGAGGAGGGGGGCGGAGGAGAAAGAACTTGGTATTTGAACTCTCCTTTGCTCCCCTGCTCCCCTGCTCCCCTGCTCCCCTGCTTTTTTATTTGACTTGATGCTGCCAAGGAGTTTTCTGTGACGATCGCAACTTTAGACCCTAATTCTGAAACCCAGCCTGTTGAAAATGAAATCCAGATAGAAGAAATTTTGGCTAATGTGGCTGTAATCAAAGCAGTCTTTCAATCTGCTAAGGGGCCAAAGGTCGCTCAATTGCAGCAGAAGGTAAGTCAAATCGAAGCTTTTATCCAAGCTTTAGCTAAAGCTAAGGATTCGCCCAGTGACAATGATGAAAATGTTCGAGGGGCTTTTCAACTTCAGCGAGAACAACTTGCGACCATCGAGCGACAAATGCAACAAGCAAAAGGTCAAACCGCACTTTTGGAGGTTACAGTCACCGCCCTTCGAGATGTTCTCAAAGCCGATCGCGTCTTGATTTATCGTTTTGAGGAAGATAATCGTAGTCGGGCGATCGCTGAAGCTATACAAGCGGGTTGGACATCCTTGCTCAACCAATCCCTACCGATAAATTTGTTTGTTAATAAACCCGATGTTGGCGACGGACAAAACTCGCAGGGCAACCTAACTGAAGTATTGGAATTAACTCCACGCCAACAGCAATTTTGGCAACGCTTTCAGGTGCAAGCTAGCCTGTGCTTGCCCTTGATTGTCAAACAACAGCCTTGGGGTTTTTTAGTTATTCATCATTGCCTTCAACCACGAAAATGGCAGGAAGCAGAGCGCAGTTTGCTACAACAAGTAGGAATGATTTTGACAATTAACTTGCGTTGGGCTGAAATAGTAGCTCCACCTGCTCAACATCTGTCATCGCCTCCCCAAAAAGCTGAATCCTGCGATCGCTCTGAGTTACTAGTGCCATTTCAGCAGGTGAGCCAGGCTGTACAAAAAGGAGTAAGAATCGCCGAACTTGCCAACGAGCATTTAATGTCTATTCAAGATACTGTTGCTATTACTAATAAACAGCTGCAATACCTTGGTGAATTTTGCCAGCAAGCTTCTGGCTTTGTTCATCTTGTGGAAGGCTTGAGTAGCAAAATTCAGGTTTTGTCCCTGAATACAGCCATCGAAGCCACAAAAACTAGCGACCAGGAACGAGGTTTGCTAGCTGCTGCCGAACAGGTGGAAATTCTCGCCCGTCAAGCCCGCGACAGCACCTTAAATATAGAGGAATGGTTCCAAGAACTCCAGGTCGCAGCAGCAGACGTTGCTTCTGCTATCGAACCTTGCGATCGCCAAATCAGTGCGGGGCTGGAGTCAATCGCGCAAATCCAGGAGCAATTCACAGCGATCACCGACATCGCTGCTTGTACCCTCAAATCAATGTCGAAGCCATAAGACCTCTTGGCATTTGTGCTTTTTGCAAGAGGTGGGAAAAGGGTAAAGGTTAAAGGGGAAAGGCAAAATACAGAACCTTTCCCCCTTATCCCCTTCTTGGGACCCCACCTTCGCCTTTTCCCGACAAATGCCAAGAAGTTTATAGAATTGTCACAAACCCCATAGAAACTGAGAGTTGTTTTCATGAGTACCGATTTTGTCCCCCAACCGCAGAACGACGATCGCTTTCTAGAAGAAGCGATCGATCTGTTACTGTTCTTGGAGCAGGAGTTGCCTAACTATACAAAAGACAGTAACCCTGGTACAGCTTTGGCTCTCATGGAAGCTGCTCGCTCTCTGCATTCGATTGCCATAGCAGCCGAGTTAGATGCCATTGCCATAGTTGCGGCTACACTAGAAGAGATTTTTCAGCTTCTGCATCAGTATCGGGCAACTGTCAACGCCCCAATCGCTTCCCTGTTGTCAGAAGGATTAGATTGTCTACAGATGCTATTGATGGCATTTTTAACAGCCTCGCAAATTGACGAAGTAGAAATTCTGGAGCGGATGTCTGCCATTGTTGCTCGTCTACAAGCAGAGTTTGGCAATCGCCAACAAAGCGTTATCACCCAGGAAACAAACCTTGAGATATCGATAGAGCAACCACACGAATGTGAAAAAGCAGGGGAGCAGGGGAGCAGGGGAGCAAAGGAGAGTTCAAATACCAAGTTCTTTCCCCTCCGCCCCTCTGCCCCTCTGCCCCTCTGCCCCTCCGCCCCTCTGCCCCCTGCCTCTTGTGAGACTAGCCCCCAGTCTGACAGCCTTGTTCACGTAGATACAGAGCAGCTTCCCATCAAGGTAGGGGAACTAGCAAACCTAGAGGAAGAAGATTTTCATGCTTGGTTAGGGGATTTTTCCCTGCCTACTGAAACTTCTGTTGCATCCCTAGTTAAATCTGTTCGCGATCAACATCCACTCTCTTTGCAAGAATCGATTTCTACCATTCTTGCAACAAGTATTCCAACCGCCACACCCATCAACATTGAGCATCTCGAACAACTAAACGCGTTAGTTGCAACATTATTAACTACATATAATCAGCAAGCCTGTCAAGAAGAACAACAGCAACATACGATCGGGCGGTTGCTCCGACAAGTTAAACGATTACAACACCTGCTGGATAATCTACAGGAATGGTCAGGACGTTTAGTAGCAATTTCAGATACCCTTTCTCCTCTAGCTGCTTCTCGCTCTCAGCAATTATACAGTACTCTGCAATCTGTTTTAGCTGAAGCGTCTCAGGTGGCATCAACTGTTGATTCGCTGAATAACAATCATCACCAACTCAAACAAGAACTTATACAGCAGAAAAAGTTACTTAACCATTCTTCCAATTTAGTCAAAACAGTTACAACTATTCCTTTAAAAGTAGCCTTAGAATCCTTGCATCGGCTTTGGTCTCAGTTACAAGCTCTACAAGATAAGTCTGCTAGACTACATTTACAAGTTAGCGATATCCAAGTCGATCGGGCATTTAGCGATCGCCTCCATGCTCTTTTGTTACATATAAGTTGCTATTTACTAGAGCAAAGTATTGAGTCTGGCCAAACACGCCAACACCTTGGTAAAAATAGCAACGGTATTATTGAAATTCAAGTTTACCAGCAGGGAAATCAACTAATTATTGATGGCTGTGATGATGGCGCAGGACTGAACTTATCTCAAATCTATCAACAAGCTTTAGCCCAAGGACTCGCCCTGACAAAACCAGGGGATATCTTACAAGAACTGGTAATTGAACCAGAGGTTTCATCTGTTTTATGCGATCACGCTGCTTTAGAGTTAGGAGTAGAATTAACTGAAGTTTGCAAGCAATTAACAGCTATTCAGGGAAGAATAGTATTGAAGTCTAAAGCTGGACATGGTACAGCCTTCTCACTCCAAATTCCCCTCAATCAAAAAATTGCTCAACTTATCATCTGTCAAGCTAACTCCAGAGTCTATGCATTTATTGCCGATTCTGTAGAGCAGATTTGTCTATCTCAATCCGAACAAATCATCCAAACTCAAGCGGGACGTATGTTATTTTTGCAGTCTTCTGGCACCAGTGGCTTTCTTGGTTGTGCTGATGAGGATTTAACAACAGAAATACTCGTGCCTATCCACTTATTGACTGATGTGCTGATTTGTCCTAACCACCTTCCCACCTCAGCTACTACTTACAGCACAAATACACTAAATGCTTTCAAGCAGGATAAGCCTTTATTAGTATTTCGTTACTTAGACAAACGATGTGCTTTAGAAGTAGATTGCATCATCGGCAAGCAATCTTCTGCGATCCATCCTCTGGGGGAAGCAATCCCAGTTGCTGCTTATATCCAAGGAACTAGCATTCTTGCTAATGGGCAACTTAGCCTGGTTTTGGATGGTCAGCTTCTCACAAAATCTCTAACTTGAATCAATACCTGCCGAAATGTTTGTTGCACATGAATTACAGCAGTTTTAACCCACGTTCTGCACCTAAAACTAGCACACAGAGAAAGCAGTAAGTAAATCAAGAATAATAGTAATAATTGAGACAATAAAACCACATAAGTAAAGTTAATAGCCAGAATTAGGGTAGAAGTCAAAAAATAAATAAAATTAGCACTATATAAGCTTCCATCATGAAAAGCTAAAAATAGTTGATGGGATATAGTGTGAAAATGAATTCGCCCTTGAGCATTGAAGTAAAAAATCTAAATCATCTGGGGATAATAGCAGGAATTATTGATGAAATAGGGTTGGTAGACCAAATAAATAAAATACTTGGACAGCACCCGCAAGAAAAGGTAAGCGCGGGTCAGGCGGTCAAAGCAATGATACTAAACGGGTTAGGGTTTGTATCTGGAACATTATATCCGGGATTCCGCACCCAGAACTGTCACATCACAATAAAATGGAGATATTGGGAATTAAGTTTGGAAAGGCTGATATAGTTAAACAGTTTTTAGATAGCCGCCTAACGGGGTTCTACTTTTCGGTGCTGCAAGAGGGTAAAGTCGGAAATGATGATACTTTGTCGTTAATCAGTCGAGACTCAAATAATGTCACTGTTGCTGATATTACCCGACTTTATGCACGGGAAACACACGACTTAGAATTGTTGCACCGCGCCGTACAAGTTGAGGCGTTACCTACAGGTTGGCGAGATTACTTTCAACAGCAAATCGATAAGTTTAAAAAATGAATTTTTGCATACTTGGCTGGCAACAGAAAGTTGATATTGGGAAATAACTTATGACTTGAGGATTGGGTTTAACAGCACAGTTGAGCAATAGCAAATGACCTCGAATTTAGCATTAGTAGTTTCGGCTGTTCACTCAAATATTGTGTTAGCCCTTGCTTTTATACTCCCCATACTACTATACTTCACAGCGTGTCTGCATGAGGTTATCGGACAAAGATATGGCTTTATATAAAGCTTCTGTTGAAGGTCTTTTTTTCACTAAAGATGGATCGAGACCATAATACAAACCAGCTAAATCATACAACTCTATTAATAACTCAATACCACATCTCTGATTACAATCATTACAAAGTGTTACTAAGTTCCTAATTGTTGTTTCACCTCCCCTACTATAAGGTACTATATGTTGCATTGTAAGTTGTGATTCGGCTCCACAGAGAAGACATTTTTTACCGTCACGTTCGATAACCTTACGGCGTATACCTGAATGCGCGTACTGTTTTAAAATCGAAGGTGGGGCAAGTTCAATATCTGTAAATACACCTAATGGGGAATGTAAGCATTCACGCTGCTTTAACCATTGTGGCATCTTTCTTTGAACGTATTGCTTGGTGAAAAAGCCCCATCCTTTACGATACAGCCATTTTTCATATTGCTCTTCACTGCCGATAACCAAACCCTTATGAAAAAAACTTTTACTCTTGAAGTGTCCTAATTCTTTCAAGGCATCATAAAAGTGTTTAATTAATATTTACCAAATCTGGTTTTCTAATTTCTCTTTGCAATTTACCAAATCCAACCCAAGCAGTAAAAGTTGAAAAATAGGCATAACCCCCACATAACAATTTCAAGTCAAAGACATAAATACCATCTTCGAGCGCTTGAACCATATTATCAATTTCTAGATTATTAAAAACTTGATCCATTACACTCACCTATTCTTCTACAAGTTGAAATAATATTCTTGATCAGATAGTTCTCAAAATAGTAAGCAGTATAATAACTAATTACAGCACAACTTTAGCTCAATGCCAGCGCTCCTTAATCAGTAATTGCAGCACTTGCGCTTGTCGTTCTTACAACATCATCATCAATCTCTTTTTTGAACTAATGCTATCTTAATTGTAAATATATGATTTATACTTTGGCTGTAAGTTGCAATTTAGTTGCGCTAAATATTATAAAATATAACGAGCATCTGAGATAAATAACAACTAATATTATTTTTTGCTGAGTTTATCCTAAATTTTTATTTATCAATTCACCTAGCAAACTTTAATCAAAATATCAGCCGCATCTTTGATAAAAACGTGATACTCAATATAGCCAATTAACTCAACTAAAGTGCAGATATGCAGAGGGTGAGATGATGACAACTCCAACCCAAGAAGAAATCAGATTAGCAGAAGCCCAAAATCAGATAGCCCATTGGCGCAGATGGGGGCCATATTTAAGCGATCGCCAATGGGGAACAGTACGCGAAGACTACAGCCCCAACGGTACAGCCTGGGACTATTTCACCCACGATCAAGCCCGTTCTCGCGCTTACCGTTGGGGTGAAGATGGGATTTTTGGTATTTCTGATAATCATCAACGGCTTTGTTTTGCGATCGCTCTTTGGAATGGTGAAGATTCTATTCTCAAAGAAAGAATTTTTGGTCTAACTGGTAGTGAAGGTAATCACGGTGAAGATGTTAAGGAATATTATTTTTATTTAGACAGCACCCCCACACATTCTTATATGAAAGCGCTGTATAAATATCCTCAAACCGCTTTTCCCTACTCCCAATTAGTTGCGGAAAATCAACGCCGAAATCGTCAAGAGCCAGAATTTGAACTATTAGATACAGGTGTATTTGATGATAATCGCTATTTTGATGTTTTTGTGGAGTATGCCAAGCATTATGCTGAAGATATTCTCATCCAAATTAAAGTCGTCAATCAAGGTACAGAAGCTAAGACATTGCACCTGTTACCTACTATTTGGTTTCGCAATACTTGGTGTTGGAATGGAGATGCAGATAAACCGACTTTAAAAGAGATTAAATCAGATCGTAGCTTCAATATCATTGAAGCGTCTCACCCAAGTTTAGGAAATAGGTGGTTGTATTGTCAGGAAGCAACAGAGATTCTCTTTACAGACAACGAGACAAATTATCAGCGATTATTTGGTTCTCTCAATACCTCTGCTTATGTGAAAGATGGCATTAATGATTACATCGTAAATGGTCAAAAATCAGCAGTAAATCCCGATAGAATTGGGACAAAAGCATCTGCTAATTATGTATTAATAATTGGAGCAGTTGAAACTAAAACTCTTAAATTGCGACTCAGTAATGCAGCCAATTTAGTTGAGCCATTTGGTAATGAATTTGAGGCAGTTTTTAGTCAGCGACAAAAAGAAGCTGAAGAATTTTATCAACGTATTACTCCATGTACTCTAAGTGAAGATATGCGAAATGTGCAACGACAAGCATTTGCTGGGATGTTGTGGAGTAAGCAATTTTATCATTATATTGTAGAGAATTGGTTGAAAGGCGATCGCAACACACCAACACCCCCAGCAGAACGTCAAAATGGCAGAAATCAAGAGTGGTTCCATCTCTACAATGAAGATATTCTCTCTATGCCTGATAAGTGGGAATATCCCTGGTTTGCAGCTTGGGATTTAGCATTTCATACTATTCCTTTGGCAATCATTGACCCAGATTTTGCTAAGTACCAATTGGATGTTCTCACACGGGAATGGTATATGCATCCTAATGGGCAAATTCCTGCTTATGAATGGGCATTTGGTGATGTTAATCCCCCTGTTCATGCTTGGGCAACTTGGCGCATTTATAAGATTGAACAGAAGATTTACGGGCGAACAGACCGACAGTTTTTAGAACGGGTTTTTCAAAAGCTGATGCTCAATTTTACCTGGTGGGTAAATCGTAAGGATGCTGAGGGGAATAACGTCTTTCAAGGAGGATTTTTAGGATTAGATAATATTGGCGTATTTGACCGCAGTGCAGCCCTTCCCACAGGTGGACATATTGACCAATCTGATGGTACTAGTTGGATGGGAATGTACTGTTTAAATATGTTAGTGATCGCTCTCGAATTAGCCAAGACTAATTCTGTTTATGAAGACATTGCCACCAAGTTCTTTGAGCATTTTCTCTACATAGCCGATGCTATGAATAAAATTGGCGCAATGGAAGCCAGTTTGTGGAATGAATCAGATGGATTTTACTACGATGTGCTACATTTACATGAACGGCAGATTACCTTAAAAGTCCGGTCAATGGTGGGATTAATCCCCCTATTTGCGATTGAAAGCATTGAACCAGAAACCTTAAAGATGCTTCCTGGCTTTAAAAAACGGCTGGAATGGTTTATCCAAAACCGCCCTGACTTGCGGCAAAATGTAGCTTGTATGGAAACAAAAGGAATTGGTGCTAGAAGATTATTAGCAATTGTTTCACGGGATAAATTAAGAAGTATTCTGCAAAAAATGCTGGATGAAAGTGAGTTTTTTAGCCCTTATGGTATTCGCGCAGTTTCCAGATTTCATGCTGAACATCCCTATACTTTTGATGTCAATGGTTCACAATTTCGTGTAGATTATGAACCTGCTGAATCTAGCAGTGGTTTATTTGGTGGTAATTCTAACTGGCGAGGCCCTATTTGGTTTCCGGTGAATTTCTTACTAATTGAATCTCTGCAAAAATTCTATTATTACCTGGGCGATGATTTCAAGGTAGAATGCCCTACTGGTTCTGGTAAGATGATGACACTTTGGGAAGTTTCATGTGAATTATCTCAAAGATTAACTAGAATTTTCTTGCAAAATTCCTCTGGTCAACGTCCTGTGTATGGTGGAATACAGAAGTTTCAAAATGACCCACACTGGCAAAATTTGATTTTATTCCATGAGTATTTTCATGGTGATAACGGAGCCGGAATTGGCGCTAGTCATCAAACTGGATGGACAGGATTAGTTGCTCAACTTATTCAGCAATTTGGTGAATATGAAGCACAACATCAGGAACCAAAAATTGAGCAGGATAAAAAAGCGATCGCCATAGCATAAATCCTCTCAAATCATATCATATCCGGTTAAACACTTGTCATTGCGTTAAGCGAAGCCATGCCCGAAGGGCTTTACGAAGCGTTAGTGTAATGAAGCAGTCCCAAAACCTTTGCGATTGCTTCTCTACGAGACGCTACGCGAACGCCAAAGGCGAACGCAATGACATATCGTAAGTGATTTGGCAGATATGATATCACTCTTTTCATAATAGTAGATTGGGCTATAAGTCTGCATCTACAGTTTTTCTCTGCCTCAATACAAAAATAAATTAAGGAGTGCAATAAATTGAGGATTCAACAAAAAGAAGATTCTCGCTTTTGCTGGATTAATTTACATTCGTCGCGGAAAAATACTTCTGCCGAAAGTTTTCATCGCTGAGTTGGGTTTGAAGACTGCTATCTAATGACAAAATAGCTAAATAAACTCGGTTCTTCGTCTATTAAATATAAAGAGTTCACAACCTCATGTCAATTCATAACTTTACTCTCTCCCGTCAGTTATTACGCAACTTGTCCATCATTTCGCTGACTTTTGTACTCCTATACAGTGCATCTCGTGTGATGCTTTCTGCTCCCGCCACTGATATTTCGACTGTTGCACCGCAGGGAAAGCAAGTAGCGGTTTTCGCTGGTGGCTGCTACTGGGGAATGGAAGCAGTTTTTGAGCATCTATTAGGTGTTTCTGATGTCGTTTCTGGCTTTTCTGGGGGTGATGCAAGAACCGCAGACTACACACTTGTTAGTGCTGGATTAACTAATCATGCTGAATCCGTAAAAATCACTTACGATCCATCAAAAATATCATATAACCAACTTCTGAAGGTCTACTTTTTGGTAGCGCATAACCCAACACAGTTAAATCGACAAGGCCCAGACTCAGGTAAGCAATATCGTTCGGCGATCTTTTTTGCTAACGATGAGCAGAAACAGGTCGCACAAAAATATATCGCTCAACTCAACAAATCGCAAATTTTCGACAAGCCGATTGTGACGGAATTAGATCCTCTGAAAGGTTTTTATCAAGCGGCGGCATACCATCAGAATTATATAGTGCATCATCCGAGCGATCGCTATGTGGTAGTGAATGACTTGCCGAAGTTGGCTAAACTTCAAGCAAAGTTCCCTGATATGTATAGCAAGTAAGGGAATTTGCAGCATTCGACTTTTAACATCCCCCTGAAGCAGTGAAAGATTAGCCTATCTTGTAAGATGTTCGTCCATGCTTCTTTTGATATTGCTGATGATACTCTTCTGCTCTATAGAATTGTGATACAGCTACAATCTCCGTCACAATTGGATTTTTGTGATAACGAGAACTATTTTCAAGCTGCTCCTTGGAGGCTCTTGCTAATAATTCCTGCTCTGGTGTGTGGAAAAATATCACTGACCGATATTGATAACCAACATCTAGCTCCTGATGGTTTGATGCTGTGGGATTGTGCTTATTCCAAAATACATTTAGCAGTTCATTATAAGATACTATTGCTGGATTGTATTCCACTTCCACTACCTCAGCATGTCCAGTTTTTCCTCTACAGACATCTTCGTAGGTTGGATTATCAAAGTGTCCACCACTGTAACCAACTGCTGTAGAAGTTACTCCTTTTACTTGACGAAATGCTGCTTCAACTCCCCAGAAACAGCCTGCTCCAAATGTCGCTTTTTGTAGATTAACGTTTTGCATATCTTTGACAACTATTTTGTGATAATTTTAAATGAAACTCATCAAATCAGACAGATACTTGAGAAGGAAATATTATCTCAATACTGCCTGATTGATTTTAATTATTAGAGTGACAGATTATGCTGAGATAAGTATGGTATAAAACTGAATATTATCTAAGAATTGGAAAAAATAGTTAAATCTAAAATTAATATACTAGTACCGCAGGGCAGAATTAAAAATGAATGCCGCGTAAGCGTTTCATTGCTTTTGGAATGGGTGGTTTATGTACGCCGTGCTCTACTAGCTTTTGTTAACTATAGGAATATTTCGTAAGATACTCACTATTTCAATTGGGTCTAACCGTTTAGTATAATCTGCATCAACAAAAGCATAGACGATTTTTCCGTCTCGATCGACTACAAATGTAGCTGGAATAGGTATTTCAAAAGACTCATCTCCATTGTATCTAGGTAACACATGACCCTTTGACTCTAATATAGGTCTTAGATACTCCGGGATTTGAAACACAATCCCAAATTGACGAGCAATCATATTGCTGCGATCGCTCAATACTTCATAGGTTAGTTCATGTTTTTCTACAGCTGATATGGTATGACGAGTAGTTTGAGGTGAAATAGCAATTAGTGATGCTCCTAATGTTTTAATGGCAGGTAATGCTTGCTGGAGTCCTGCTAGTTCCAAGTTACAGAAAGGACACCAAGAACCTCGAAAAAAGGAAATAACTACAGGCCCACTAACTAGTAGTTTTTGTAATTCTACTGCTTGGTTGAAAGCATTAGGTAGAATGAAATTAGGAATAATATCTCCTATCTTTAAAGTTTGGTCAATCATACCCGAAGAAATTAGCTCATTTTTGATAGACTCTGTAAAATTCATCGTAATTTTCCTGAAAGTTAACTTATACTTTTATGTACCTTTCTAGAGAAATACTGTTGCAGTGAATTTACTGAAATGAGAAAAGTAGACCCTTGGATTTGCATTATTGGGATAATTGCTTTAGGTTCCAAGGCATGATTATCATCTACTATTCTTGTTATTTTTATACACGTTAAGCCATCCGTTCAATGAGCCGGGAATAATCCGTTCAGCACAAGTGGCGCAAGTGTTTTCGTCGCTTAGTAGTTCGTACAATAACGGCTTGAAACTGAAGCGTTCGTGCTGTTCAATTAAAATAAGGGGACTGCCATCAGCTGTTCAGACGTTGCCAGTCAACTGCAACAATAGTGGTAGGGGCCAGAGAAAATTTTGTGATAAACCGGATCGCCCCACTCAGAAAATTAAAACCCAAAGATAACGGAATTCCCTTAACTGTACATTAAAGACTGAATCTCAATTGTAATCGTTACCCTGCGGTGCAGACAGTTGAATCATTTCAGAGAACCGTGAATACTTAACCACATTAGTAGCTGGATAATCCTCTGACACTGCAATTAAGCCAATTTTGATATCCTCGAAATAAATTACACCCCCAATACGTCCTTCGAGAAAGGAAAGCTCCATGAAATAAATGATATTGAGCGATGTAGATAGCATTCAGTCACTAATCTTTATTGCCCTGCCAAACAATGCTCTCCAAGTTTTTTGTAGGACAGCATCTAGGTATTCATTATAGGCAGGCTCACCCAGGTCAGTGAATTCTAGCCAATCTGCAAAATAATCCATATAAAATAGCCAGATATCGGGCAAGTTTGCGTCATTCGTGAGTTTTCGCTTAAGTTCTTGCAATCGGTCGATATTCATATTGTGAATATTGAGTAGATGGAATAAACAGACAGTACTGTTAAAATTTATCAATTATTTTTGCATTAATGGGGGATAAAGAATCGCCACCAAAGGTTTATAGCAAATTGTGGGGGACTTAGATCGCGGGATAAATAGACCACTGATAACTTGTTCACTGTTAAAAAGCTAGCGAGTGCGATCGCATAGAAATATGGAACCTGGCTGTTGCAGAGCATGAGTATAAACTAGATAAACTTGAGATAAGGTAATATTGTCCTTAAGAATGTCTATCTCAACTGGAGACATTGCCAAATCCAGTTGTGTTACAGAGAAAATTCCGTTTAATACTCTAAATTAGGGACATCCAAAAATTACATTACTCAATTTTTGCATCCAATAGGAGCAGGGGAACAAGGTAGACAAGGTAGACAAGGTAGCAATACCTCGTCCCAAGTCTCCCCCCTCTCCCAAGTCTTTCCAAAGCGATTGATTATTTTTTTATTTGGAAGTCCCTTAGGATGTTATACGGAAAATTCTTGATAACACCAAGGGATATACGGAAAAATTCTTTATAATCCTTCAGTAAAAGGTGGTTATACGGAAAAATTCGGTATAATACCCAATTATCCAGCGAGAAAAGGCCGAACATCTTAATCGCAGTTAAGCATTCACAGACGGCACGACAACTGTTTCGCAAGCTACTGGGATGTTAGTACCCTTGTCTTGTAAGGGAGCCGTAAGCACATGGAAAAGATCGTTATCGTGAAATGGAGAATTAAGGAGTCGGAAACGTCCCGGATACTGAAATTGCTACCGGAGCTGGCCGAGAAGACCAAATCGGAGGAAGGCAACATTTCCTACACAATTTATCAGTCGGAAAGCGATCCTTGCGAACTCATTCTTTGCGAACACTACACCGACACCGTTGCTGTAGAATCTCACAGACGATCGGAACACTATAAAAGAATCGTCGCAGAAGAGATCATCCCCCATCTTGAAGGCCGCGAGGTGATATTGGTGAAGAAGCTTGTTTAAATCTCTGTCCCGAATCGAACCAAACAACCGTACTAAGGAGAAGTTATGTCAAAGAAGATTCTCATTATCGTATCGAACGCGTGCGCTATTGGTCCGAACAACCGAAGGACGGGAAATTTCCTGCCAGAAGTTGCACATCCTTATGCTGAATTCGACAGAGCAAAATACCAAATTGATTTCGCAAGTCTCACCGGAGATACGCCGTTTCTGGATGCGCTCAATCTTGCTGATGACCCTGACAACCTAGCCTTCTTGGTAGGAACAGGGTGGGCCTCAATGCAGAAAGCGAAAAAGCTCTCAGACGTGGATGTCAGCCAGTACGATGCCATCTTTGTGCCTGGCGGTTTGGCACCGATGGTCGATATGCCTGAGCATCCGCTTCTCAAAAAGGTTGTGAAAGAGACATACGAACGAGGTGCTGTTGTTGGGGCTGTTTGTCACGGTCCAGTTTCGTTGCTGAACGTCAAGCTCAACAACGAAACTCTCCTTCTTGCTGGGAAGAATATCAGTTCATTTACGAACGACGAGGAAGAAAACTACGCAAAAGCTGATGTGCCTTTCGAGTTGGAAACGGCGCTCACTAAACAAGGTGCACTCTTCCACAAGACAGAACCCTGGCAGGCATTCAGCATTGCCGATGGAAATCTCGTCACCGGACAGAATCCTGCTTCTGCCAAAGGTGTCGCAGAGAAGATGATTACGCTCTTGGAGTCTGCTTGACGGGGAGCATCCCAATTAAAATTAACCCAATGCCAATTAAGATAGGTAACTTGAGCAAATTATGTTTAACTTTGGCTGCGTCGCGTCGATAGATAATCGCCAAAATAATGAAAACGGCAAAAGCGATCGCTATTTCCGCAGTAGCAATAGCAAGTGTCAGCAAAATTAATGGGTTGAAAATTTCCACACGTATCCTTAAATCTTATAAGAAACTTTAATTTTGAACCTGGATACGATCCATGAAACCAAACCTGGGAGATGGCGTTTCAGAAAAATAATTACCTTGCTGTAATTAGCGATCGCTAAATGCCCTGGGCTTATCTTTGTCAGACCCAGATTCGAAGTTTACCGAGAAGTTTTCTCTGCACTATTACTTCCTGAGCCAAGGCTTTAGCATAGGCTTTACCATCACTAGTTAGTATTGTTATTTGCTTTAAATAATGGCTTTTTAGCTTCTATTCTCAGTTTTAATACTGGATGAGATTTATCTTCCTCTGTTAAAGTGTGAAATTTACTCAAATCAGGGCGATAGTTTACTGTTAAGAGTGATTTTGGGTCAAGAGTAGCACTCATCCATAAGACTTGTCCGAAATATTAATTTAGGAAAAGAAAAGCGATCGCCAGCCTTTTTACGCTGGTACAGACTGTTGATTACTGGAAGTCCTTAATTTTTATATTTTTTTGATGAATTAATACTAGTATCGTTGGAAATAATATAGTATTAATTAAGACTAGTTGATTACTAGTACAGCACGGCAGAAATAAACATACCCTTCGGGTGACGCTCCTGCGTCGCTAACGCTACGCTAACACCAGTCGTTTGCGGAGGGAAACCCTCCCTCCGCGTTGGTTCACCATTTTAAATGGCGCAAAAGCGCAAAGATAAGAGTTTTAAACAACGCTAAAAACTCTTTTTCCTATATCCTTATACCCATTTTCAAGAGAAATGAGCAATTTTCATCAATATGGAAAAGGAGATGCAACTCATAACAGCGAGAATCAGCAATACGCCCCCTTAGTAGAGCAACTTGATTTGATGATTCGGGCACGGTATCCCTTACTGTATGTGATTTCCGTTGAAGAAGAACCTGTAGAAGAAGTGTTGCAGCAAGTTGCATTGCGTTCTGTGCCCAAACGACAGCTTTTATTTTGGGATATTGTCCGGGGTTGGAGTGATAATGGTGCAGATAAAGGTTCGGTGATGGCGGCGTTAGGGCGAATTGGCAAAGCTGATGCCCAAATACCTGCGATGTTTGTACTGCGGGATTTGCATCCATTTGTGAAAAATCCGACTACGGAGAAGAATGCCCCAATTGTGCGGGAGTTGCGAAACTTGACGCGGGAGTTAAAGCGATCGCGTAAAATGATCGTTACTACCAGTCATACTTTAGAACTTCCCGACGAGTTACTGCAAGAGGTAACAGTGGTTGATTTTCCCTTACCTAGCGTTGGCGAAATCGATTATTTAATTCAGCAGTTAGTAGTACCAGACAAATTAAATGTTTCCGGTTTGGCGCGGGAACAGCTAGTCAAAGCCTGCCAAGGTTTAAGTCGCACTCGTATTTCTAGAGTTTTGGCAAAAGCTTTAGCTGCCAAACAGCAGGTAAACGAATCTGACATCGATGGCGTATTAGAAGAAAAAAAGCAAGCAGTTCGCCAAACTGGGATTTTAGAGTTTTTCACACCGCAAGAATCGCTCAAACGCGTCGGGGGATTAGATCAACTCAAACAATGGGTATTGATGCGCCAAGATGCTTTTACCGAAGAAGCCAGACGCTACGGTATTCCTAATCCCAAAGGTATGCTTTTGGTAGGGATACAGGGAACGGGTAAATCTCTCTCTGCTAAAACTATTGCCCATGAATGGCGCTTACCTTTACTGAGATTGGATTCCGGGCGTTTATTTGGCGGGATTGTTGGTGAAAGCGAAAGCCGCGTCCGCCAAATGATTCAGCTAACCGAAGCAATGGCCCCTTGCGTTTTGTGGATTGATGAAATTGACAAAGCCTTTGGCAATATTACCAGTGGCATTGATGGCGATTCTGGGACATCGCGCCGGGTTTTTGGCAGTTTAATTACTTGGATGCAGGAGAAAACCAGCCCTGTATTTATTGTCGCCACTGCCAATAATGTGCAAATATTACCAGCCGAGTTGTTACGCAAAGGACGATTTGATGAGATTTTCTTTTTGAATTTACCTACACCAGCCGAACGCCAAGAGATTTTTAAAGTGCATTTGCAAAGGTTACGCCCCAACCGCCTGCGAGAATTTAATTTAGCTGTGTTAGCCAAACAAACTGCGAACTTTAGCGGTGCGGAAATTGAACAAGTAATTATTGATGCCATGCACCAAGCATTTTCTACAAGAGTGGAGGGACAGCGACGAGACTTCAATACAGAAGATATTTTACAGGCTGTAGCCCAGACAGTACCACTAGCTGCGATCGCCCGCAATCAAATTGAAGCCTTAAAGCAATGGGCAGCAGAAGCAGGGGCAAGGCCAGCTTCCAATGATGTTCAGTTAGTGGAGGAATTAAAGCACTACTCAACCCAACAAGGAATAGGCCCTTTAGAAGTTGATTAAAATAGAAAAACTATGTGTTTTCTGCCCCTCGTTTTTTAATCCAAAATCCAAAATCTAAAATCCAAAATTGATATCATGTCTCATTTCACAACTATTAAAGTTCAAATCAAACGCGGTGACATTCTTCATGAAGTGTTGCAAGAATTAGGTTATCAAGTGGAGTCTAACACCAATGTACGCGGATATCGAGGCGATACAACTCAAGCCGAGTATGTAATTCGCCAAAAAAACGGTTATGACTTGGGTTTTCGCCGCAGTGGTGAAGATTACGAAATAGTTGCAGATTTTTGGGGAGCAAAAATTAATCAACAACAATTTGTTAATTCCATCAGCCAAAAATATGCTCATAAAACCTTGATGGCAACAGTGCAAGAACAAGGTTTTAATGTTGAGGATGAAGAAGTATTAGCAGATGGAACCGTCCGAGTAGTTGTAGGACGTTGGGTGTAAAAACTTTGTAGGATGGGCATCTTGCCCGTCCTAGATATTTAATACTAATTCGTAATTAGTATTACTCTGGTATACCCCAAATTTTGATAGTTCTATCGATGCTTCCGCTAACGAGAGTTTTACCATCAGGACTCAAAGCTATACACCAAACAATACCTAAATGTCCTTCTAAATCATGAATTGCCTCACCTGTAAGCAAATTCCAAATTCTAATAATGCCATTCTTTAAACCACCAAAGAAAGCTTGACCATCTTTGCTAACACATATTGACTGAATATCATTATCTGCTTCCAGAGTGAGTGTATAAACTTTCTCGCTTTTTTTTATATCCCAAACATCAACTTGATTTTCTCCTCCAGCAATGGCAATTGTTCCATCTGGACTAATAGCAACACAAGAGAGTCCTGGTACATAATTATTTAAACCCAAAGTTTCTTTACCTAGTGTTGTTATTTGTTGTCCTTGCTTCCAATCCCAAATTTTGATATCCCTATCAACAGAACTACCGCTAATCAAAGTTTCCCCATCAATACTAAGAGCGATGTTAACACTATTTATTCCCCAAACATGACAAGGATGCCCTCCCAAACAATAGTATTTTCCCGAACGTGGCTTTTTAAAAACATGAATATATTTATCTTGGCTACCACTAATCAGAGTTCCATCAGGAGCTACAGCCAGGGATAAAACAGCATAAGAATGTCCTTTAAGCCCAGGAAGTTCTTGCTGATTTTCTAAATCCCAAATTTTTATTGCATTCCAATTATTGCTATACAAAGACTTGCCATCTGGGCTGAATGCAAGTGCGTAAGGACATGATAAATCTTCGGCTAATGTACAAATTAATTGGCTGGTTTGAATATTCCACAATTTGATAGTTTTATCATGACTTCCACTAGCAATAGTTTTTCCATCGGGACTAAATGCTATTCCATATACATCAGATGTATGTCCGCTTAAAGTAGTTAAACATTCAAAAAATTTATAATGGTATAGATTTAAAACTGTAATAATTTGTTCAACACTAAGTTTTTTCCTTTGATGTAATAAACTATATGCTAATATTTGTAAATGTAATGATTCATTCTGCAAACTTTGAATGACTAACTCTAAGCCTGCATCACCATAGTTAATTGCATCAGCGATCGCAGCCATTTTTGCTTCTATATTATCACTTAAAAGACGACGCTTAACGCCTTCGATTCCGCCAAGAACTAACCCATCTACAGGAGGTGGTGCTTGTCCTCCAAGTACAGCATCATATTCTCGCGGTTGATTGGGATTATCTGGTATCATTTTCTTCTTCTACGCTAATATCAGTGTGTCCAATTTAGGAAATGCGATCGCATTTATTTAGAATACGCTATATCTTATTCTATGGAACTCGCCATACTTGAATTAATTTTCTAATATAGGTAACAATAGTCTGTGCATCTGGGCTAATAGCAACACTTGTTCCATAAGAAGAAAGTTTAGCAAGTCGTTCTTGTGTCTTCAAATTCCAGATATCAACATCACCACCACAATTAATAAATATTTTTCCATCAGAATCGAAAGTAAAAAAGCTTAAATGACCACTATTAGGAAATAAAGTATGAACTTCTTTACCACTTCTCAAATCCCATATTCTAATGCGTGTTGGCAAATGATTATCGCCAGTTATTAAAGTTTGTCCATTGGGACTAATTGCTAATGAGATAACGCCATAAGGATGTCCATTTATAGACTCATGCCCTACTAAGGTATAAATCTCACTTCCCGTTATTAAATTCCATAGTTTAATAGTCTCATCTAAACTAGCACTTGCTAAAATTTTTGCATCTATATTGATCGCAAGGGAAGTTATATTTTTTGAGTGTCCTTTGATAGTGTAAATATTTTGTTGTGTTTCCAAATCCCAAACGAGAATATTACCAGCTTCATTACCGCTAGCTAAAATTTTGCCATCAGAACTGAGAGCAATAGCTGTAAGAGTATTACGCCTTCGAGTTCCAGACTCCCACAATGGTTGTCCGCTAATAACATGACTTAATTGCTCAGTATTGAAATTCCAGATTTCAGTTCTAATAGTACTGTCATGCTGAGAACCACCTATTGCTAAAGTTTGAGCATCAGAGCTAAAAGTTAAATGCTTTGGGTAGTCTTTTACTCTCGTACCAAATATTTTAGTGATGGTGCGAAGACTTTTTCCTGTCTTCAAATCCCACTTTTTAAAGTCTATATAAGTCCCCCCAAAGATACTGCCATCTCTTTGAGGTTCTTCAAAAGAACTACCGCCAGCATCGCAACAGACTAGGGTTTTGCCATCGGGATGAATGGCGATCGCAGCATCATTCCTATTAAGTTCAATTGTATAAACACACTCAAAAAAACGATAGGGATTAAACTCTAATATTGCCTGCCTTACTTTTAATTCTGGAATATCTCGCAATAATTTATATGCTGCTAACTGTACCCGTTGCGATGGATCTTTTAAACCCTGAATTACTAAATCCCATCCTTCTTGTCTATGGTGAATGAGTTGCGAAAGCGCTAACAGACGATAATTTTCATCACTGCTAGCGAAACGCTGTTTTGCACCTGACAATCCGCCTAAAACTACGCCATCTTTTGGCGGTGGTACTTGCCCGCCAAGCACAGCATCATATTCTCTTGGTTGATTAGTATTTTCTGGCATCGCTTTTTACCTATGGCTAATACCAGTGTTCCCAAATTCAAGCGATTTTGCAGTTGGCTAATTTCTCTGCAAGCGCAGACAGGGTTCTGCAACCTGTCCAAAAGTCGCCTAACCCCCAACCAATAAATGCACCGCCACGGGGTAAGTTTCCCACCGGCGCACTCAAGTTGAATTTCAAGTCATTCCAATAGCACCAACCACCTTGAGAAAACCATCCCACACCTTTACCAAACCGACACCATGCTTCCCAGTCGGGATTTGATGTACCGCCAACGATTTGCCAGATATGGGTTTGGACAACAAAGCCAAAGCGTCCGTTGCTATATTTTTGCCAGAGAGTTTCAATGGTGCTTAAGTCTGCACAAGGGAATTTTTCGATATCTGATGGATCTAAAAATCTTTGTGGTTGGCGATCGCATACCCGCAACATTATACTAGCAGTCTCTTGGTCTGCATCTTTCCAGTTTCCGGAAGCGAGTAAATTTTGCAAACGACTGTAGTTGAAATCAACCGCAGAGATTAATGGTATTTCCTTGTCTAGATGGGACTGCACTTTTGCTAATGCTTGTTGTCCCAGGAGTGACGATATTGTAGATTGCAACTTTTCCGAGTCAGTATTTACAATCTCAAACACCAACTTGATGCCGGCTTCGCCATACTTTAGGGCTTCTGCAACGGCAAGAATTTGTTGTTCTGGAGATGTCGCCGCTAAACGTCGTTTTACACCTTCCAGACCTCCTAAAACTACGCCATCAACAGGAGGTGGTACTTGTCCGCCAAGCACAGCATCATATTCTCTTGGTTGATTGAGATTTTCTGACATTGTGATTTTTATTTAGAAAAGGCTTGCAATTTATCAATACAGCCCTGTTTTACTGCTTCTTTTAAAATATTTTTTGCTCCGCGTCGTTTAAAATAAAGTGCTGCATAATTACGTTGTATCTGCGTGCCGTTGAACAGGTAATGTCGAATTCGGTCTTCACTTTGAGAAGTATTAACTAAGCCCAGTGTAAAGTCAACTAACTTGTAGGTGGCGCTAGTGCGCTCATTTTCTAGATTCTCCATTAGTGTATCGATATCGGACACTCCGCCAGCACGCGCCATCGCTACGAAAGCATCATATCTGTCAATTTTATGACTATAGTCCTGAAGTATTTCTTGTACTATAGGTTCTGGTCGAGAAGCTAGTAGTGAATAAGCTGCTTGGCGTACTTTCCATAATTTATCGTCTAACGCCCAGATTACCAATTCCAAACCTGCTTCGCCATACTTGAGTGCTTCTTCTAGTGCTGCGATTCTTTGTTCAATTAGCGGATTTGCCAAGCGTCTTTTAACACCTTCTAGTCCTCCTAAGACTAAAGCACCAGGAGGCGCTTTTTCTTGACCGCCAAGAACAGCATCATAAACTCTTGGGCGATTGGTATTTTCTTTCATCAGGTTTTTAATGTTGAGCCTACTACTTAGTATTCCCAATCACTTGCGTTAGGCGATCGCATCCCTAATTTTTGACTCGACTCGCTTTTTCTAGGACTTAATACCCCAGATTTTGATAGTTTTATCTCTACTGCTGCTAACAAGAGTTTTTCCATCTGGACTGATAGCTACACAATAAACCCAATCAGTATGTTCTTTGAGAATGCGTAGGCATTCCCCAGTTTGCAAGTCCCAAATTCTGATAGTTTTGTCTCTACCACAACTAATAAGAGTGCTTCCGTCTGGGCTGATAACTACACAATAAACCCACCCAGAATGTCCTTCAAGTGTGAATTGAAGCTGTTTTGTCTGTAAATTCCATACTTTAATTGTTTTGTCTTTACTGCCACTAACAATTGTCTGGCTGTCTGGGCTAATAGCTACAGACTCCACACCATTTGAATGTTTTTTAAAAGTGTGTATAAGTTCTCCAGTTTCAAAATTCCACACTTTGATAGTTGCGTCATTACTACCACTAACAAGAGTTTTTCCATCTCCACTAATAGCTAACGTTTGAACTAAGTAGTGTGAATGTCCATTCATAGTACGTATAATTTGTTCTGTTTGCAAATCCCAAACATTAATTCCGCTATTCTCACTACCGCAGGCAAGCGTCTTTCCATCTGGACTAATAACTAGAGAAAAAACTCTGTAAGTAAATTCTTCTAAAGTTTGTTTACGCTTTCCACTTGGGAAATCCCAGATTTTGATTTTATGGTCACCGTCATAAGTTCCTCCTCTACTAACTAAAGTTTTTCCATCTTGGCTAATAACTAAAGAATTAACGTCAAAATTATTTATAGAAAAAGCTTGGAGTTGTCCGGTATGCAGATCCCAAGCAGTGATGCCTCTTCCAGAACTGAGAAGAGTTTTCCCATCTGGACTAATGGCAACAGCTGTGACCAGTATCTTCTGCTGTAAAGTGCGGAGGCAAGTGATTTTTAACCAGTGATTATACTCTTGTAACGACTGTTTGACTATTGCTTCTTCTCGGTGGCGAAGTAACGAATAAGCAGCCCACTTTAATTTTCCTGATTCATATTGCCAAGCCTGAATTACTAAGTCTAAACCTGCTTCTCCATAATTTAATGCCTCTTTTAGTGCGGCAGTTTGCGCTTCTATATCTACACTTTTCAAGCGGCTTTTGACACCTTCCAGTCCCCCTAAAATCACACTACCAACTGGGGCAGAATTTTGAGTTCCTAAAACGGCATCATATTGTTTTGGTTGATTTTGTTTTTTTGCCATTGCAATTTACCAAATTACGATTATTTTTTAAACGAACCGCCAAGACGCAGAGATAAGATTATTTGAGTTTGGCGATCGCCCCTCTCTCCACTAACATTTTTCCCGTCAATAAATCTTTTACAGTTACTACTAATACCCGTTGTTCGTTAACTTCAAATTGTGCTTGGATTCTGTCTACTCCTGTTTGTCCTGGCGGTTCGAGATGGGCGACACATACTTGTTGATGATGAGTTTCTAATGAACGATAGCTATCTTGTTTTATTAACTGGCTACTCGTCATTCTGCCTTGAGTATCGTAAGAAACTTCTGCTTGCGAAACTTCTGCAACTTCGCCAATATCAAGGCGAATTTCTCGCTGTCCTTCGGTGGCTACTTGCAAAGTTAAAGCTTCAGAACGCGCCCCTGGATACTTTGCTCCTTTTTCAATCAAAGTAAAATAAGAATAAGTTTTGCTGTGGGGTTCCCAAAGCCGAATCGCGTAACTGTGGCGCAGGTAATCATCAACTGCTGTCATTTCGCTTAATGCTAATGCGCCATGTGCCACAGCTTCAAAGGGTTTATCTAATTTAACTTTTTGTTTGCCGAAATAGGAAATTACTAGTTGTTGAATTGCGGGAATTTGACAAGTACCGCCGACTAATAAAACCTGTTCGATGGCAGATTTAGCGATACCTTTGGAAAGGGCGATCGCTAATACTTCATCTATTGCTTGTCTTAACTGTTCTAATAATTGTTGATTTTCTAAAATTTCGCTCAATTCGTCCCGATGTAACTGCAATTCATGAGACATAAAATTTTCATCATCAAACCAAGCTTCTTTCGCCTCATCTGTTGTCGAAAGTTGAATTTTTACCCTTTCTGCTACTTCCAATAAATTCATAAAACCGATTTCTCCTACTTCAGCGCGGGAGGAACCGATTTTTTGCAGATAATGTTCGACAATCCAATTGTCGATATCTACACCGCCAATAAAAGCATCAGATTTAGCTAGAACTTCAGCGCGTACTGCTTGCTGTTCGGAAGCGACGCTGACAGTTCGTACTAAACTTAAATCCAACGTTCCGCCACCAAAATCGATTACCAAAACCACAGTACCAGGACGCTTAATGGCATAACCAAGGGCGGCTGCTGTTGATTCATCAACAATTTGTACTGCGGGAATATTCAGCTTATCGGCTAAATTGCGGAACCAGTCAAGATATCGCTCAAATGCACCTACAGGAACCGTAAAGATAACGTGGCTTGGCTGCAATTGCTGTTCAACCTGTTGCCAAATTTCTAACAGAAACAGTTCTGAAACAATCTCCGCACTATAACTATTACCATCCAAAAGTCGGGGAGGCGGCACAAAATCTGCTGCTAAATCGCGTTTGAAAGCACGAAAACAGCGTTCAGGCTGGGCAAACCCCAAGCGTTTGGCACGTACAGATTCACCAAACAAAATGCTATTTTGCCCTTCCACAAACACAAAACTCGGCACCACGCTAACTTGTTCGCCCCCAACCTCAAACCGCCGCGACATCGAATCAAATCGCAACGTCCGCGGCTTTTGCGTAATCAAATCTGTCGTACAAACAACAGTATTGCTAGTACCAAAATCAATTATTACTGTAGTCATTAGTTATTAGTCATTAGTCATTAGTCATTAGTCATTAGTCATTAGTCATTGGGCATTGGTTATTCCCCGCGTCCCCGCGTCTCCCCATCCCCCCATCTCCCTACCTCCCCCCTCCCGGCAAACTCCGACTAACCTTAGCAGGGCAAAGAATTCTTCCTTGATGCTGATAGCCAATAAATCGAATGTAAACTAATTCACCTTCGGTAATATCAGCATTGTCTGGTTGATGAAGTTGGGAATTATAAGGCACTTGTTCCCAAGGTTTGCCTATCTGTTCGTAACCCCATTTACTGAGAAGATTATCTAGAGGAGTAAACATCGAAAGCAGATTTTTCACGGGCAATTCTGGTTTAACACTCACCATTTGGTGGATGCTGGGATAGTTTGCCAACAATGTCTGCAATTGCTCAAATGTGGAAGTACGAAATTCTTCCGTTAGTTGTAGACGTTGCTGTTGCAACTCTTCATGGAGTCGCACACCTTCTTGATGCAGTGCGGCTTTTTCAGAAATAAGTTGCTGTATTTTTTGCTCTAATTCTAAGTGTTTTTGTTGAGATGTTTGGAGTTCATCTTCTAGTAATTTAATTTGCGATCGCGCCAACCCTAACTTATCAATTCGCTTGTTTGCTTGAGAAGCGATCGCCGCGTTAATTACTGGAATAATCAAAAGTAACGCCAAAAATCCGATTGCGATCGCTAAAATACTTTCCAGAGAAAACATTCCGCCTCCCTCAATGTCTGAGATGATGTCTGCAAGCATCTGTATCTCTCCTATTGTTGTTTGAGAGACTGTTGTTCTGTTCCTGTGACGTTTTCTTCTCCCTCGTAATATTCAGGAAGCAGTTCTTGAGTTTCTACGTCTCCCAAAGCATCTTCAATTCCAGATGTTGTGCTGGTACAACTTGCGCCAGAAGCACCAATCACTGTTTCCGTAATTTTGCCATCTTTACCGATGCGATACTCAATTTTTTGATACTCAGCCATAAGTAAAATATCTATATTTTCAAGGTTTTCAAGCAATACGCAGTTATTCCGTTGTATCACTTTTGCCAGCTAACCGCAATTAGCATCTGTCACTAGCACAAACAAATAAATGTGTAAGGGCTTTACTAATTTACTAAAACAAATGTACTATTTTGGATGAGATTACACAAGCCTCAAAGAAACGAATCAAGATTATGAGTGTGTTAATTGTTACAAATTGTGGGCGATCGCAACTTGAGCAAGCTTGTAATAAAGTTTTTGGGAACCCTAATTAAGACTTGAAAGGTAAAGCAACATGACTGACAATCAAAATCAACCCAGAGATTATGATGCTGTACTTGGTGGACAATCGCCGCCTCCTATAGATGGAGTTGTTCTTGGAGGAATTGAGGGAATTAAGCGTTGTTTATCAAATCCTGTAGCTAATGTGCGAATTGCTGCACTTAGCGAAGCCTTGAAATATGGTGATGCAGGGTTGGATGTAGTGAGACAAGCGTTGCAAGATAAATCGAAATTAGTGCGGCGTTTTGCTTATCGACTATTAAAACAAAGAGTAGAACCGCAAGTTATACAAGCATTGCAAACATATAAACCTTGGAACTTGGAAGAGAGATTTGAGAAGTATCAAGAGTCTGACATTAGTCAATTTGCTAATCGGCAAGTTGTAGATTTTGAGAAAAATATAGGTATTGTTGAACCTGTTAACAAAGCTTACGCGCTCAGATATGAGTATGATAATGAAGAGGATTTACCGAGTCAAATTAGTAGGCTTTTGCAAGAACCCAACGCTAACAAATTAGAAGCTTTAATCTTTGGTTTGTGGGCAGAAGCTTATGAACGTGATTCAAGTGATATTGTTCAAACTTTAGTTGATGCCAAAAAATATTTAACTAATCTCAAAGCTGTTTTTATTGGTGATATTGCTTATGATGAATGCGAAATTTCTTGGATTCAACAAAGTGATATTAGCCCGATTTTGCAAGCTTATCCTAAACTGGAAATTTTACAAGTTCGTGGTGGCGACGGTTTACATTTTAGTCCACCAGTGCGACACAATCGCCTCAAAGCTTTAATTGTAGAAACTGGGGGTTTAAGTCGAGATACTGTTGCCCACATTTGTAATATGAATCTGCCAGCATTGGAACATTTAGAATTATGGTTTGGCAGTGAAGATTACGGTGGAGACTGTTGGGTTGAAGATATACATCCGATTCTTTTTGAAGATAAGTTTCCCAACTTAACTTATTTAGGGTTACGCAATAGTCAATTTACCGATGAAATAGCTAATGCTATTGTGACCTCTCCAATTATTAATTCTATCAGCGTACTTGACCTTTCGATGGGAACGTTGAGTGATGCGGGTGCTGAAGAATTGCTGAATTGTGAGGCTATCAATTATCTTGACATTCTCAATGTTTCAGAAAGCTTTTTGTCTCAGGAAATGATTGAGAAATTATCTGGTTTGGATGTGCATGTTTTGGCAAATAGTCAGAAAAAAGAAGATGAAGATAGCTACATACATGGACGCTATTGTTCTGTTGCCGAGTAATTTATCAATAAGTAGATCGTGCCTAATAGTCGAAATTAATGAATGCAAGGAAATCTCAGATGAGTAACAATCTAAATCAACCCGGAGAATTTGACGCAGTACTTGGTGGTAAAGCACAAAATCCAAATTATGCCGTAGTTTTGGGCGGAATTGAAGGGGTTAAAAATCGTCTAAATAGTGAAGATTATGAAGTGATATTTGCAGCACTTGAAGATGCGCTTAAATATGGTGATGCAGGAGTAGATTTGATTATTGAAGCGTTATATGACTCTTCAGAGCCAATACATGATTGTGCTGTTGATTTACTACATAAAGCGGGTATTAAAGGAAAACAGGCATTACTTGATTACGATCCTTGGTTAGTTTTAACTACATTTCAAGATTGGCATAATGCTTATTATGAAGGTAGGATACATGACCCGATAGGTAGAGCATATTGTGTACATAGTAAAGATAGACTATCGCATTTGCTTAAAGACTCCAAAGCTAAGTCTATAGAAGCAATCAAATGCGAAATATATTACAGAGATCCAGATATTAAAAACGCTTTTAAAGATTTCATTGATACGCTGGTTAATGCTCAGGAATTACTGACAAGTTTGAAAGCTTTATTGATTGGGAATTGCTGCGATTTAATGAATATTAAATATCAAAAATCAAATATCAATGTATGTAGCATTCATCCCCTGTTAAAAGCCTATCTTAAATTAGAGTTACTTCACATACGCGGGTGTATGGTGAAGGAAGATATTTTAAAACCTGAATTAAAGATAGTACAAGTTCGTAATCATCAAAATAATTCTAATATACCGATCAAATCTTTGAAACATGAGAGTCTAAGAACTCTGATTGTTGATGCTGATGGTATATCTGATGAGAATTTAGCGAAAGTTTGTAATTTAGATTTACCGTCTTTAGAATACTTTGAATTATGGCTAAATAGAAGCAATTTAAGCAATATTAATATTGATAATTTAGCCTCTGTACTTTCAGGTAAATCTTTTCCTAACTTAGCCTACTTAGCAATAAGACAATGTGGAAATCTGAGTGAAGTTGCTCAGGCTATCGTTAATTCTCCAATTATGGAAAATTTGAGAATACTTGAATTAACAGATGGGAATATAAGTAATTGTGATGTTTTATTAGAATCTCCAGCAGTTAATTGTCTACACACTCTCAAGATTTCTGGAAATCGTTTACATAACAATACAATTGAGCAATTTTCTAAGTTGAAATGTCGAGTAATTGCAGATTCTCAGTTTAGCGATCGCTATTACTCAGTCTGGGAATAAAGTAAAGCCAAAATTACCATTTGTCAATCTATCAAAGTAGCGAATATAACAATATAGGCGATATACAACCCAAGATGAACAACAATCGAAATCAACCTAGAGAATATGATGCAGTGCTTGGTGGAGAACTACCTCCTCCTGTTAGCGGTGTGGTTTTGGGAGGACTTGAGGGCGTACAAAATCGGTTGCAAAGTTCCGTGCTTGAGGCGCAAGTTTCGGCGCTTTCTGAGGCGTTGAATTATGGTGATGCAGGTTTAGAGATAGTAATTAAAGCCTTACGTAATCAATCAGGACAGGTTAGATTATCAGCTTATAATATTTTGCGTAGGCGTAGCCCGTCGCAGACATCGCGTCCTGAAGCATCTGTAAAACAAGCACTGCAAGACTTTAATATTTATGAATTTTTTCGGTGCGATCGTACATTACAAGCATATTATCCACAAGTTCATTCTCTAGCTATTAGCCCAGACGGCAAAACTTTAGTATGTAGTGCAGGTGATAACCGTCATAAAAGTATCAATTCGCCAAAGGTTTGGAATTTAGAAACAGGAGAAGAAAAATTTGATTTGCGCTTTAATCATCATCACACTGGTGATATTAATTGGATAGCCATTAGTCCTGATGGAAAAAAGATGATTAGCGCTGGTGCAGATAAAGTTATCATGCTTTGGGATATAAGTAAGGGGAAATATCTGGGTAAATTAAGCAAGCATTCAACTGTAATTTATGCTTTGGCTATACACCCTAATGGAGAAAGCTTTTTTAGTGCAGATGGGAATGGATGTATTAAAGTTTGGCAGTGGAATTGGGGTGAAGAAATTGCTACTTTAGAAGGGCATTCTCGCTCAATTTTTGCTCTTTGCGTATCTCCTGATGGCAAATTGTTAATCAGTGGAGGCGAAGATAAAGATATTAGAATTTGGGACATAAATTCTAGACGTGAAATTTGGAAAATTCAAGGACATTCACAGTCAATTCGTTCCCTAGCAATTAGTCAAAATGGGCATTATTTGGTTAGTGGTAGTGACCAAAGAATCAAAATTTGGGATATGCAAACCGGAAAACAATTATTTTCTTTTTATGGTCATGCTGACTGGGTGCGTTCTATTGTATTCAGTCCTAACAGTCAAACTTTTTTAACTGCTGGCGACCAAAATATTAAAGTTTGGGATGTAACTTCAGGTAAGAAAATATTTTCATTTTCAGCACATACGGGATTAATTCGTTCATTAGCACTTAGTCCCGATGGGCAAACATTGGTAAGCGGTGGTGTAGATAACAAAGTAAAGGTATGGAGGTTTTAATGTCAGAGAGTTATAATCAATTTTTTGTTAAACTAGAAAACTGGAAATACCAAGAATTTAATCCTCAAGTTGGTATTACAGACCCTATAACTTATGCGTATGCGACTCAGTTTCAAACAGAAAATCGCAGCCAAAGTATAAATTTAGAACCTTTTAATAGGCTCTTGCAAGATACTCAAATTAGTCAACTTCAAGCTTTGATTTGCAAAATAGGATATAGTTACTCTAATGATAATACTTCATTTGGAATTGTCTTAGAAGCCATCTGTGATGCTTGCGAACAACTGCCAAATCTGCAAGCATTATTTATCGGAGACACAGAACAACACGAATATCGCAAATCCAAACTCGCAATTTTTGATATTCGTCCGATTTTAGAAGCATTTCCTAACTTGCAATTACTAAAAGTCCGAGGTCAATTTTATCAGTACCTCTTAGAATGCGAATCTTTCAAACATGAAAATCTCAAAACACTGATTATAGAAACAGCAGATATTAATTCTGAGAATTTTGCTCAAATTTGTGCTTTGGAATTACCCAATTTAGAATACCTAGAACTATGGCTTGGTAGACAGCTACCTCACTCAACATTTGTTATGGATGTATTAAAGCCAATTTTAGATGGTGAAAAGTTTCCCAAGTTGGCTTATTTGGGACTTCGTAGCAGTGAATTTTCTGATCTGCTTGCAGAGAAAATAGTGCAGTCACCAATTATAGAACGTCTTTTAGTGCTTGATTTATCAAAGGGAAATTTAAGCGAACGCGGCGCACAGGCTTTGTTAAACTGTCCAGCCATCAATCAGCTTCATACACTCAATATTTCTAATAACTGCTTATCAGAAGGTATGGTTCAACGATTGTTACAACTTAACTGTCAGGTAATTGTAGATGCACAAGAAAGTGAAGTTTATAGAGGTTGTAGTGAATCACGATACTGTGCTTTGTATGAATAAAAATTCAGAACAACCGCTCAACTTTATCCTTATCGCCAACCCTGAAAATCGCCGTGTCGGTTTCCTCCAACAAGCACTAACTCATTTCAACTTACCACCAGCTACCGTAATAGATTACGCAGATTTAATTTCCGGTAAACAAACCCTGGAACAATTCAACGCACCCAACACCATTATCCGCTTCGATTCTCCTGAGAAAAACTTTGATATCGATCAAGCCATCATCGCCGCAGGTTTCAATGTATCAGATAACGGACAACATCAACGTATCAGTCCTGGCGAAGCTATGGAATTAGAATTCGACAAAGGACGCATCCTTTACCCGCGACAGTGGTATTTAGGCTGGCGATATCTATTACAAAAATGGGAATCTCAACTTACTCCTCTTTTGGGTAACTTCATGAACCATCCGCAAGATATTGCTGTGATGTTTGACAAACCAGCCTGTCACGAAAGATTCAGCCATCACAATATTCCCGTTCCTCGTTCTCTAGGTAAAATTCACAACTACGAACATTTGCGCGAACAAATGCAAATCCAGGGAATAGAACGAGTATTCGTCAAACTTTCCCACGGTTCCGCCGCTTCTGGAGTCGTTGCTTACCGCGCAAATTCCCGTTTTGAATCAGCTATTACCACCGTCGAACGAGTGCGGGAAAATGGCGAAACTCTACTTTACAACTCCCGGAAAATTAGCCACTACACCCGCCGCGAAGAAATCGCCGATACCATCAATATCTTGACAGCAGAAGGCGTACAAGTTGAAGAATGGCTACCCAAAGCACATTTACAAGGATGCGGCTTTGATGTGCGTGTCGTGGTTATCAATGGTGAAGCACAGCATATAGTTGTTCGCCTTGGTAAAAGTCCAATGACAAATTTGCATTTGGGAAATGAACGGGGAGATACAGAGGAGTTTTTAGCAAAAGTTGGTGCAGAAAATTGGGAGATGATGAAGCGAACTTGCGAACAAGCAGCAGCGTTATTTCCTAATAGTTTGTATTGCGGAGTTGATTTACTGATTTTACCAGATTGGAAAAATCATGCAATTTTAGAGATTAATGCTTTTGGTGATTTACTACCGGGGATTTTATGGAATGGGATGGATACTTATACGAGTGAAACTAAGGCGATTTTGGCAAGATAAATTTAGGGTGCAACTATAAATTAGGATTAACCAAAATGAACAACAATTCAAATAAACCGGGAGAATTTGACGCACTACTTGGTGGAGAAGCACCACCTCCTGTTAGTGGTGTGGTATTAGGAGGAATTCAAGGGGTAAAAAGTCGCTTAAAAAGTTCGGTTATTGAAGTGAAACTCGCTGCTATTTCTGAAGCTTTGAATTATGGGGATATGGGTTTAGATTTAGTGATTAATACTTTAACAGATTCTTCCGAGCGAGTGCAGCATTTTGCTGCAAGGTTATTAAAAAAAAGGGGAGGAGACAAGGGAAAACAAGCGTTATTATCTTTTGCACCTTGGTTATATTTCACACAATTGGAAGATTGGACGAAAGAATATTTTAATCCTGACGTTGGAATTAACCATCCAGAAGGTAAAGTTTATGTTGTGAATTTAGAATTATTAAAGATATTATTGCAAGATTCATATACAAGCAAAATCGAAGCTTTAAGCCGTGAAATACGTGGTTGTAATTATAACTATGTACCACGGGGTTCTTATTCTATCGGTGATAATTTTGATGATTATATAAAAATTCTACTTGATGCTGATGATAAGTTAGCTAATCTTAAATATTTATTTATCGGAAATGCAGAAGCACGTCCATTTATGAGTTCATACTTAGAGTTAGGTGATGTTACACCTGTATTAAGAAATTTTCCTAAATTGGAAGTATTACAAGTAAGAGGTGGTTGGTGTTCACCTATCAGACCTAAACCTTTACGACATAAATATTTAAAAACTCTAATTTTTGAAACTGGCTTAATATTTATCAACTCGGATACTGTTGACCAAATTTGTCAGCTTGATTTACCAGCACTAGAATATCTTGAATTATGGCTGGGTGGTTGCCATAGAACTAACAGTGATAGCGGAACTATGCATCTATTACCAATTATGTCAGGAGAGTTATTCCCAAATTTGAAATACTTGGGGCTAAGAAGCAGCGATTACTCTGACAATATTGCTATATGCTTAACAGAATTACCAACAATCATCGACCGTCTTGCAATACTTGACCTTTCGATGGGAACTTTGACTGATGAAGGTGCTAAAGCTTTACTGAATTTTCCTTCTATTAATCAGCTTCATACCCTTGATGTTTCAATGAATTATCTCTCTACAAATATGATTGAAGAATTATCTCAACTAGATTGTCAAGTAATTACAAATCCACAGGCTAACGACGAAAATGAGGAATCTGAATTTGGCGATCGCTATACCTGTTTATACGAATAAATAATACTTCTAAATAAGGTAGTTTTTAATTTTCGATGGCGCGTTACGCTAAGGCGATAACACACTATACTGGCGGACTATAAATAGAGCATAATTTTTCCTCGCTATGTTCAATATGAATCAAATCGTCGGAACTCATGATATTTTATTTATCACCTTAGACACACTGCGTTATGACGTAGCCAAGGATTTACTCGCACAAAAACGCACTCCTAATTTAGAAAAAGTACTCCCCAAAACAGGTTGGGAAGAACGCCATTCACCCGGAAACTTTACTTATGCTTCTCATCATGCTTTTTTCGCAGGCTTTTTACCTACGCCTGTAACGCCAGGAATTCACCCCCGCCTTTTTGCTTTGGGATTTGAAGGAAGTACCACCACAACTGATAAAACTTGTGTGTTAGATAGCTCAAATATTGTTAGTGGATTAGCTGCTAAGGGATATCATACAGTTTGCATTGGTGGAGTTGGTTTTTTTAACAAACGCAATCCTATAGGTAATGTATTTCCTTCAATGTTTGCTGAAAGTTACTGGAGTCCAGAGTTAGGTGTTACTAACCCAACATCTACAGAAAATCAGGTAAATCTGGCGGGGGAGATTTTAGAAAAAACGCCACATAATCAACGGATATTTTTATTTATAAATATTTCGGCTTTGCATCAACCAAATTACTTTTACCTTCCCAATGCCAAGGATAAAATTGACACCGTTGAATCTCACGTTGCAGCTTTGGAATACGTTGATAGTCAATTAGCTAAACTCTGGAATATTATACGCCAAAGACACTCTACTTTTTGCATTCTCTGTTCCGACCACGGGACAACTTATGGTGAAGATGGTTACACTGGACATCGACTTAGCCATCCCGTTGTTTGGACTGTTCCATATACAGAGTTTATTTTATAAAAACCTTAAAAGTTTATGATTAAAATCCAAAATCCTCAATCTAAAATCCAAAATCTAAAATCCAAGATTGCCCAGTCTCCTTATCAAGCATACGTTTATTCTTATCCCCACAAAACAGCTTATCGTCCTTTCAACCCACCTGTATATCTTCCGGAACTTTGGACGCAGCAAGATAGACAAGCGTTATTTCTCTATATACACATACCGTTTTGTGAAATGCGTTGTGGTTTCTGCAACTTGTTTACTACAGTCAGCCACAATGAAGATTTTATCAGTCAATATGTCCGCACGTTACAGCGACAGGCGCAACGGATGAAAGCGGTGTTAGATGATGCGTCATTTGCGAGGTTCGCTATCGGTGGCGGAACTCCAACTCAATTACCCATTGAACACCTCGAAACTGTTCTCGATATTGCTGAAAATACGATGGGTGCGAAATTACAGGAAATTCCCATTTCTGTGGAAGTTTCACCAGAAACCGCAACTGAGGAGAAGTTAAAACTGTTGCGATCGCACGCCGTCGATCGTGTTAGCATTGGTGTCCAAAGCTTCATCAATTCGGAAGTTTTAGCCACCCAGCGCCGTCAATCTACTACCCAAGTAGAAGCAACGCTGACAAGAATAAAAGAGATGGGATTTCCCACTCTGAATATTGATTTGATTTACGGTTTACCCGGACAAACTGTAAATACTTGGTTGCAATCAATACAAGCTACTTTGCGTTTTCAACCAGAAGAAATTTATCTATATCCATTGTATGTGCGATCGCTCACAGGTTTGGGACGCACAGATCGAGAATGGGACGATATTCGTTTAGCTTGTTATCGAGAAGGGCGATCGCTATTATTGTCAGAAGGATATACGCAAGTTTCCATGCGGATGTTTCGACGGGTGGAAGAGGGACAAGGGGGACAAGGTAGACAAGGTAGCAATATTTCTTCCTTGTCTGCCCCCTCTCCCCCCTCTCCCGTCTACTGCTGTCAAGCCGACGGGATGATTGGTTTAGGTTGTGGCGCACGTTCGTACACTAATACTTTGCACTACTCCAACGAATATGCAGTGGGAGCAAAGGGAATCAGCGAGATTTTACAAGCATATATTCAAACAGCAGATGAGTCATTTGACTACGCGCACTATGGTTTTCAACTAAATGCTGAAGAACAACGTCGGCGGTATATTTTGTTATCTTTGCTTTCCGATGAAGGATTGAATTGTGCTAATTATCGTCAGCAGTTCGGTAGTGAAGTATACGCTGATTTTCCAGAATTTTCAGAACTGCTTGCTTTGAATTTGGCGATAAAAGATGAGGATATTTTACAGTTAACTGAATTTGGCATTGAGCGTTCTGACACTATTGGCGCGTGGTTATTTTCTGAGAAAGTCCAGGAATTAATGGAGGATTATGAGTTGAAATAGTGGGTTTCAAAAAGATTTGTAGAGAAGCGATTGATCGCGTTTTTACAGATATTTACATTACATCTACCATTAAGGAAAATATGACAAACAATCAAAATCAGCCTAGAGAATTTGACGCAGTACTCGGAGGAGAAGCAGCACCACCAGTACAAGGTGTGGTTTTAGGTGGAATTGAAGGTGTTAAACAACGCTTGGCAAGTTTTCTAGTCAAAGCCAGAATAGATGCTGTAAATGACGCACTGCAATATGGTGATGCAGGTTTAGATTTAGTAATTGCGGCTTTAAATGATGAATCATCCCTAGTGCAACGTTCCGCCTATTTATTACTAAGAGAAAGAACAGAAACACAAGTAAATCAGGCTGTAAAAGCTTATAAAAGCTGGAGATTGCCTGAGCGTTTAGAGTGGTATTACGACCATCATGTAAGTAAATTTTCTAATAAAAAGGTTGAAGATTTTGACCCAGCAATTGGAATTATAGACCCTATGAGAATTGCTTATGCTATAAGATGTCGAAAATGGGAAGAAAATGTATAAATTTTTAGAGAAAAACTGAATATATTAAGTCAACATCCCAATGCCAATAAAATTGAAGCTTTAGTAATTGGTATGTGGGATAAATATGGCGATTGCGATTCCAGTGTTGTAGTTAATGCTTTAGTTGAGGTTAAAGACAAACTGAAAAATTTGAAGGCTATATTTATTGGTGATATAGAATTTTCTGAATGGATGATTTCTAGTATAGAGCAAAGTGATATCAGTCCTCTATTAAACGCTTACCCTCAGTTAGAAATCATCCAAATACGTGGAGGGAAAGGTTTACAATTCAGTCAGTTAAAACATGATAATTTAAAAGCAATTATCATTGAAAGTGGAGGATTAATTCCAGAAACTATAGCTCAAATATGTGCTTTAGATTTACCAGCATTACAACATTTAGAATTATGGCTAGGAAGTCCTAGTTATGGTGGTGATTCATTTATTGACGACCTAATGCCAATTATTAGCGGCGAATTATTTCCAAGTTTAAGTTATTTAGGACTACGAAATAGTGAATATTCTGATGATATTGCTCGTGCGCTAGTTAATATGCCTGCAATTAAGTTTCTTAATATCCTCGATCTAGCAATGGGAACTCTTTCAAATGAAGGTGCAGAAGCTTTATTTAACTCATCACACGTAAACAAACTCGATATTTTAAATCTTACTGAGAATTTTTTATCTGATGAAATGATTGAGCGTTTATCCCAGTTAGACTGTCAATTAATTAATGATAATCAAAAACAAGAAAAAGATAAGAAATACTATATATATCGCTACTGTTCTATTGCTGAATAATCAGATTTCACTAATTATTAATATGCACCTCACCATCCTCTATCGCGGCCCTTTAATCAGTTGCAACTACGGTTGTGAATATTGCCCCTTTGCCAAACGCCAACAAACAGCCGCAGAATTAGCAATTGATCAACAAGCACTAGCACGTTTTGTCAATTGGATTTCCCAACATACCCAACATCAATTTTCAATTCTTTTTACTCCTTGGGGAGAAGCTCTAATCCATTCTTGGTATCAGCAAGCACTGATAAAATTAACACAGTTGCCCAATGTTAACAAAGCAGCAATTCAAACTAATCTATCTTGTAATTTAGATTGGTTAGAGGAATGTAATAAAGATAAATTGGCACTTTGGGCAACTTTTCATTCTGAATGGGTGTCACGCGATCGCTTTTTACAAAAATGCCTCAATCTAGATAACCAAAATATCAAATTCAGCGTTGGAGTTGTCGGTTTTCCCAAGTTTCAAGCGGAAATAGCAGCTTTACGTCAAGAGTTACCAAACCACGTTTATTTGTGGATTAATGCTGTGAAAGCTGAACTTCCTAATTTATCACCAGAAAATCGAGAATTTTTTCAATCTATTGACCCATTATATGAATTAAACACTCATCATTATTCTAGCTTTGGGCATTCTTGTCGGGCTGGAAAATCAGTGATTTCTGTTGATGGTGACGGAACAATGTACCGATGTCATTTTATTAAAGCAGCAATTAGTAATATTTATGATTCTGACTGGGAAGCAGCTTTATTTGAGCAACCTTGTAGCAACCAAACTTGTCACTGTCATATTGGTTACGTTCATTTAGAATATTTAGAAATGAATAAGGTGTTTGGTTCTGGTATTTTAGAAAGAATTCCTGATAATTGGGTTAATCAAAATTGTACTGTAATATAAATATCAATGTTTATCAATTTAACTAAAAGGGTCAGAGAAAGCCACATTTTCTTCACCTTTGCACCCTACCACTTGCATTTTAACTGGTTCTTGACTTCTGAATTCTGTTTACGCTGCCACTAACTCGCGGCTTTTTAAAGCTTGCCGAGATGACAGCCAATACTTGTCGGTTAAGGGGAAAAGGGGAAAGAAAAAACCTTTAACCTTTACCCTTTAACCTTTTCCCTAAACCCAACTCCGAGTTAAAAATCCAAAACCCGAGCAGTATTGAGATGACAGCTATGCATCCTGTGACTATCAGCAAGCACAAAAATATTCGTGTGATGCCAGAGAAAATATTGCAAAGCTCTTAACTGTCAACCCGGTGAGCTGCTCTGCAAGATGCAGGCTTCAACCAAGGACTATGGGGCGTAGTGGTGGGAAGATTTGCTGTCAGGACGACTTCCCCTTTTTGGTTTAGCGCCAAACTAGTAGCTTCTATGATCGGTTCTGGTACAAAGGTAGTTGTTTTGCTGGGAACAAAGGAGCTACTGCGGTTATCATCGCTTGGATTGAGAGTCACCAAATCTACTTGCACTGCATCAGTGTTAAGAGCTTCACCTGGATTAGGGGGCAAGCCACCGCGTCCAGTGATTGTAAAACTGCTCTTAGCTAAACTTCCGCTAGCTTGACAGGTCTGTGCTACTTCAGTGTTAACTGGTACGGTTGGCAGGTTAACTAAGCCGTTGTTAGGGTCTACATCAGGTGTGTTGATTTTTACAGTACCACTTAACTCAGAACTTACCCCAGTGGCGGTGATATCGCTTGTTTTATCAGATGCGATATCTCGAAATTGTATACCAAAGACACCTTGGGCATTGATTCGTACATTCCCACCACGGAAGTTAGCAGAATTAGCGCTGATATCACTATTTTCAAAACCAACAAGGAAATCGGTATTAATATTGATGTTGCCGCCGATAACATTTTCTCCTGTTGCGTTGGTGAAAATATTGCTATTGCGGCTGATTATCAAATCTCCTGAGTTAATATTAATTGTCGCTTGCTCCCTATTCGGGTCAACTTTAGCACTGCGTGTATCAGCGCTAAGAAAAGCATCATTATTTACACGAATAGAGCGAGCATTTAATGTCATATTGCCTGCGGTTCCTATTCCCAAACTTTCCACAGCGATAAAAGCTTTATCTTGTACTAGCAAAGTATTAGTTTTAATTGTCAAATCTCCCGCATTCCCTATTGAGTTTCGCTGTGCGGAAGCAGCCAAAGCACTGCCTGTACCAATCAGTTGCACTTTATCAGCAGTGACGGTCAAATTCCCCCCATTGCCAGTACCAAATGTAGCAGCACTGACCTGTGCTCCATTCTGAATCAGTAACTCACGAGTTTTAATTGTCAACTCTCCCGCCTTTCCTGTTGAGTTTCGCTGTGCGGAAGTAGTCAAGGCACTGCCTCTACCAATCAGTTGGACTTTATCAGCGATAACAGTTAAATTTCCCCCATTGCCACTACTAAATGTGGCAGCACCTGCTTGTGCTCCATCCTGAATTAGCAACTCACCAGTATTAATCGTCAAATTTCCCGCATCTCCAGTTGCGCTTCGCTCAGTAGTAACAGACAAGCCGCTGGGAAAGCGATTATCATCAGAGCGACCAATCAATCGTACTTTGTCAGCATTGATACTTAAATTCCCTCCATTGCCACTACCAAACGTGTTGGCAGTTACCTGTGCGCCGTTCTGAACGAGCAATTCACCAGTGTTAATCGTCAAGTCTCCGGCATCACCAGTTGCGCCTTTATCAGCTTGAACAGTTAAGCTGCTATAAAGACTGTCGGCAGATTCATTAAACAGTAGCACTTTGTCAGCATTGATGCTTAAATTCCCTCCATTGCCACTACCAAATGTAGCAGCACTGACATCTACCCCATCCTGAATCAGCACTTTGCCAGCATTGATGCTTAAATTCCCTCCATTGCCACTGCCAAATGTATCAGCGCTGACATTTGCCCCGTTCTGAATCAGTAACTCACCAGCGTTAATCGTCAAATCTCCGGCATTTCCAGATAAGCCGGTGCCCGCTTCAGCAAACAAGCCACTGGAAACTTGTCTATCATCAGACATACCAATCACTTGCACTTTGTCGGCATTGATACTCAAATTTCCTCCCTTGCCCTTACCAAAGGTACTAGTGTTCACCTGTGCTCCGTCTCGTACTAGCAAGGTATTAGTTTTAATTGTTAAATCACCCGCATCCCCTGTTGAGTTTGTCTGTGTGGAAGTTCCTAAGTAACTGATACGACCATCAGCTGATTCACCAATCACTTCCACGTCTTGGACATCAACAATTAAATCCCCCCCCTTGCCAGCACCTGATGTACCAGTAACCACTTGTGACCCTCCCTCAGTTTGCAAAGTGTTAGCAGTAATATTGATGTCGCCTCCTTGCCCTTTTGCTTCTAATCCCACATAATTGGCAATTTCACTCACATTATGAAGATTAATTGCTCCAGTTGCATTAATTTCAATATTTCCCGCCTTACTAAGATCGGAACCCAGTTCAATATCTATTCCTGCAAACAGTCCACTCTCTCCTGTCATTTCTAAATTTCGGGTATTAACCGCGATACTTCCACCATCGCCAGCAGCTACATTTACTCCAGCGCCATTGCTGAGGGACACATCACTTCTTTCTACACTATTGGGAAAACTCAAGCTCAGATTATTACCATACTCATTCAACCCAACTATTCCCGCACTTGCTAACCCACCTAACTCTACTCGCCCACCAAAAGCAAACAATGCTCCACCATTCATATTGATATCACCGCCTACCAGCAGCAAACTCTTGCCATCTGGTACACGTAAACCCGTTGCTATAAATTCAGAAGATGGATTTAAACCGGAGGGAGCAACTGAGTTATTTTCGATAGATGCAATTTTGATTTGATTAAATAGTAATGCCGTTGGATTGACTGTTAGCAGCGATGAAGAACTTTCGGGATTTGAAGCGCTAAAGAAACCTTGATTGCCAAAAACGATCGCATTCGCTGTAGTCGCCACAAAGGAACCACCAACATTTAATTGAGCATTCTGACCAAATACAATTCCATTGGGATTAATCAAAAACAAATTAGCTGTACCATTAGCGTAAATTAACCCATCAATATTAGAGACCGATCCACCCGTTACCCGACTGATAATATTCTGAATATCCGCAGCATTATTAAACAAAGCAACGCCGTTAGTCGGGACAGAAAACTCCCGAAAGCTGTGGAACAAATTGCCACCTGCTTGGGTTCCTCCTTCAATGATGCTGTTGTTCCCTTCTAATTTGACACTAGAGTTATTAGGCAAAGTCCCATCCGGGATAATTTGGGCAAAAGCGCAATTTGTACTCCAAATGCTTGAACCACATATTGCAATTCCTATAAACCAGCCCCAACGAATACTTATTTTGGACATTGCAAGCCTCTTAGCAAACAGCGATCGCTAACTTTTGGTTATGTCACACTATTAATGTGGGTTTACGGTGGTTGCAGTCACCTCTAATAATTTTCAGTTGCGATCGCGTTAGTTTTACGCAAAACTTACTAATTTCTTTACATAAATTTATACGATATAATTCATCAGCCGATGCAATGGCGTTGTCAGTCGGTGCAATGGCGTTGCAAGTCGATGTAATGGCATTGTTAGTCGATGCAATGGCATTGCAAGTCAATGCAATGCCATTGTTTGTCGAAACAATCGCATCTGCGGAAGTAAATTCACAAAAAGTTAACTCCAACTCCCAACCTGAATCCCAATACGGTTCGGATAAGCATTTTTCACTTTCCTTATGATTTGGGGAAAGGGTAAGGGGTAAAGGGGAAAGGATGTATTCAAAACCTTTCCCCTTTCCCCTTTACCCTTTAACCGAACCGTATTGACCTGAATCCCACTACATGAAGTGGCGAGAGTGACTCAAAGCCAATTACCCAACAAAACATAGGGGGCCCAAAACCTGGGACGTTTATATTTAGGATTTTGCAAAAGAGCTAGTTGGGCGCGACGGAGTACTTCAGCTTTAGTCAGGTTTTTGTTGACTAACTCTTGGTAAAATTGATTCATCAACACAGCAGTAGACTCATCATCCAAGTTCCATAAAGAAGCGATCGTACTGCGCGCTCCTGCCTGAAAAGCAACACCAGCAATTCCCAGTGCAGCTTGTTCGTCGCCGGCTGCTGTTTGACAAGCACTAAGAATGAGCAATTCAATTGCTTCGGGTCTGTTTTGCTCTAGTGTTCGCACTAGTTCACTTAACTTTTTCACATAAATACGCTCATTCCAAGCGACAATAAATGTCTCCTCAGCTTTGGAGCTAAACTGACCATGAGTTGCAAGATGAACGATAGGGAAAGATAAAGAATTAATCCGATTTTGCAAAGCTTTGCTAGTAAATTCTTGATTCAGAAGGATGCTGCTAGGGATTTGAGAGTGGATTTGTTCTAATTCAAGTTTGACATTGGGTAGTGCAGAAAATCCTGAACTTGCTTGTGTCAATCCTGCGGCTATTGCCTTTAATCCTTTCTCTAATGGTTTGGGTTCAATTAATTGCAGACTGGGGGTAAGTGTAATGTTATACTTCTCAACTAGATACTGTTTGCCATCGTAGAGAACTGCCATCGGAATATTCCGCAACCAACCATCCAACACAAACACCAAAGTAGGAGTTTTAGTTTCGGCTAAGGCAGCTTCAGCAGGTTGAATTAGCCATTTGTAAACCTTCTGGGATAAAGATTGAACCTGTCGCAGCGTGTGTGGTTTGGGTAGATTTTCCTGTAGTTGCGCTAAAGTAGTTTCCAATTCTTTTTTAACTACAGGGGTAGTGTAGTGCAACCAACGCTGTTGAGGCAACTCAACGATCACCTCTAATCGGTCTGGCAAAATAAATGGATAAATAATTGTTGCCGTTGGATCTTTTTTTGGATTACTGATTTGAACATTTAAACAGTTATTGCGAAAGAAGTTTTCTAGTTCTGCTATTTGGAGTAATTCGATTGTATTGCTGGCTTTTTTGAGATTTTCAAAGCTAACTTGCAAGTTCCCCTGAGATTGCAAAAGTAAATCAACCAACTGTCGATAAACTGGTTCAACTTCCTCTCGAAAGGAAAATTTCACTGTAGAATTGACGGCAACTAAATCACTGCGGAGGGCTTGGAGATTATTAACTGCTTCTGTGTAAGCTGATACTGCTCCTTTGATATCTCCCTTAGTTTTCAGTAAACGTCCCAATTGCCATTGCCATTGATAGCCAATGTCTTTAGCATCGATAGCTTGAGCGATGAGCAAAGCTTGCTGGGTGAGGTTTTGGGCATCAGACCACTGTTGAGTTTGTTCGTAAACTTGTCCTAAAACACCAATAGCATAAGATTCTGTGCGTTTATCTTGCAAACTTTTTGCTTGTTCAATAGCAGTTGCCAGTAATTGGGCAATTTCCAACCATGAGTCCGTGTCTGCGGCGGTTTTTTTTCGGAATTGCATCAGACTTTGGGCAAAGTTAATGCGGGCAGAAATTGCTGTCCGACTAAGGGGTAAGTCGTGAAGCTGAGTTTTAATTTGAGAGGACAATGTTTGGAAAGCTGCTAATTGCTCAGTTTTTAGCAGTAGTCTGAGTTGATTGGCTTGAGCTTGGATGCGTGTAGTGGGTGAGGTTGCAGTTTTGATAGTTTGTTGATAATATTTTATAGCTGTTTGCGTGTCTTGCTGAACACGGGCTGTATTACCCAGACTGAGGAGAATATCAGCGATCGCTTCTTGATCTGGCAACGATAAAGCTACTTCTAAACTTTGCTGCAATATCTGCCGAGATGTTTCTAAATCACCAGTGACTTGCACGACATTGCCGAGACTATGCAAAGCTGCGACTTTAACAGGTGAGTTGGGTTGACTTTGGAGAATTTGGGTACTTTGCCTTAGCGTCTTCTCAGCTTGACGATAAAACCCTAAAGCTTGCAAAGCTTGCGCTTGGTTAATCTGGTTACGAATAACTGCTTTGTTGTCTCCTATTTTTTTGTAGATGTCAACCGAGAGTTGCCAAGTATTTAAGGCATCTTCAGCCTTGTTTTGAGCCAATTGTAGGCGACCTTTAATATCTAGGATTTGGGCTAGAATTTGCGATCGCTCTTTGGTGTCTATATTTTGAGCAGTTTGTAATAAGTTGAGACTTTGAGCGATCGTACTTTCTGCCTCAGCCCACTGTCCAAGTTGCTGATTAGCTAATGATAAATCGCCCAGCGTCATCGCAATTCGCAGTTCATCTCTATTGCTTTTGAATCCAGAGATAGCTTGCTGCCATACTTTAACAGCCTCAGCAAATTGTTCGGCTTTATAGAATTTTCTTCCCTGCTCATACAAGTTTTGGGCATCAACCAAGCTTTGAACAATAGAATTATCCTCTATTACATGTGCAAAAGTGGGTGGTAATAAAAGAGTGCCTAAGAATATAGCCAAAAGTAGCAGTACATTTAAAAAGCGTTTGATTTTCCATAATCTAGATTTTTTTGATACCATATTTTTGCCTCATTTGCACTGCGTCTTTACTAAAAGTAGAGAGTGTAAGTTGCTATATCAACCTCCCTAAATTTTTTTCAGAAATCAAATATCAGTCCTATAGTTAATAAAACAATAAAGAGTATGAGGGCAACACGCTGCGTGAAAATCTCGGATTGGCACGCCCCGCTAAGAGGATGTCTAAAAAGTTATTTTATATACATTTAACTCTTGAAGATCCCCCTAAATCCCCCTTAAAAAGGGGGACTTTAAGACTCTTATTCCCCCCTTTTTTAAGGGGAGTTAGGGGGGATCGATAAATATTTGATACTTCTCAGACATCCTCTAACCGCTTCTTCAATACCAGTCTGGTGTAAACCGCGATCGCTAGTATCAAACCTATGGTTTCTTTCTTTTTACCACTTGCATCAATAGCACCATCATCCTTAGTGCTTGATTTTTAAATTAGCTTGTGTTAACTTCCATACAATCATAATCAACTGTAATTCTGTATAATTACAGTGAATTACTTAAATTAGAGAGTTTATAAATTGAGTCTAAGAGGTTGTTTGAAAAGTGTTTCGCTGTGGCTTTAGGACTTTTAGCTCCCCCACTACACCCTCATGGTATGACCACAAACATGACAGATGAAAGAAGTCAATTAAGAACCACTTTTAATCAAGTAGCACTGTTGTATGACCAAGTTCGACCAGGATATCCAGAGGCACTTTTTGACGATGTGGTGTCTCTCTCAAAAATCACTCCAGACGGAAAGATATTAGAGATTGGTTGTGGTACTGGTCAGGCAACTGTGCCCTTTGCCCGCCGGGGTTATCGTATACTCTGCATTGAGTTGGGCGAGAATCTTGCTAAAGTTGCTCAAAAAAATCTGGCTGCTTATCCGCAAGTAGAAGTGCGTAACATCGCTTTTGAGGATTGGGTGACGGAAGAAAATGCTTTTAATTTAGTGATTTCGGCGACTGCTTTCCATTGGCTTGACCCAAGTATTGCTTACAAAAAAACGGATCTTGCTCTCACATCTGAAGGAGCGATCGCGCTATTTTGGAATGAACACGTACATAGTGATTTTAGTAATTGCTTCTTTGAGGAGGTGCAGGAGCTATATCGCCGCTTTGTTCCTGAGTTAGTTAAGGATGATCAGCCTCTTCTTCGTGAGCATGAAGTACCTAGTAAAACAAGTGAGATTGAGCAAACCGGTTTGTTTGGCAAAGTGACATATCGCTCTTATCGATGGGATGCAAAATATGATACTGCAACCTATCTCAACCTCTTGAATACCTACTCTGGTCATCTTAGTTTGGATAGCCTTAAAAAGGCGCGTTTTTTCGATGCGATCGCTGAATTAATTAATACTAAATTCAATGGTCAAATAACTAAAGGTTACTTAACTACTTTATACGTAGCTCACCTATTTTCATAGGGAACTGGTTGCCAATAACGATGTTTCGCCCACCTGATTGTGATGCTCCCAAAGGAAGTCGCCTTCTTGCGATCGCTGTGTTGATTTTACAGGAAGTCTTACGTCACAAATTAGTAGAAATTGAAAAAATACTAAAACAAAATTAAAGATCGGTCGCTACCCTCTACTAACAGCAATTCTCATTTGAAGATTTCCTGACATAAAAACCCTTGTTATTCAAAGGGTTAACAATTCTTAACAATTTCATTGAACGCTCAAATGACGTAAACTGGTTTCAAAATGAGAATTGCTGCTCTGCTAACTAATTGTCACTGTTTTAGTAATTAGATGTACGAATATATTGATGCTTAGAAATTATCCTTAAAAATAGAATACCGCTCACTAAGCCGATGCCCAGCAAAATTATTGAAGTCCGAGAGTACACCGTCAGAGCGCACAAGCGGGAAATTCACACCCGCGTTTTCAACTTCGTATGCAAGCAGTGCGAACAACCGACCCAGAGAGAAACTTTTGGTGTACGACCGCTTTACTGTGAAAAATGCCGCCCTCCTCAACCTCCCAAGAGATCAACAGTAGTCCCTATCGGCAAGAGGAAACCTAGAGCTATGAACTACAAGAGTGGGAAAGATATTGCAGGATAAGTTCTTGTCTCAAGGATAAAGATGATCGCTGTAGGGGGTAAGTAGACGGTCAACCCCTGCGGGGAATTCAAAATTCAAAACTTGTACTGAGCGCAGTCGAAGTATTCAAAATTCACGCATTGAAGACCCCACGGATAAATCCGGGGGCTTGAATTAATGTTGCTTTGCATTTTTTCTTTTCCATAAATAAATTTGGAGACGGTAATGAATCCGACTCAGCGATGATGATGTTTTACGTGAATACAAAGCACAACAGTCTACTGAGCGAAGTTTCCGGTTTCTCAAAGATCCGTTGTTTTTTACTTCAAGCGTCTTCCTCAACTCAACTCAACGAGTTGCCGCATTGGCAATGGTTATGGGT
>NZ_JAVRBY020000052.1:0-52577 GCF_034531035.1 Nostoc sp. DedQUE02 | reverse complement strand
ATTCGCCATCTCGCTAAGAACGTGGCTCATTTATATGTTGACCAAAGGCACAAGTTAGGTTTTCCCTTGCTTAAACAGATTACTGAAATTAGTAACAGTAATTGACTATGTTAAGTATTCATCAAATCATGAAAAAATTAACTGAGGATGCATAAAATAAATCCTAATTTTATGGAAATTACTAAACTTAACTATTGCCAGTACTTATTAAGTAGTCAGATTAATTATACTCTGACAAATTTGGCAATGCAGAAGCGAGCTGATAAGTTATGATAAAATCAACAGTTACTCTTATTAAGAAATGCCATTTTAAGTAAAAATTAATTTAGATTTGGTTATTTTAGCATCTGCACTCATTTCTGATACACTACAATATTAGCAGTGTTGTAGTGTATCATTTAAAAGTGATAACTTAACAAAGTGTAATACACTTTAAAAATTTTTTCTTTTAATGACTATTGCTTAATTAAAGCAGATTAAATTCTGCGATCGCTCTAGGAAAGTTTCTGTTTTCATGTCCTGGATGGCTGAGTTTAATCAAAGCAAAACGCTGTAAGGGTGTTAAAGCTGCCCAATGTTGCTGTGTCAGGGTTACACCTATTTCTTGAGCTTTTTCCTGAAGGCTAGCTGGTACAGTTGCAGAGTCTAGCCATGCAGGATGAGGCTCAATGGGCAATTTTGTAGCTGCTACACCTGTGCGTTGTATGATTAATTGCTCGATATGCTCGCGGTAAGACTGAATTTCCGTTTCTGTAGTGCAAGGTAATTCGACTAAAGCTTGCCGTTCATCTGTCGTCATTTGATTCCAGTCAGGCAATTTTAGCTTGATGCCACAGGTATCTAATTTACAACGCACCTGCATAGGGATGCAACGCAGAGAATCAACAAAGTCTGTTTCAAATTGAAAGAAATCTGTCATTGTTCGACAACCCCAAAGTTGATGGGGGGAGCATGAGGAATAGGGAATGGAAAAAGTGGCAAGTTTTGTGGTGGGGTATAAATCACCATTACGAATTATGAATTATTTCAACTTGCATCTTTGGAATTACTGAGACGAATTATCAAATAACTAATTGATAAGGCAAGAATAGCTACACCTAGACCAATTATATCAAGACCTCCAATTTTTTCTAAGTCAAGAATAATAATTTTTCTGGCAACAGCAATTAAAGAAGTGACAATCACTAATTCAACTTGAAAAACGTGTCTTCTTAAATAGGCTGTAATATTTTCTAGAATTTCTAAGGCAATTAAAATATTTAAAAATAAACCGAAAACTTTATATAGGGTTGCGTTAAACTTGCCATAAGGGATTGTAAATAACTCTTTAAAAATAAAGACTCCTAAATCTGCGATCGCTACCAAAATTACGACCACCATAAAAATAGATAAAACTTTAGAAACTAGCACTTCTATGTTTTCAATGATGTGCATGAAGTTCTTATCATTGGTAGCTCCTAGAATTCGCCTCACTAGCTTTTTCATCTGCTGCACCCGATTCTAAAATAAAAGAAAATCCCATAGATAAATCTAGAGGATTAAAGTAATTCGTAATTCGTAATTCGTAATTCGTAATACTTCTCTACGAAAGGCTGCACTTCGACTACGCTCAGTGACCACGCCAACGGCTACGCGGTTCCTGAGCGAAGTCGAAGGGCAGTACAAGTTCGTAATTCAATTTTGCAACTCTTACACATATCAAAGAACTTACCATTTCTGTTTGTCAAACCTCTTGTTACTAGAGATTGTGACCCCTTAGATATAGTAATTGGTAACAGCCAAAATTAGAGAGTTATAAAAAATGATAATAACTATTGACTATTGATTATTGACTAAATTACCTATTGCTGGTTATAAATTACTAGTTTCGAACTACACTTTGCAGCTTACCATCGTGAAGACTGGAGTTGATGATTTTTGATGGGAACTTCCACCGAAATTGGTATCAACTGCACAGCACAGGCTTTTAATTCTGGTTGCAGCGAATCAGGGCACGATTCTGGATGGGTGAGGGCGTTGGCTTCGGCATTATCTGCCCACAGTGAACCCCAGTGCATAGGGACAAAAACTGTACCAGGTGCGATCGCTTTTGTTACTTTAGCAGGAAACTTCGCTTTACCCCGACGTGATCGCACTTCCACATACATACTATCTACAACACCTAACCGAGCAGCATCACGGGGATGAATTTCGATAAATGGTTCGGGATGCATTTTGCAAATTTTTTCAATTCGACCAGTGCGTGTCTGCGTATGCCAGTGTCCATAAAGTCGTCCATTCGTTAACACAAATGGATAATCTGGGTCTGGTGGTTCCGCCAATCCCTTGGAATAATATGCCCCAAATCGAGCGCGTCCATCAGGGGTGTGGAAGCGCAAGTTAGTGTATAGTCTTTTACCAGAGCAATTGGCAGATGTTTCTCCCCCTGCTTCCCCTGCTCCTCGGTCACTGAGCGACTTGCCTTGACTTGTGCCGAGCGAAGTCGAGGTAGCGAAGTCGAAAGGAGCCGAAGTGCTGCTGCCCCTGCTGTCTTCTGGGTGAGGCCATTGAGTCGGGCCTTGTGTCTGTAATTGCCCGTGACTAAGACCTGTCATATCGCAGGGGCGATTTTTAGTTAGTTTGACAAACTCAGCGTAAACTTCAGCAGAGTTAGCAAAGGCAAATTCTTTCTCAAAACCTAATCTACGTCCAACTTCGGCGAAAATTTCCCAATCGGCTTTAGCTTCTCTTGGCGGTTGGCGGAATGCTTGACACAGAGTTACCACCCGTTCGGAATTTGTCATCACACCAGTTTTTTCACCCCATTGGGCTGCTGGTAGCAAAACGTGAGCGTAAGCAGAGGTTTCTGTGGGATAATAAGCGTCTTGGTAAATAGTGAAAGGCGATCGCAACAATGCCTTTTTAGTCCGCTCTAAATCTGGCATACTCACTGCTGGATTAGTAGCCGCAATCCACAGTAACTCTACAGCGCCATCTTCCAAGCCAGTAATCATATCCCAAGCAGTCAAACCGGGATTGGGCGAAATCTGTCCTGCCTTAAGTCCCCAAAACTCCTCAACTTCTGCGCGGTGTTGCGGATTTTTTACCGTCCGATAACCTGGTAATAAATGCGCCAAACCTCCGGCTTCCCGACCTCCCATTGCGTTCGGCTGACCAGTGAGGGAAAAAGGGCCAGCTCCTGGTTTGCCGATTTGTCCAGTCATCAGGTGCAGGTTAATGATAGTTCTTACCTTAGCCGTCCCTTCTGACGATTGATTTACACCCATTGACCACAAAGAGAGTACTCGCTTAGATTTACCCCAATAGCGAGCTGCTGTTTCTAAATCTTCAATACTGATTCCACATTGACGAGCCACCACTTCCGGGGGATAGTGGCGAATAACCTCAGCATAAGCAGGAAAATTGCTGGTGCAGTCGTCCATGAACATCGTATCAATATAGTTCCAGCGCATTAACAAGTGGGCGATGCCATTCAATAAATCGATATCTGTACCGGGACGAATCGCTAAATGTAAATCAGCAGCTTCTGCGGTTGGTGTGCAACGGGGATCGACCACAATCATTTTGACTTTGCGGTTCTTTTTGTGATACTTTTCAAGCCGATTAAAAACGATGGGGTGACATTCGGCTGTATTAGTACCAATTAAAAATGCACAATCAGTTAACTCCAAGTCATCGTAACAGCAGGGAGGGCCATCTGAGCCAAAGCTTTGAATGTAGCCAGCCACCGCACTAGACATACATAAGCGAGAGTTGGCATCAAAATTATTAGTACCCAGACAGCCTTTTATCAGTTTCTGGGCTATGTAATAATCCTCGGTTTGAAACTGGCCAGAACCATACATACATAAGGCTTCTGGGCCTTGGGTGAAGCGGATAGTTTGAATGCGCTGCGTGATTATATTAAAAGCTTCATCCCAACTAACGCGGCGAAACTCTTGATCTAAGGAGTCTCGCACCATTGGGTAATGTAATCTATTTTTATCTAAAGATTCTGCGATCGTTGCACCTTTGACGCAAACCATACCCTGACTAGATGGATGAGCTTTATCACCGCGCACCCGCCAAGTTGGATTTCCTTGGCTATCTCGATTAGTTGCTTTGCCTAGTTGGGCTGGGGGTGAAACTTCTAAACCACAGCCAACACCACAGTAAGGACAAAGGGTTTTGGTAAATTCACTCATGGCAGTTGTACCATTTTGTTATTTTGATTGGGCAACCTCAGATGTAGCGCCAGGTTGAGAAATTTGTGTGTTACGCAAAAACTGATATTCCTTTGCGTCCTTGGCGTTTTGGCGGTTCGTTTTTTCATAATTTTTTTAACGAACCGTTAAGACGCAGAGAGCGCAGAGAGAAGAAAAAGAGATTTTTATGAATTAGGATTGCTATGGAAAGATGAAGTGTAAAGTTATCTAATTCAGATTTGATAATTAATTTCACTACTTCATCTTTGAGTTGATTATTCTTCAGTTAAGAAGATAGGGTTTTTCGTTGCGGTTTCTGCTAATTCACCTTCAAATGCAGGGGCAAAGGAACCTTTTGGTTCTTTGAGGAAGAAGGCACACATGAAAGCACAGACTAGTGCAGCTAAACCCATTGTGGAAAATAGTGTTGGAGCATCGGTTAAGCTGAAAATTGTCAGGTAAACTACGCCGCCAAAATTACCGTAAGCTCCTACATTACCGGCGATTTGTCCAGTGGCTTCTTTCTTAATTAGGGGTACGATGCTATAGGTTGCGCCGCAGCCGGCTTGGGCAAAGTAAGCGGCGAGCATTGTAACTGCGATCGCTACCGGAATCGGCCAGCTACTACTAATAAAATGTGCCATCAAATAACTAATACCAATGCCAGCACTGATAATTGTCATTGTCCACTTACGGGAGTTAAATTTATCAGAAATTAAGCCACCACTTGGACGAGAAACTAAATTTAAAAACGGATAGGTAGCAGCAATCATCCCAGCGACAACATGTTCTAAAGCAAAGGTTTTTTCAAAAAATGCCGGGAGCATAGAAACGGCTGCTAGTTCGCTACCAAAACTAGTTATGTAAGTGAATTCTAGTAAAGCTACTTGACCAAATTGGAAACGTTCAGATGGAGCGTAAGTTTTCTTGCCAATGAGAAGTTCTCGGTTTACTTGCCAAGCTTTGTAACTTTGATAAGCAAACAATCCTGCTAATAGTAACCAAACCAAATACATTTGGCTCAAAGTTAGAAAGTGAATATTTTTTTGTTCTAAGCGCCAAGCTAATAAACCTAAAGCGAATATCAAACCAAAATTCGAGACAATCATCGCCCAGAAGCTTTTAATACTTGTGACTTCTAGAGAACCATTTTTCTTAGGTTTCTTGTAGACTTTACCTGTGGGCGTATCTTGAACAGTGTTGTAATAAATTACGCCGTAGATGGCTGTAATGATTCCTGTAAGTGCGATCGCAAATCGCCAGTTAGAAGCACCACCAGCGAAAAAGCTAGTAGAAACTGCAAGTATCGGTAAGGCAAACTCTGCACCAAATGCCCCAAAGTTACCCCAACCGCCATAAATGCCTTGAGCAATTCCCATCTCTTTAGGCTGGAACCATTCTGCCACCATGCGGATACCGACAACAAACCCAGATCCGACAATTCCCATCAGCAAACGACTGATGACTAGTTGATTAAAATCTTGCGCTAGTGCGGTTGCTAAACAAGGAACTACCGCAAACATCAGCAGCATTGAGTAGGTAATTCTGGGGCCAAAACGATCCAAAAGCATCCCAATAATTAGCCGTGCGGGAATTGTCAGAGCAAGGTTACAGATGCCTAAAGTTTTGATTTGTTCTGGTGCTAAATGTAGCTCTTTGCCAATGGTTGTAGCGAAGGGGGCAAAGTTAAACCAACAAACAAAGGTGAGAAAGAAGGCAAACCAAGTCTGATGTAAGATGCGGTAGCGATCGCTGAACGAAAATAAGTTTTTAAGCATTCTAATCTTGCTAATTGAATAAAATACGGAGAAGAGGTGGGGGAAGATGTAATACGGTTCAGTTAACGTGTTTATTTGTCGGAGATCCCCCCAACCCCCCCTTAAAAAGGGGGGCTTTTTTTTCTAATTACCCCCTTAAAAGGCAGGCTTTTTTTCTAATTACCCCCTTTTTAAGGGGGTCGCCACAGGCGGGGGGATCTTATTGAGGGGAAGTTGAACCTTTTAACTCGAAGGTTGAGCCTTTTAACTCGGAGGTTGAGCCTTTTAACTCGGAGGTTGAGCCTTTTATCTCGGAGGTTGCACCTTTTAACTTGGAGGTTGCACCTTTTTACTCGGAAGTTGCACCTTTTTACTCGGAAGTTGCACCTTTTTACTCGGAGGTTAGACCTTTAAGGTTGAAATATGAGTTTTGCCCAATGTCCAATCCCCAATCAGTTCATAACTAATAGGGCTTCTTGCTTGAGTTTTGCTCCAAAGTTTTTGATGAGTAAGTCTTGCAATATTGGCTGCAAGTCTTCGCATGGAACACCTTTGATAATGCAAGTTCCTAAATGAGCATCTTTACCGACTTTGCCACCCATATATATGTCAACACCTTCCAAGGTTTTGCCATTTTTGCGAGTTTTAGTTCCCATCAAGCCGATGTCTGCAACTTGTGGCTGTCCGCAAGAGTTGGGGCAACCTGTCCAGTGAATTCGCACTGGTTTGGTGAAGGTCAATTCTTCTTCTAAGACTTTAATCATTGCCAGGGCACGGTTTTTGGTTTCAATCAGGGCAAAGTTGCAAAATTGTGCGCCTGTGCAAGATACTAGCGATCGCGTCAGCAAACCTGGATCAATAGAAAATCTTTCCAGCAAAGGCTCTGTTAAAAATGTTGCTATACGCGAGTCAGAAATGTTGGGGATCACAATATTTTGCTCAACTGTAAACCGGATTTCACTAGTGCCGTAAACTTCGGCTAGACGAGCAATTTCAAACATATCCTCGGCATACAACCGACCGACAGGAATGTTCAAGCCTGCATAATTTAATCCTGCTTGTTTTTGTTTATATACCCCAATGTGGTCGCGTTTTTCCCAGTCGATCTCGTCTTTAGATGCTGCGGATATTAATGATTTACCCAAACGGTTTTCTACTTCTGCTCGAAACTTATCTAAACTCCATTCATCGATTAGCCACATCAAGCGCGATTTTTGCCGATTAGCACGTGGCCCATGATCGCGAAATACTTCCAAAACGGCTCTACATACAGCTACCACATCTTCTGGAGCCACCCAAGCATTTAGAGGAATCGCCGCCTCACAACGTTTAGCTGAGAAAAAGCCACCGACTAAAACGTTAAACCCAAAAATTTTGTCGTGGGAATGGGCAGAGGTGCAGAGGTGCAGAGGGGCAGAGAGGAAATTTTGCTCCCCTGCTCCCCTGCTCCCCTGCTCCCCTGCTTCTTTAAATGCTGGCACAAAAGCCAAATCGTTGATTTCAGCATGAACCGAATTGTCTCTTCCACCTGCGATCGCAATATTAAACTTCCGTGGTAAATTGCTAAACTCTGGGTTCCCTTGCCCTTTATTGGTAAGCATATCTTGAATTTGTTGTACCAACTCTCGCGTGTCGTACAACTCATCTGCATCTAACCCCGCCACAGGATCGCCTGTGATATTGCGAACGTTATCCATCCCTGACTGAACACTGGTTAAACCAACTGCGTGAAGTCTATCAAAGATATCTGGTAAATCTTCAATTCTGATCCCCCGTAATTGGATATTCTGTCTCGTAGTAATATCAGCGCAACCATCATCTCCGTAACGCTGTACCACTTGCGCCAAAACACGCATCTGGCTGCTGCTGAGAATACCGTTAGGCATCCGCAACCGCATCATAAACTTGCCTGGGGTAACTGGGCGAAAAAACACGCCTACCCATTTGAGGCGATGATCGCGATCTGTTTCGTTCATTGCCTCCCAACCCAAGGCGGCAAATTTCTCTATCTCACTCTTGATGGCGAGTCCATCTTTTTCTGCTTTTAATTTCTCGAACTTATTAAGGTTAGTGGTAGTTGCTGTGTCTGTCATAAGGCTGATCGTTGCAAATTACTGGTACGATGAAGAACTGTGATTGTAATTACCCAATACCAATCAATCCGTAGTTACATTACGTGCTGTATCTACAAGGCTTAGGGAATAAATAAAATTTAGGGCTGTTTTAAATTCTGTGGAATCCGGTTGGTTTGTAGGGGCGCACAACTGTGCGCTTGTCGCCATTTACATATTGGAAATTTGTCAAGCAGATTTAGATAATGTTCATGTAACAATTTCGATACTCATAACTTAAGGCGAGATTTTTGTTAAAATCGTATAAAATGTTACGTTTTTTGAGAAAGTTGGCAAAAAATGCATAAAACCTATGTATTTTTTGCATTAGAGTCACGAATAAGCGATGCAGAGTCCTTAATCAACGTTATTTGAGAAGACTGAAGCAATTTTGGATTGCTATAGATTAATTCAAAATCTAAAATCCAAAATTGAGTAGCAGATGTTAGTTAAAACTTAGATAATTTCAGCAGCTATGAAACGTCGTGATTTTATTAATTGGGTAGGTTTGGGTTTGATTTCGAGTTCTCTACCTGTAGCGATCGCAGCTTGTTCTTCTCAAACAACTCCAGCATCTAAAGATTGGCAAACAATAGGTACATCGGCACAATTAGATAAAACAGGTCAATTGCTGGCAAAAAACTCACCTGCTGGGCCTGTGCTGGTAGTCGGCACATCTAAAGCCGGAAATCTAACTGCTGTTGATCCTACCTGTACTCACGCAGGTTGCACTGTAGCGTGGAAAGCTGATGCGAAAAAATTCGCTTGTCCCTGTCATGGTTCGGAATATGGATCAGATGGTAAAGTGCAAAAAGGCCCGGCAAAAAACCCCCTGAAAACTTACGCCGTCAAGATTGAGGGTAATTCGGTTGCGGTCAAGCCAGCCTAGTGGAGGCAGAAGGTAAAAAATTGATAATTCAAGCAAGATATTGTGAGTAACATCAAACAGCTATTGGTGCAAGCCGAGGCAGCATATAGTACAGCTGATTGGTCATCATTAATTCAATATTTGCAACAGTTAATTTTAGGTGCAGACTCGGAACATCCAGAGATAGTTAAGAACCGAGAACATCTGTTGAAATTAACACTTTCAATTTTAGAGATGGGAGATTTTCAGCAACGCTGGGAAATTACCAAAGTGTTAACTTACTTGGGAAATATTGCCATACCCCCACTCATTGAGATATTACAAGATGAAGACGCAGAAGAAGAATTACGCTGGTATGCAGCCAGAACTTTAGGCGAATTTAAACATCCAGAAGCGATCGCATCAATAGTTGAATTGTTGAAAAATGATGAGGATGAAGAACTTAAAGCGATCGCAGCTACAGCACTGGGACAAATGGGTACTATTGCTATTGCTTCACTAACAGAACTTCTATTAGATGAAAATACACGATTGTTAGCAGTGCGATCGCTTTGTTGTATTCGGCAACCAGAAACCATCACACCTCTGTTGAGTGTAGTGCAAGATCCACAAGCAGCAATCCGCGCCGCCGCAATTGAAGCCCTCAGCAGTTTTCATGACGAACGTGTACCACCAGTATTGTTAAAAGCTTTGGATGATATAGCCGCCATAGTGAGGCGTGCAGCAGTGCTTGGTTTAGGTTTTCGCCCCGATTTACACCAAGCATTAGATTTAGTAACCAGACTGCAACCTAAACTTTACGACTTTAACCTTGATGTTTGTTGTGCAGCAGCAGTTACTCTTTCTCGAATGGGTAGTGATGACGCTGCCAAACACTTATTTGATTTGCTTATTTCACCCCAGACACCGATAACGCTGCAATTAGAAACGATCCGCGCTTTAAGTTGGGTGGGGACATTATCGAGTTTGGAATATTTGCAACAAGCATTTAATCAAAGCACTTCCGAGACAGTATGGCAAGAAATTGTCACAGTTTTGGGACGAGTGCAAAAACCTCAGTTAACTACACCATCTGCGGAAATCTTACTGCAAATACTGCGATGCCTTCTCTACGAGACGCTACACGAACGGCAAGCTTCTCTACGAGAGGCTTCTCTTCGAGAGGCTTCTCTACGAGAGGCTTCTCTTCGAGAGGCTTCTCTTCGAGAGGCTTCTCTTCGAGAGGCTTCGCCAACGCCAACGCCAACGCCAACGCCAACGCGAACGCTAACGCCACATCCAGCCACAGAGATTGCCAGCATCAAAAGTGCGATCGCTTTGTCTTTAGGACAGTTAGGCAAAATGCAGGCAATTGAACCATTGATTTCGCTGTTAGGCGATTCTAATGCATCGGTGAGACTACACGCGATCGCAGCACTGAAAAATCTGGATGGAGAAGCCACACATCAACAGTTGCAGCAGTTAGCGAATAACGACGCAATCACACCAGATTTAAAACAAGGAATAGCGATCGCTTTAGCTGAATGGTAAATTTTAGCTATAACTGACAATAAAAGTATTCCTTAAGTCTAAAGTAAGACACACCTGAAGTATGAAGTTATAAGTTCTCAAACGAAATAAGATTATGAAGTCTTGTTAATAGAGCTTACATACGTTGGCAGTATCTGGTTGCTTATAGTCTCTAGTTGATTTATATCCAAATAACTAAAAGCTAATGTCAAAAAAATAATTATATTTATTGAGGTAAAAATCCTGCTTAACTTAGCTATCACTTGTACTTATTAAGTAGGGCAGTATAAATAATTAGAAGTTTGTAGTAAACCTTTTTTTTCGAGAAAGCAAGCTACGCTTCACGTCTTCTAGGGTTTTATCTAATTGCTTGCAAGCTCTAAAAAGTTTCATACTTTTCACGTTCATAGACTAAAATGCCAAATTAATCCCTGCGATATAAATGGTTTTACTCTTATGGTAGAAGTCAGGTGAAAAACTAGCAGCTATGCTGTGTAGAAGTTACAAAATAATTCACAATGAGTAATTAAAAATCGGGTAGAAAGGAATATTAATAATTTTATAAAATAGGAAATTATTATTCTTAATCTATCTCTTGTGAACAAGCGACCTTTGTCGTGGGTTCTTAATCCTAAATTACTAATTACTGATTATGAATTATTTTGCTTGATCTAATCAATAATCAGTTGTTGTGGGATGTTCAAATGCTTTCAATTTTTCCAAAAGAAGCTAGGTGAAAGACTCCTCAACTCTTGTAAAGATTTTCCTATTTAGCAGTCGATTGAGTAGACAATATCGGTTTTGAAAATCAATCACTCACACAAATCTAGAACATAAAGGAACCATAAGTATGAAACCTTTGAATTTATCTAAAACTGTTTTAGCTACTGTCTTTGCCATCAGTTTCGCTTCTGTGTCCTTACCTCCTTCAGTTTTTGCCCAGAGTGGAGGTTCCGGCAGTGGTGGCTCTAGTGGTGGTTCCAGTGGTGGATCTAGCTCAGGTACTGGAGCTACAGGCAGTGGTACAGGTACTGGAACTACAGGCAGTGGAAGTACAGGCAGTGGGCTAGGTACTGGAGGTACAGGCAGTGGGCTAGGTACTGGAGGTACAGGTAGTGGTTTAGGTACTGGAGGTACAGGCAGTGGCAGTACAGGTAGTGGTTTAGGTACTGGAGGTACAGGTAGTGGTTTAGGTACTGGAGGTACAGGCAGTGGTCTAGGTACTGGAGGTACAGGTACTGGAGGTACAGGTACTGGTACAGGCAGTGGAACTACAGGCGGTGGTCTAGGTACTGGAGGTACAGGTACTGGTACAAGCAGTGGCTCAACGGGCAGTGGAACAACAGGCAGTGGAACAACAGGATCTGATTCCACTGGTACTGGAACAACGGGCAGTGGAACAACGGGTACTGGCGCAACAGGCTCTGATTCCACTGGTACTGGAACAACGGGTACTGGCGCAACAGGCTCTGATTCCACTGGTACTGGAACAACCGGTAGTGGAACAACAGGTACTGGTACAACAGGCTCTGATTCCACTGGTACTGGAACAACAGGCTCTGATGCTACAGGTACTAACAGAAATGCAGGCGTCACAACTTCCGAAAGAAATACCGATCGCGGTTTTAATTTGGGTTGGCTAGGTTTGATTGGTCTAGCTGGTTTAGCAGGACTAGCTCGGAATCGCGAAAAAGTCCGGGCTTATAGAGATCCTGATGAAGTAACAGGTTCTCGCTCTAGATAGTGTTTCCCACATTCTAGGAGGGTACAGCCTTTGTTTGTGCCCTCTGTGCCTCTTAAAAATCTGACGCGATCGCAGCCGTATCCGCAAGTGTACGGCTATTTGCTTGGGGTTTTATAAAACCTTGTGTTGGTATCAGACCAATACGGTTCGGATAAGCATTTTTCATTTTCTTTGTGGTCTGGGGAAAGGGTAAGGGGTAAAGGGTAAAGGATTCAAAACCTTTCCCCTTTTCCCTTTTCCCTTTAACCGAACCGTATTGGGTATTAGACCTGATAACGTTTTTAATAAGAGTGAGGTTAAGCTGTACCTTACCCTGATAAAGCTGTGCTTTATCTCTCCTCTTTAAACTCACAAAGAGGGGTTGGGGGTGAGGTCTTGACATGATTAGTTCATGCGCCTGGGAATCAGTACGTAACAAACTATACTAAATTGTGGATAAAAATCCATTAACTTAATGAAGCTGATAAATGTAATTCAGGCTACATAAAAATGCGCCTAGAGCAGTTGCAAGCCTTTCTAGCGATCGCCCAAACCGGCAGCTTTCAACAAGCAGCGCGAACATCTGGTGTTACCCAATCGACGATTAGTCGCCAAATCCAAGCATTAGAAGCAGATTTGGGGATAGAACTGTTTCACAGAACCAGTCATGCCAAACTGACGCTAGGAGGTGAACTTTTGCTACCCCGCATCCGTAAAATTTGCCAAGAGTGGCAGACTGCTAAAGAAGAATTAGCCGATTTAATCGCCGGAAAGCAACCAGAACTTTGCATTGCCGTGATTCACTCTTTGTGTGGATCTTACTTGCCACCAGTGTTACAAAAATTTTGTCATGATTATCCAGATGTGCAATTGCGGGTGACTTCATTAGGAAGCGATCGCGCCCTGAAAGTCCTCAAAGATGGATTGGTGGATTTAGCAATTGTGATGAACAATCGTTTTTTAACCACCAGTAGAGAAATGGTGGTAGAAGTACTTTATGATGAACCGATAGAAGTTCTAACCGCAGCCAATCATCCACTAGCCAAATATGAATGCGTCCCTTGGTCGGAACTAATTCGTTATCCCCAAGTGGTTTTTAAAGATGGCTATGGGATGCAACGCTTGATACAAGATAGATTTGAGCGTATGGAAGCAAAACTTCAGTCGGCTTTAGAGGTAAATACTCTAGATGCCTTCCGGGGAGTCGTGCGCCAAGGAGAACTGATAGCTTTACTACCTCAATCAGCGTTACTGGAAGCCCGTCTTGACCCGACCCTGGCGATTCGCGCCTTAGCTAGCAATAATATCAGTGGTTTAGCAGATGCTTCCAGCTTGACTCGTCGGGTAGTTATGGTAACAACTCAAGACCGTCTGCAAATTCCCCCAATCAAGCACTTTTGGCAACTCGTGCTAGAAAATATTCCCCTGCAATTTCACCAGCAGCGATCGGCTTCGTGAACATTATTAATCGGAGTGCTAGCAAGAATTTGAAGAAGAATTCAGAATTCAGGAGTCAGAATTCAGGAGTTATCAAGACACGACCTCCTTCCGACGCTCGTATCCTCTCTACGAGACGCTACGCTACGCTATCCACCAGTCGTACAGAATTTAAAATGAATTCTGTCTTCTGACTCCTGACTCCTGACTCCTGACTCCTGAATTCTGTTGGATAAACAGCAAATGTTAACAATAGTTTAATGAAAATAATCCGGAAGAGATAGATTTAACCCCATAGCTTACGTTAAAGTTAACCTATTGTTAACCTATTGCTTGATTGATGCAAATTGGGTAATCGAGTAAATGACTAAAACTCTCAGTAATCGCGAAAAATCAAGTCCGTCGGCTCAAATATCACCTGACTTCATCTCTGCACCACAAAGTAATGAAGTTAACCAAAGTACAACTAAAACGACGGCATATTCAACGGAGTCAGAACCATCAGGTGGCTTGCAAATAGTTCATTTAACTAACGGGCGCGTGCGACTCCGTACTACTGACAGTAGCCTTAACTCGATACTTGAGAGCATAGCCCAAGATTTACGCTCCTTAGAGGGAGTGACGGAAGTTTGTGTAAATGAGCAAACGGGAAGTTTGGTAATTAATTTTGATGAACATAAGTTGTCATTACCGGAAATTTTGGCGCTAAAATCCGATCTTGAAATCAAACCGCCAGCTTCGTCTGATTCACCTAGCAAGACCGATCCCTTTGCAGCTTGGAAATCGGTTTCGTTTTGGAAAGAGCAAGGTATTTCCTTAATTCCGATGATGACAGGCTTGGCAGTAACAGGAGGTTTAGGAATTCATGGCTGGGTATCGATTCCAGTTTATATGATTGCGGCGGATGCAACTCGTGGTGTAATTGGTTATCTTGGCTCTCAAGTTGCGACTTCAGAAAAAACCAAAAGTTCTGACACTATTTCTGCCATAAAAAGCGATATAAAATCCGAATCTGACTTATCAAAAATAAAGCACAAATCTACTATCCAAGTTGATAAAACTGATGGAATGGTAGTACCTGCAAAGATTGACTACAGCATAGTTCATAAAATTCCTGGACGTATTCGGTTGAATGTGCCGAAAATCGCCCAAGATCGTGCTTATGGTCGGCGACTTGAGAGAAGAATGAAAACAGATACTCAAGTTACAAGTGTACGTGTGAATTTTGATGCGGCATCGATCGCGATCGCTTATCAGTCTCGTGAAATTCCATTATCTCATTGGGTAAGTTTGATGGAGTTGGCGTTGGAGACAAAACAGCCAATGACAACGGCTAACGAACCTCTAGAAAAAGTTAGTCAGACAGATGAAATTACAGACACAACAACGGCTAACCAACCTCTAGAAAAAGTTAGTCAGACTGCTGAAATTACAGACGCAACAACAAATAATCCTATTGATGTCACTCAGACTGCTGAAGTTACAGACGCAACAACAGCAAAGCAAACAACTCCAGAATTATCCAGTCTGTGGAGTAACCTAAAATCGCCTGCAATGTCTTTATCTTTAGGGTTTCTGGCGAACTTACCTTTAAAAATGTAAAACATAATTATTCTGGTTGCGCCTTATTGCCTTTCGTCTGCAAGCAACAGAATTTGACAAATAAACAAACTGTTCATAGCTAACCAATCTTGCAGGATTGGTGGCTATTTGCTCTCTTTACTTCAGCAAAGAGCCTAATTTTCCTCGAAATTTAGCAATTTGGGATCAAAGAAAACTAATGGCAAAAGCAACACTGAAACCACCATCGCCCTCAACTGAAATGCCTCACATGACTGTGCTGGAAGGCAATGGTAAAGTTTCTTTAATTGACACTAATGGACACTCTCAAAAAAAGTTTTCCAACGTTACCTACAGCATTGTCCATATAACTCCGGGAAGGCTGCGGTTTCGGGTGTCTCGCTTACGCTATGATGCCGATTATGCCAAGCGTCTAGAAGTATTGTTAACAGCAGATGCGCTGGTAAAAAATGTCCGTATCAAACCGGCGGCAATGTCGGTTGCAGTTACTTATAAGTCTGATAAAGTTTCCGATGCGAAGATGCGATCGCACCTCCACAATTTGATTCAGGCTGCAAGTCAAGTAGTTGTTCTCAAAAACTCTACATCATTATCAGAAACCGAAAAAGAAGCATCTTGGCCCGGCTTACAACTCTCCGCCGTTGCGACTACTTTAGCAGTGTTGGGAGGGCCGTTAGGATTACCGATCCCGCCTTTGATAGTGGCGCTGCCAATCGCTATTGCTACACTACCGGTTGTCCAACGAGCATGGGAAGGTATTAGGGTAGAGCGAAAATTGAATATTGACTTCTTGGATTTGATGGCGATCGCTATTACTACCTTCCAAGGTCAATTTCTCACACCATCGCTGATGCTCAGTTTAATTGAAGTGGGTGAAAATATTCGCGATCGCACGGCTCGTTCTTCTGCTCAACAAACTCTAGATTTACTTAGTTCTCTGGGACAATTTGTCTGGGTGGAACGCAATGGCGAGAAGCAACAAATTCCCATTCAAGATGTGCAGCGTGGGGATACAGTGATCGTTTACCCTGGCGAACAAGTGCCAGTAGATGGGAGCATTTTGCGAGGTAAAGCCCTACTAGATGAGCAGAAACTAACTGGCGAGTCGATGCCAGTCTTGAAAAAAACGGGACAACCAGTTTTCGCTTCAACCCTAGTACGGGAAGGACGAATTTACATTCTCACAGAAAGGGTAGGCAATGATACCCGCGCCGGACAGAGCATTAAGTTAATGCAAGAAGCACCTGTCCACGATACCCGGATGGAGAATTACGCCACAAAATTTGCTCAAAAAGCGGTTGTGCCAACTTTGCTACTTGGTGGGGCAGTATTTGCCGCAACTCGCAATCCTTCACGAGCAGCCAGCGTTTTAACTTTAGATTTTGCTACAGGGATTCGAGTATCAGTACCGACAACAGTTTTAGCAGCCTTAACTTATGCTGCACGGCGGGGTATTCTCATCCGTAGCGGACGGGCGCTAGAACAACTAGCAGAAGTCGATACCATAGTTTTTGATAAAACGGGGACACTGACGAAGGGAGAAGTCGATGTTGTCAGTGTGGAAAGTCTCAATCCGGCAACCTCAACATTGCGCGTGTTGGAATTGGCAGCCGCCGCCGAACAGCGTTTAACTCATCCAGTTGCAGAGGCAATTGTTCGCTATGCCGAAGCCAGAAGCGTGGAAATTTTGCCGCGTAGCAAGTGGGACTATCAACTAGGTTTGGGCGTGCAAGCTTTGATTGATGGAGAGACAGTTTATGTGGGGAGCGATCGCTTTTTGCGCTCCAATGGCATTAATACCGAAGTCTTAAATGGTCTGCAAAAATCTCCAAATTCAGCAATTTATGTAGCTAGTAACGGTCAACTTCAAGGTATTATTAAATATAGTGACCTTCTCCGTCCCGAAAGCCGGGAAGTCATTACAGCACTTTCGACGGTCGAAGGTGTAGAAATTCACATGCTAACCGGCGATAACAAGCGAACCGCTACTGCTGTTGCTGCTCAACTTGGTATTTTGCCAACCCATACTCACGCCGAAGCTTTTCCAGAACAAAAAGCAACAGTTGTCCGTCAACTGCACGAACAAGGCAAGACAGTTGCATTTGTAGGCGATGGAATAAACGATTCGCCAGCTTTAGCCTACGCTGATGTTTCCGTTTCCTTTGCTAACAGTTCTGAAATTGCTCGTGAGACAGCAGACTTAGTATTGATGCAGAATGACTTGTATGGTTTATTAGAAGCGATCGCGATCGCTCGTCAAGCCAAGCAATTGATTCGGCAAAACACAGGTCTTGTAGCCATTCCGAACTTAGGAGCATTAATAATCGCCGTTCTCTTTGGTCTTAACCCCTTAGCCGCAACGGTAGTTAACAATGGCTCAACAGTAGTTGCTGGAGTCAACGGGTTGCGTCCAATTCTCAAAAGTCGCCACCATAAAACTCTACCATCGGCAAGATGATACACTATGCCGACAAGAGTAATTTAGAAAGCTTCCCAAACTTTTAATTAATAGGAGGAAATTCAAAATGGCACCTAAAATTAGTGATTTTGTTGAAGATGCAGGCGCTCCCGGTATTATAGCCGGAATTGGTGCAGTACTCTTAGCACCTGTTTTGTTGCCCATTGTCGCTGGAGTTGGCAAACCCTTAGTTAAATCAGTCATCAAAGGCGGAATTGGTCTTTATGAAAGAAGCAAGGGAACCATTGCCGAAATGGGAGAAACCTGGGAAGACATGGTAGCCGAAGCTAGAGCAGAACTTGCTGAGGAAAAACAAACACCAGCCTTTGAAGCTACTGCTACCAATGTGGATAGTGTTCCAGAAAATGGTGCTTAATTTCATTTGCATATCAGCAGGTAAAATTGTTCCCGATATGGGAATTTAAATTACCAAAATCTCAAATTAGTAGGGTGCGTTACGGTGTTTAACCTAACTTACCCTACAAAAATATAAAATTTCATAACTCATTTATAACTGCTATATAGCAATCCTAAATTAAGTCATGAAAATCTTTGATTCCTCTCTGCGTTTTCTGCGGTTAATTTATTTTTAAAAATGATTTAAGACTGCTATATAACAAGGACTTTTACAACAAGAAAATTCCTATAATAATCCAAGTTAAAAGGCGGTTATATGCTAAAAAATGGTTATAAAACTGACAACAAAATGCCAGAACTTATAAATAAAGCAAGCTTTAAAACACCACCAAAACCGATATCTACAAAAGTTGTAAGTTCAACTCCGGGTAGATTGCGGTTGAGAATAGCGCATTCCCATCGTCAACCAGAAAAAATGCAACGCCTTGCTAATGCTTTATTAGCAAATCCACACATTAATCGAGTTAAGACAAATGTTTCTCATGGCAGTATTGCGATCAATCACGATGGTAATGATGGCAGTCTGGAAGATGTGCTAGCAACACTTAAAGATTTAGGCATAATTTTTGCAGATGTTACCGAAGGTAACACCGAAGCAGCAGCCGGAATATCATCTGCGGTAGTTGACTTAAACCAGCGCGTGAAACAGTCAACACATGGTGCTTTTGATTTACGGATTCTTTTCCCTTTGGGATTAGCTTCTTTGTCGTTACGGCAATTACTTAATAAGGGGTTGCAGTTAGAAGTTATTCCCTGGTATGTTTTAGCATGGTATGCTTTTGATAGCTTTATTAAATTGCACGGAACTAGCCAACAAAAATCAACAAACGAGTAACCAAAGCAGTAAAAAAGCTTAAAAGAAAGAATTCAGGAGTCAGGAGTCAGAATTCAGAATTGAATTTGGTGCGACATTTGGATAGCGCGAACGTCTGAATAAATAGGCTTAAATCTCCTACAAACCAAGAAAATTTGATGTTACAACAATTGAATAGTGGATCTAAATTCCCCAGAAGAGTGATTCTGACTTCTGAATTCTTATTTAATTGAACCGCCAAATTTTGATGGTTTTATCAGAACTTCCACTAGCAAGAAATTGACCATTGCAGCTAATAGCAATAGAGTTGATTGCCCCTGAGTGTTCTGTTAGAGTTTGTAGTAACTCTCTAGTTTGCAAATGCCAAATTTTGATAGTTTTGTCTGCGCTACCGCTAAAGAGAATTTCGCCATTATGACTAACAGCTAATGATCTAACCTCTTCTAAATGTCCAGTCAAGGTGTACAGTACTTTACCCGTAGCTAGATGCCAAATTTTAATGGTTTTATCTGCGCTACCGCTAAAGAGAATTTCTCCATCAGGACTAATGATTACTGATTTCACCTCACCTGAATGTCCGTTAATAGTGCGTAATGGATCACCTGTGCGTGGGTTCCATAGCCTAATTTTATTATCACTACTAGCACTAGCAAGAATTGCACCATCGGGACTTATAGCAGCAGCATTAACTGGCGATGAATGCCAAAGAGTACAAATGCGTTGGCATAGCCCGCCGTAGGCATCACCTTTATGCAAATTCCAAATTTTGATTTTATTACTACCACTGGCAAGAATTTGTCCGTCAGGACTGATTGCGATGCAGTTAACTGGTTTTTGATGTCCTAACAGAGTGTGGATTAGTTTGCCAGAATTAGTATTTAATACCCTAACATTACTTTTGGGATGTTGGGAACTACCAACTGCAAGAAAATGTCCATCAGGACTAATAGCAACAGATGAAATTTCGCCTAAATCTTCTGTGGTGCGGATAAGTTTACCAGTATTAATATTCCATACTTTAATGGTTTTATCTGCACACCCACTAACTAAAGTCTCACCATCAGGACTAATAACAACAGATGTCACTTTTTCAGAATGTCCAGTTAGGGTGTGGCTAAGGATGGTATGTTCTAGTTTAACTTGGTGTTTGAGGTTGGCGACGCAATTTAAAATTTCCTCAACATCAGCAATACTTTGACTATCACCCACTGCGACAAAATATTCTCTTAGCTTTTTGATATATTCTTCATCTTTAATGCTGACGGCTGATTGCATTGCCTGAAGCGGGTTAGTAGAATCCTGTACTGATATTTGGCGTAGTTGTAACCATGTATTCACAGAATAATTGAGCTGTTCGTTTGCCCAAGTGCTTAGTTTACCGCCATAGGCATAGCTTAAATGTGATAGACTCTGGGCTAATTGCAAAGCCAATTCTGGAATCCAGTAAGAACGCTCATTTTCCAGAGCTTGGTAAAGTTGTTTGTAACCTGAAGCGATAACCTGTATTGATTGTAAATCAATACTATCTGACAGCAAACTCGGCACCAACTCTGGTAATAGTGGAGGTACACTATGATCAACCAAGTGGTAAGCATCCGCTACCCAAGCTGCAACCAAACAGTGATAGGTAATCAAAACCTGACAAAGTTTTTCAAAATCCTGACGATTGACTTGATATTGTAAGGATAACTTACTAATATCAATTCCTTTTTCACTCCATTTTTCTACCTTTTCTAAAATTGCCAAATTAACAACATTCTCTTTTCCAATATGATTAATTTCCTCTAAGTCTTCTCCCAATGCAATGAGTTCGTCTCTAATTTTTTTCCATTCTAACGCCCGTTTTTTAGCAGATTCTTCCAGAATTTCTCTATAAGGTAAACGAGCAATTGTTTTATAATAATAATTACTTTGTCCCAAACCCCAGTAGGCAATCCGAAAATTTAAATAATCTCCATCATTTTCTGATTCCAAAATTAAAATAGGCTCTGTTTTCAACATACAAAACAGAGCCTTAATACTTGATTCGCTGTGAAAACGTTTACTATCCCAAGCTCCTGCTAACAACTCTGTTGGTCTAACTTGATTATGTAAAGAGTAATGCTTGTTGAGAAAATCTCGTAATCCTTCAGCCAACGTTAACTCAATTTGAGAAATTATTTCATCTCTATTATTATCAAATTGGTCAAAATATATTTTAGGAGAAGCGATAAAAACTTTTAGTGGAGTGCGCCCATAATTAGTATGTTCTAAAATTTGTGAAGGGTATAATCTTAAAGGCCAGCTATCAAGAATTTTATTGACTTCCGGCAACTTGAGTGCTGTTTCTCGCTCTTGCGCGGCTATTCTTAATCGCATTTCGTGATTATCAGCTACTAATTGCTGTTGAAGAATTCTTTCTTGTTCAAAGTCTTCAACATCACTGCTTTTTGGATTTGCAGTATTTAGAATTTTGAGTAATTCGGGAATTGCTTCAATCGGTTTATATTTACTCAGAGCCAAACTGTCTTGACTTCTCTTTTGTACTAACTCTACAACAATAGGTGCGAACTCTAGTACCAGTTGAATTAGTAACGTTAACCCTTGCTGCATAAACACATACCTAGAAACTAAATAAGCAACCTTTGGATGAAATCAAGGCAATCCTCCTATCGAGTCAATTCATAGATATTCTTGATCTTACTACTTGGGAGTATAGTAACCTAACTTATAAAAGTTAAAAAGTTTACGGTTTTATACAAATATATACTTAAATAAGTGTAAAATAAATTAACTTAATGGCATCGGCAGCTAGATTCACTACTGGGATAGATTTTTTTATTCCCAAGAATAGGTATTACTAAACTAAAGTCAATTCTCATAACACCAATAGATAAGTTTATAAGCCTCTGTTCAGGTTGTTATTTTTTGAAATTAAAAATCAATCCTATGACTTCTAGAAAACGGTCAAATTCTAAAAATAATGCTAATGTTAATCAGCATTTTTCACCGAAAAATGTAGCTAAAAGTGTAGCTAATAAAACAGCACCATCTCAAAAGATATTCTATAGCATTGTCCATGCAATTCCTGGACGCATTCGTTTTCGTATTCCTCTGTTAGCCAGAGATCCTGAATATGCTAATAATCTCAAATTAATGATAGAATCTGACACTAGAGTTACAAATGTCCGCGCTAACCCACAAGCTGCATCCATCGTCATCAATTATCAAGTACGTGCAATTTCAGATAATCAAATGCGTGAGCGTCTAGTTCACCTAATTCAAAACGCCCAAGATGCGGTTGTGCCAAAAGAGGTAGCGTCAAAATCAATTGTGGGAGCTATGTTTGATGCTCTAATCAACTTAATTGATAGTACACGTAAAATCAACCAAGCACGGAATGTTATTGTGTATCGAAGGTTTAGAACAGATGTTTGGGAACGAATACTTTCTACCTCAAGAAGCATAATTAAGAGATTGAAATCTGCCACCATGTTTATCTTGCCCAATAAGCAATGGCGATCGCGGGGTAATGGTGGGGTGAACTCCCAGGCTTTACAACTGCAACCTGCCAGCGAAAAAGTTGTGTAGCTGCCAGTACAGTGATAATTAATATTATTTATGGTTAAGAGTAAGTAGCCTTGGAAAAACTACGCTTCTCCAGAATGCATGAAAATCCCTCTTCTCTAGTAGTTCCTAGCCTAAATATTCCTATTATCAATCAAATAAAAAGATGGGTACAGTTCATTTCAATAAACTTCCTAATGAAAATCACTGCGTTCAAGCAATACATACTGCTGTTAAAGGAAGAGCTAGATATAAGGTAAATGGACTTTATCATTCAGAAACTCTTAAAAGATATCTTGAGTCAAGATTATTAGAGCAGGAAATAATCTTCCAAGCTCGTGCCAATAGTTACACAGGAAATGTCCTTGTTATTTTTTCTCCAGAAAAGAGTTTAAATGCGATCGCCGTTCGCGAAGCGTGTCCGGCAGGACAAGGCGCGTCTTCTCTTCGAGATGCTACACGAACGACCATCGCGCAGCTTATTGAAGAAATTGTCTTAGATTATTGGAAAAAAGGCGGTAAATTACTTGGTTCTTCCATAGAAAGCCAATCAGTCAAGGTTCCAAAATCATCTGCTGCTAAAGAAAATGTTGCTTTGGTTAGGGGAAATAATCGAAACATATTTGATTCAGCCGTACTGTCTCAAATATCTGAAACAAATAGTCAATTTATTCCGGTATTGGGGGCTGTTTGCGCCCTTGTAGGCGCTACCGGACTGTTGTATGCATATAATCTTGACGAAGCCATTTTGCTATTGATTCAAAAGCTGCATACACCACTGCGCGATCGCATCATGCTTAGTATCACTTTTCTTGGCGATCCAGTAGTAATGCTGATATCTTCTTTAGGACTGGCAATTAGTCCTTTATATTACAATCGTCACCGGGAAACAACTATCTTGGGCATTGCTGGAGTCGGTGCAATCTTGCTAAATTGTTTGATGAAATTATTATTTGGTAGAGCGCGTCCAGCGCTGTGGAAACATATTATTAATGTCGGTCAACACAGTTTCCCTAGTGGTCATGCAATGGTTTCAATAGTGATTTACGGTTTCACCGCCTATATTCTAGCAAAGCAGTTTCCTCAATGGCGCTTGCAGATTTATGCCTTAACTGTTGTCTTAATTGCTGCAATTGGTTTCAGTCGGCTTTATCTTGGAGTACATTGGCTAACTGATGTCACAGCTGGCTACGGGGCAGGTTTAGTATGGTTGATTGTCTGTATTTTGAGCTTAGAATTGCAGCAAAAATCTCGCTTATCACTAGAATATAAGCAAAACTTGCCAATTCTTTCATCTAATTAAAGATAGAAAAGACAATGTTTTGAGATGCGTAAATTTAGCTTACAACTGACTTGGAGATGCTGATGAGAATGGCTGCGTCTGAGTTCATTGACTTGCGTGAGATTGTTAACCAAATGTTAAGGGATGCCTCCGACAGGGTACACCTACGTGCTCATGAAGCAATTCACCCAAAGCTTGAAACAACCTTCGATGTGTGAGTTTATATCTGTCAGTACATTTTCACACAATGTTCGCTAAAATATCAGGCGATCGCTCTATGTTATTGAGGATAAATAACTGGTTAATTATTATCTGGCAGATCATCCGACTACCAACTTTCCAATAATGAAGTCCGGATTTTCCATACTTTGTTTAAAATCTACTGCATTTTTATAAGTATTTAATACCCAGTTTGCATCTATATAGTTAGTGGCTCCAGACGTTGTACCTGCATTTCGTTCTACCACAATCAATTGTCCTGAATCTTGATGTATTCCCACCACTGCTACTGCATGGAATAGTTCTGCTTTATTTTTGTGTGCAACGAGCAACCCTTGATTGAGTTGTAATGGCATAGCGTTAAAATCGTAATCTGTGTAGCCCTGATTAGAAAGCTTGCCACTGATTTCATCCTTACTGATATTGAATGCCTTTTCGTTCTTGCCTTTACTTTGATTATGGAAATGGAGTTCCACGGATTTTTCTGGAGGTTCAGTGTCAGGCTTCCAATCTGGAATGTTGTTGTTTCCATGATGAACAATATGTTCAGCTGATTCGATGCAGCTTACTGGTAACTTAAATCCTCGAATAGCGGTTAAAGATTTACCATCGTCGCTCAATTTGAGAATATTTTTATTTATAGCCCACTTATTTGCATCCTCATTATTTTCCAATTTGAAACCTGTATACCCAGGCTCCTCTGTTTTAGTCGCCGTTTTAGCTTTTTTATACTTATCTTTTGTTATTGGGTCTAAACGTCGTTTTTTCGGTTGATTGGAGTAAAATTCCTGATAGTAGTTGTCCTGTTTAGTGCTTTTATCCTCTTCAACTCGTTGTAAAACTGTGGAATTGAACTTCGCAGACAGAAACTCCAAACTTCCTGTCTCTGTTACACCCACTAATTTCTCGCGATACCGTGTCCTTGAGTGGTTAATAGAAGCTTCCATATCTGGCATAGCAGCCATTCCAGCATCGGACTGACGCTGTAACGTTGGCTTCATCTGAGCGAGTTCATCTTCTTCCTCTAGCGATGCTTCCGGTTGCACAGACTGTTTATTTCCAGGCTGACTCATTCTCTGCATCACCTGCTGTGCTACTTTATCGGCTTCCTGCTCGTATATATCTCCTGGGTGATTAACAGTGAGTTTTGCTTGAGGGCGACGCAGTGGTATTCGACTAATGTCATGTCCAAGGGGTTTATTGAGGGGTTGTACTAATGGAACTGATTGCAATGAAGCTTCTGAGGAATCTAAACCAAAGCCGCGTATCGGGTGTTTGAGAGATGGTATTGAAGAGGAAGTAGTGGTAGCTTTTTTGGGCTGGCTTACACGTTCTCTCATTTACTTCTCCTGATGGCTGATCAGTCTGTGGATATTTGCTGATTCACATACTTAGGATACAGCGATCGCACTCACAACAAAATTTGTCGAAAGTCTAAATTTACAAAAACTCTATAGTATTGGGTCGCACTAATTACCTACAATCCACTATTGTCCCCATACCCCTGTTATGCTAACGGTACGCCCTTGCTCATTAAAATAGACTTTCACCCATACCCTGCCATTTTGTACAGATCCTCTTTCCCGAATAATATTGTTATTGGCTCCGTGAGCTGCCCTGATGATTATGTAATTGCAATTAATTGGCACTTTCCATATTGGCCCACCCAGTAATTCTGCTGCGTCGTAGTCTGCTCCTAGCACTAAAGCCTTAACATTAGCATCTGTCTCCATTAATACCGTGTTAGTTGTCCCACGCCCATTGTTTGCTCGATTTAATGTTGCAGTTTCTGCTTGTGCCTCGGTCTGTGCGAGATGATCCGAGATGAATGTGTTACTGCTGTTATTTGCTGTGTAATTGTGTTGAGGCCCACCAATCGGTGTCTTTTGAACTAAATATGATGTAATGTTGAGTTCTCTTTGCAATGAGGATTGCTCATGTGATGAATACCTCTGTATATCACCATTCTGCTGCACAACGTGAGTCAACTCATGTGCCAATAACTGCTGTCCGTCCCGACTCCCAGGATTATATTCTCCCTGCCGAAAGAACACATCTTGTCCCGTGGTGAAAGCACGCGCCTGAATTGACCGATTCAACTGGTCTGATTGACCATCCGTGTGAACCTTCACTCGGCTGAAATCTGCGCCAAATGCCATCTCCATCGGTTCGCGGATGTTGTCTGCGATCGCCACTCCACTACCCCTTGCTTGGTTAATGGATGCTTCTATGTCTGGCGCTGCATCCATCCCAGTATCAACCTGAGGCTGCACCATTGGCTTCATCTGTAATTCTTCCTCATCCTCTGGAAATGCTTCTAGTTGCAGTGTGCTAATGTCCAGAGGTTTCATCTGTAATTCTTCCTCATCCTCTGGTAATGCTTCTTGTTGGATAGACTGACGATTTACAGGTTCTGCCATTCTTTGCATTACCTGCTGTGCGACGCTATCAGCTTCCTGTTCGTAAATGTCTCCAGGCTGGCTAATTGAGAGTTTTGCCTGTGATCGCAGTGGTATGCGACTGATATCGTGAGTAACTGGTTTATCAAGTGGTTGTATTTTAGGAACCGCTTGGCGTGAAATTGTCGACGACTCCAAACCAAAGCCACGTGTCGGGTGTTTCAGAGATGGAATTGAGAAGCCTGTAGTAGTTTTTTTCTGCCGGCTGACGTGTTCTCTCATTTTCTTCTCCAGATGCCCAAGTAGTAGCTGGGTGAATATTTTGCTGTTACTAACATCTAGAGTACTGCGATCGCACTTGTAACACAATTCACCCAAAGTTGAAATCCAGGCAAAAACTAAGTTCGACTTTTGGCTACTTTTGATTCTGATGCACTACCTTTAGCCTGGATTTAGGGAGAGTTTTTTTATTTATGGACTCAAAACAGCAACAAAATTTTTTCACCTTCGATGGAGATGTTGGCGGTACTGCTGGCTACGCTGGGGTTTCGGCGGCATCTGATGCAAGCAACGCGGCTAAAACGGCAAGTAAATATCTCAACGACTCACGGCTGATGAACCAGCTGACAGAACACGTGTATAAACTTTTGCTAGAAGATTTGCGATCGCAGCGCGAAAGGCTAGGTAATTATAATTCCCAAAGGTGGTTGTGATGGCTACAGGCGCTAATAATGGCAACATTACTCATGAATTAAATTATGTCACTACTAATCGTTTCTACGTAGAAATAGACAGTTCTATTGCTGCCTCTTTTTCTGAATGTTCAGGATTAAGTATTCAAATTAAGAAAAATGTTTTTCAAGAAGGTGGTGTTAACGACCAGCAAAGAATTTATTTAGGTCATACAGAATTTGCAGATATAACTCTTAAACGAGGATTTACCGATCATCCAGGTTTTTGGAACTGGATGAATGCAGTTTTTGATGAACAAAAGAAAACATCTCGACGCAATGTCAATATTCTGATTTTCAATCAAGCCGGTGAAACAATGATGAGTTGGACTTTGATTGGTGCTATTCCTATAACTTGGAAAACACCTGCACTCCAAGCAGATGGTAAGGCAGTTGCTATTGAAGAATTAACTTTAGCTTATGAAGGCTTACAAGTTGCAAGGTCTACAGGAGGAGGCACTTCTGTACAACGGAATCAAAAAAGTGGATATTTCGTTTCTAGCTAATTGGCTATTTATAAACGATAACTATGCAAATTATTCAATCTCCACTAGGAAACAATATTCAGCCCATTGGGAGAATATCATCTTTATCAAATCCTGAGAGAATGGTATTGAGAAAACAGTCTCATTCTCTATATTCACGAAGTAATTTTATTAGCCCAATACAAACTAAACTACCATTAGTTACATCCTCTAAATTTTTATTATCTCGTGAAAATGAACCATCGATACAACCATTAATAGGTTGGGATAGTTGGGATAATCAAGATATAAATAGTGATTTACCATTATTTGAATCTGATTATTTTGATTCAATATCTATACTCGAAAATAGTCATATTAATACTGATGAAATAGTAAAAAACAGTATCCCAGATATACTGCCAAATCGAATTGATGGAAAAACAAGTGATGATACCTCGAAAAAATTAAATATTAAAGGTAAATCTCAATCAAAAAAAGCAAATAAATCTCAAAAACCACTTGAAAAAAAATCCAAATCTAGGAAAGCAGCCAAACCATCTTTGGCAAAGAAGAGTGTTCAAAAAAATGTTAATATTAATGGTAGTGAAAATAGTTTATTAACATCAAATGAGCCTCTGTCTATTGAGACTAATTTAGAAATACCTACATTGCAACTGGATAATGCTGTCGTTGATAACTCTCTAGGTTTGCTGTCAGCACTAACCTCATCTAAACTTGATGATGCACCTACTTTGCTTCATCCTTTGGCGAATGATGAAAATACTGTAGAGCATATTGCTGTACCTAATTCGGAATCTTCAGTTGCAGAAAATCCTATTACAATACAACAAGAAATTGATTCCAGTATTTTAAGTGATTCTCTGGCAAGTATACCTGTTGAATTAACACCTACTTCAGTCGATATTGAAGACACCTCTAGTTTATTCAGAAACTCTGATAATAATGAAGCTTTAGTAATTTCAGAGTCACAGTCTGCTATGGTAGTTAATGTCTCAGATGTCTCAGCAAATCTGACTTCACTACAACGTAACAGCTATCTTAAAAGTACTAATAGCGAGTTTACAGAAAGTCAGCCCATTTTAGTACCACCTGAAATTGTTGAAATACCAACAATTAGCGCCATATCACCTGAGATAGGTGAAACTGCGATCGCACCGCTTTCCGTCACATCATCTGAAATTGGTGGAACTGCGATCGCATCGCTTTCCGTCACATCGCCAGAGATTTCTGAAATACCAATAATTACTCCGACATCGCCTGAAATTGATGGAACTGCGATCGCACCACTTATCACCACATCACCAGAGATTGTTGAAACACCAATAATTAATCCTACATCGCCAAAGATAGGTGAAACAGCGATCGCACCACTTATCACCACATCACCAGAGATTGCTGAAACACCAACAATTAATCCTACATCGCCTAAGATAGGTGAAACTGCGATCGCACCAATTAGCGCTACATCGCCTGAGATTGGTGAAACACCAATAATTAGCGCCATATCACCTGAAATTGGTGAAACTGCGATCGCACCAATTAGCGCCACATCACCTGAGATTGTTAAAACACCAATAATTACTCCTACATCGCTTGAAATTGGTGAAACTGCGATCGCACCATTTTCTGCTATATCGCCTGAGATTGGAGAAACACCAATAATTACTCCTACATCGCCTAAGATAGGTGAAACTGCGATCGCACCACTTCTCACCACATCGCCAGAGATTGTTGAAACACCAATAATTAGCGCCATATCACCTGAGATTAATGAAACAGCGATCACACCATTTTCCGCTACATCGCCAGAGATTGGAGAAACACCAATAATTAGCGCCATATCGCCTGAGATTGGTGAAACTGCGATCGCACCAATTTCCGCGACATCGCCTGAGATTGGAGAAACACCGATAATTAGCGCCACATCGCCTGAAATTGGTGAAACTGCGAGTATTTTTAGGGAAATTATTGATAATGAACAAATAGTAGAATCAGAATTTATCTCTGCGGTAACAAATGAAGAAAATCCTGAAATATTAACCTTTGTTGATACCTCAGATAATCCCATCTCCCCAGAAAATGAGGTAAACATACTACCTCAAGTTGAGCAAAATGCGATCGCAGAAAATTTGCCAGCACCTAAAGGTTATGCTACTGGTGGCCACGTAACAGATTCCCGCGTCGAAAATCGCCAGCAGATAGCAGCCTCGGATACAGTACCTGCAATGCTTACGCCTGGGGAGTTTGTGATTAATACTAGAGATGCACAGAAGAATCTACCTTTACTACATCACATCAACACGGGTGGAACACCCCAAGATATTATTCTTCCAAGTTTACAGACACCCAATTCCACAGAACCAGAAGAAACAATTTCTCCAGAGACTCCGACTAAAGTCGATTCTTTTCCAGACACTTCATTACAACTAAAAAGTGCTGAGACTGATTCTCCTGAGATATCCAATTCTTTAATTCCTTCTTCCTTGGGGTTGAATATTAATAAACAGAAACTTTCTATTCTCAATTCTCCAGAGATTCATACCCTTCACAATGAAACAATTGATGTAGATGAATCCTCACCCCAATACTCATCGCCTCCCCTGATTTTCCGCAAAGCAAATTATCCCACTAAGACATCTTCCCAATGGTCAAATACACCTTCTCAATGGTCAAGTGTAGAAGATTTACTAAATGGAAATGATGATGAATTCACTAGCTTTAATTTTAATGATGGAGAATCTAATAGCCATTATGAATTTTCTCATGTTTCAGAATCACCACAAGTTTTTGCTAAACACCTTCCATCACCTAGAGGCTTTGCTGATGGGGGAGAAGTTACTCCACCCGACATATCTAGAGAAATAGCACCAGTAACTGAGACGATAGAGAGCGCATCCTCATTTTCTCAAGAAGATGAGAAAGATGATACAGCCGATCTTGAAGCTCTAGCTCGTGAAGTTTATAGCAGATTACGACAACGAATAGAAATTGAGCGAGAACGACATGGTGGTTCCTCTGGTAGATTACCTTGGTAAATTTGTATTTAAGAATTAATTTTTGGAGAAATACTCAAATGGCAAGTCCAGCAATTATTGTTATTCAAAAACGTCAACCGCAACTTGAGAAAGCTAAACTTGTAGCTTATAACGGTGAAGCGCCAGATATCGAATTAATGTTTAATCCTACAGATATTAGTTTCTCTCGGACTGTTAAATGGGAAAGTAAGGATGGTAATAGAGGAACTACTCTACTTCCGAAAGTAAACTTTTCTGGCGTGGAACCTTACAAATTTACGCTCAAACAGTTACTTTATGATACTTATGAAACAAAAGAGTCTGTGATGACGAAATATATAGACAAAATTAAGAAAGGCGTAGAAACTATCAGTAAAGCAACTGATAAACGACCACCTGTTTATATATTTACATGGGGAAACGAGTATTTTTATTGTGTAATCACGAGTTTAACCTACACTTTAAATATGTTTTTGAGTGATGGTACACCAGTAAGGGCACTGGTAGATATAGCCTTGCAAGAAGTAGATAAGAATAACCTTCCTGGAGGACGTAAATCTGCTTCTACAGGTGATGCTCGTGCGGGAGATAAAAAGGGACAAACACTGAGTAAAACAAAATAATTAAAGTGATAAATTAGTATTGATTTTGTCATTAAAAGCTGCTCTGAACATTTCATAAAATATAAAGTAATAATTATGCCTGCGAAAAAAAGTCTTTATTTAAGCGAACCTAAAATACAAATAGATGGAAAACAAGCTTCTCCTGAATTAATGAAGGATTTGTTGCAAATCACAATCGAAGAAAGCCTTCATTTACCAGCAATGTTTACGCTAGTCATCCATAACAGCTATATTCCCGCATCTGACCGACCAGAAAACAAAGCTTGGCGACATGAGCCTTTATTTAAAATTGGGAAAAAAGTTAAATTGGGTTTTACTTCTAGTACAACTCTAGATAATAACTTTCAAGAGGAGGTAGGAGAATTCCTCATTGAAGGCGAAATTACAGCGATGGAAGTTAACTTCAATGAAAAATCTGAAGCTGATATTATTGTTCGCGGTTATGATATTTCTCATCGTCTGCACAGAGGTCGTTACAATCGTTCCTTTTTAAATAAAACTGATAGCGATATAGTCAAGCAAATAGTTAAAGAAGTAGGTATAAACCCTGGCAATATAGATGCAACTGGTGAAGTTCATAAGTATGTCTTTCAAGAAAATCAAACCAATATGGAGTTTTTGCGAGAAAGGGCTGCCCGCATTGGTTTTGAGTTATTTATTACAGAGGAAAAACTCAATTTTTGCAAACCAAAAACTCAGGTATCTTTATCATTAAAATGGCTAGTTGATATTAATAAATTTAGTACCCGCGTTACCAGTGCCGAACAGATAAGTTCTGTAGAAGTACGCGCCTGGGACTATACCCAAAAAAAATTGATTAGTGGAACCGCCAAGAAAGAAAAGCAAATAACCGAGACAGGTAATCGGCTAGGAAGTAGTAGTAGTAATGCATTTTCTAATCTTAAGTCTCCCAAAATGATTGTTGTAGATAAACCTGTTGCCAGCAAAAAACAAGCAGATACGATGGCTCAGGCTTTGTGTGATGAACTAGGGGGAGAATTTGTTTATGCAGATGCCAAAGCAGAAGGGAATCCTGAGATTCGACCGGGACGAGTTATTAATCTTCAGGATATGGGCGATCGCTATAGTGGTAAGTATTATGTTACAGAAACCCGCCATTTCTTCAGTCAACGCGTTTATGAAACTTATTTCAGCGTGCGGGGACTACGTTCTGGTAGCTTATTCACAACTCTATCTCCAGAAAAACGTCTCCAGCCATCTGAGACTTTATTAGTGGGGATTGTCACTGATAACAAAGACCCAGAGGCATGGGGTAGGGTGAAGGTTAAGTTTCCCACGCTCACAGAAGAACATACAAGTGACTGGGCGAGAGTTGTAGCTGTGGGAGCAGGTAAAAATAGAGGTTTTGACTGTTTACCAGAGGTAAACGATGAAGTTTTAGTAGGTTTTGAGCATGGCGATATCCACCGTCCCTACGTTATTGGCGGAGTATGGAATGGCAAGGATGCACCACCAGAAAAGGTAAGGGATTCAGTTACAAGTGGTGTAAGATTACGCACCATTAAAACTCGTGTAGGTCATACTCTACAGTTTATTGAAGAAGATAAAGGAACTAGCAAAAAAGGTATTCGCGTAGAAACTGAATACGGTCACAAAATATATCTTAATGACAGTCAAAGGTGCATAGAGATTGAAACCAAAGGCGGTCATAGAATCAAAATGGACGATATGGCTAAATCTGTTTCAGTGAAATCAACAGGTAATATGTCATTAGATGCTGCCGGAAATATCGATATTTCAGCCAACGGTACGATTACAGTTAAAGGTGCGTTGATTCGACTTAATTAATTCGTAATTCGTAATTCGTAATTCGTAATTAACACAATAGGAGGTTGTCGTGGGTAGACCAGCTTAATTAATTCGTAATTCGTAATTCGTAATTAACACAATAGGAGGTTGTCGTGGGTAGACCAGCAGCAAGAATTACTGACAATGTGGCGCATCCTTTACCCCCAGTTTTAACAGGAGGGCCGGGTAGTCGCAATGTGTTGATTGGGTCTTTACCTGCGTGGCGGGGTGTGCTTGCTGCCGCAGTACCAGGTTTACAGTCTGCCAAAACATCTTCTGATGCAGCTATCCAAGCGGCTGAGGCTGCTACTTTAGCGGCGGCTGGTACACCAGGGGCACCTGCTGCCTTAGCTGCGGAACAAACTACAAAGGCAACATCAGCAGCTACTATGGGTAGTGCGATCGCTGCTGCTGCTGCTGGTGCTGATATTCATAATTGCGCCACACCCTTGCCCGTCCCTCCTCACGGCCCTGGAGTTGTGATTGACGGTAGTCAGACAGTGCTGATTAACAATCTGCCTGCCTGTCGGATGGGCGACACTGTTTTAGAAGCATTAGGGCCGCCGAATAAAATTATCAAAGGTAATCCCACTGTTTTGATTGGCGGCTGATTGGAGAAATAGGCACTAAATCAGCCGCAATTCGTGATTATTTACCTGAAAGAGGTTTGACTAGAGCAGAAAAATGATAAGTAAATTATTTCGGGGGATCGTTGAATTACTGATAGCAATAGTAGGTTTACAAATTTTTTTCTTAGAAATAGAGGTTATCCAGATATGGTTACAGCCTCCTTGGTTTGGTTTTTTACGAACTCCTCAGCTAGTAAAGGTTATGACTCTTCTACCGATTGCTAGTGCAGTTGAGGTTGCTTTGATATGGCTATTAGTACTTCTTAATGCTATCTCTCTCCATCGTGGTCTAATTGCTACTTTAATCTTGTTTATCTTGGTTGGAATTACTTTTTTAATAATATATTCTAATACGATTCAGTTACAGTTTAAATAAAGGTCTTTGTACTCAAGACTAGAAATTAACTGTAGTGCATCTCAATAATTTCTCACTCTTGTCTTAAACCTCGTTCCCAGTTTCAGAGAATTTTGAATACTTCAGCTACGCTCAGTACAAGTTTTGAATTTTGAATTACCGGGAGGGTTCGACCTTTGGCGAATAGGCTTAAACCTTCTGTGCCGATATCTTTGAAGATATCCATGTAACAGCTGTCTAAGTGCCAGATATGGTTTATGGTCGCGATCGAGCCTATTTGGGAACAGGTTGGGCTTATCCACTGCATTTAAACGTGCAAGGTGGGATACAACTTAGCCGTGAAGATCAAAAAGTTAAAGAATCTATTTGGATTATCCTCCGCACAGGTGTAGGTGAGCGGGTTTATCGACCTACCTTTGGTTCGCGCTTGTCGGAACTAGCGTTTGCACCTTTAAATAGCGATACCCTACTGCGAATCCGTCTTTATGTTTTGGAAGCTTTAGAAGTTTGGGAACCACGCATTACTATCGATGAAGTTATCACCGATCCCGATCCAGTGCGTGGCAGAGTGGACATCATCATCAATTATCGGCTCAAAGACAGTCCCGATATTTATAGTTTTGTTTATCCTTATTATTTGGTGTCAGCTGGGGAGGAATCGTGAACTTTGATTTTTTACCGAAATTACCTTCTTCCAACTTAGACGATCGCGCCTTTGATGATTTGGTGGAAGAATGTATTATGCGTATTCCTCGCTACTGTCCAGAATGGACTGACCACAACCTCAGCGACCCAGGAATTACGCTAATTGAGTTATTTGCTTGGTTAACTGACCAAATGTTGCTCAGATTCAACCAAGTACCTCGAAAAAATTATGTTGCTTTTTTAGAATTACTAGGTATTCGTCTCCAGCCTCCCGCCCCAGCCCGCACAGAATTAACTTTTTATTTAAGCGCTGCACTCCCTGAAGCCTACACGATTCCCGCAGGATTAGAAGCCTCAACTATCCGCACTGAAACCACAGAAGCAATTACCTTCAGCACAGATTCTCCTCTAATTATCGGCAAACCCCGCATCCAACATTTCTTAACTGCCCAAACTACCGAAGATATTCCCCAATCTCTGCGCGAAAGAGTTACAACTTCCTGGACTCGTCAATCTAACGGTTACTGGACAGGTAACGAACAACCGATATTTGAAGAGGAACCCCAGCCTGGTAACTGCTTTTATTTAGCAATTAATTCTGACGATCCTTTAGACGCTAATGTTTTAGAAATTATTTTCCAAGGGGCTGCGGCTACCCCTGCTGGGATTAACCCCAATCAACCACCCCGGAGATGGGAAGCTTGGGATGGGGAAAATTGGCAATCAGTTTTATTGCAAGAATCAGATGATAAAACTCGCGGTTTCAGTTTTTATGAAATCGCCCAAGAAGGTGAAAACCCGTCTCAAGGTGCAGAGGTACGTCTGCATTTACCGCAAATTTGGCCTGTGGCTAATTTTACCTCTTACCGAGGCCGCTGGTTGCGCTGTAGCTTTGTTTCTACAGAATCGAATGAAACTGGTTACAATCGTCCGCCACGAATTATTGGTTTAGCAGTGCGTTCAATTGGCGGTACTGTTAGGGCTAGCCATAGTACGCTGATTCAAGATGAGCGATTGGGAATTAGTGATGGTACACCCGGTCAGAGTTTCCAGTTACAAACAGCACCAATTTTAGAACGCCGAGAAGATGAGTATATTTTAGTTACTCCGGGTGGTGGTTTGCCGCAAAAGTGGACTGAAGTGAGAGATTTTGCTGATTCTGGGCCGCATAACTTCCATTACACCATCGATTCCATCACTGGTACAATCCAATTCGGGCCGCTGATTCGGGAACCGAGCCAACTTAAACAACAAACACAGGTGCGAACGCGAATTCAGCAACCATCACTAGATGACACATCTGTACAAGTTCTGGAAAATAACCAGTCGGAACATCAATATGGGGCAATTCCTCCCCGTGGTGCAGAGATTAGGATAGTTAGTTATCGTACAGGCGGCGGTAGAGAAGGTAATGTTCAAACTGGGGCAATTCAGTTTTTGAAGTCTGCATATCCTTATGTTGCTAGTGTGGTCAATCGCGTACCAGCAATCAATGGAGCAGATGCCGAATCGCTAGAACAAGCTGTAATGAAGGCTCCCCGCATCCTCCGCACGCGCGATCGCGCCGTCACTGCTGAAGATTTTGAAGTTTTAACTCAACAGGCGGGTGCTGGTGCGATCGCTCGCGTCCGGTGTTTGCCAGCAAATTCTCGCAGACAAGCTGGTATAGTTAGTTTACTGGTAGTTCCTTATGCAAATACAGATGCGATCGCCCAAGGCAATGGCATGACACCAGAAGATTTTGCCCTCAGTAATGCCCTGCAAGAGCAAATTTTGAGTTATTTAGATGAAAGACGCTTATTAGGGGTACAAGTAGAGTTACAAGAGCCAAATTACGTAGGCGTTTCGGTACAGACAGAAATTGCTCTAGAGCCAGCCTACAATAATCCTTTTGCCAGCGAAGAAATTCGTCGGAATTTAAGGCGATCGTTGTATAAATATTTAAATCCCTTAACTGGAGGAATTGACGGCAAAGGTTGGCCCTTTGGGCGACCAGTTTATACATCAGATATTGTCGCATTACTGCAACAAACCCCAGGCGTGCGTCATTTAGGCCCCGTCTTGCTATTTCCCATCCGCAAGCAAGGAGAAATTTGGCGACGACAACCGTCACCAGAACAATTGATCGATCCGGGATCGGAAGGTTTGATCTGTTCTTGGGCTGATACAAATCTGCGTTCCAATCACGACATCCAAATCATTAATCGTTAATTTGTCATTTGTCATTTGTCATTGAGTATGGGGATTGAATCTTCAATTTTGAATTTTGAATTTTGAATTTTGAATTGATTTCTCCCCTGCTCCCAATCCCCAATCCCCAGTCCCCAATCCTATGGTTCAAAGTCGCTCTAGTCCAGCTGTAAGCATTCAATTAACGCCAATGCAAATTCCCGAAGCTTTACCTGTGGCAGGTTTAGCATTTGCAAATGCCGAAAACATCGATGTAGCTGGACGTAGTTTGCTTTTGCATCCTGGACATCCCAGCGAGATGATTGTGCAAGTACAAAACTTGGAACAACGTCCTTTGCGGGTAAGCTTAAGCGTTGAGGGAAACTTCCCATCCCAGTGGTGTCAGATTGGTACAGAAGGCAGTGAGATACCGCCTCGCGGACAAATGGATGCTGTTCTCCACTTCTCAATTCCCGACACATTTTTTGAAGACCAAGAAGCAATTTCCCCTGGAAAAAAAGACAAACTAACACTTAATTTTCGCAGCTTAATTACTCTACACATAGACCCAGGTACGGACAACGAACAAATCGAGAGAAGCGAGTATTTCGATTTATACATCCGTCCCTACACTGCCTACATGGAATTCTTGCCAATTTTGTATCGGGAAGTAGACTTCATTGGTCGCTTCATGAAAATATTTGAGCAAGCTTTTCAACCAATAGTTGATAGTTACAACGTCATGTGGGCAAATCTCGACCCCTTGACAGCACCGCAAGCATTACTACCCTTTATGGCTCATTGGGTTGCTTGGCAGGTAGATTCCGTTTGGGATCTCCAGCAACAACGGCGTTTAATTCGCCGAGCCGTAGAACTTTATCGCTGGCGAGGAACTCGTAAAGGATTGCGTCTCTACTTGCATCTTTATACTGGTTTACCGCTAGACGAACATTTACCGAATGAAGCTGATAAACATATTAGTATTACAGAACCTTTCGGCCCAAGTTTCATTATAGGAGATGCACAACTAGGAAATGCAGTTTTGGCAGGCGGACAACCATACCATTTTATAGTGCGTTTGCGTTCAAATATTTCTAGTGGCATCATCAACGAAGAACTTATTCAAAGAATAATAGAACAAGAAAAACCTGCTTTTTGCACATACGAATTATCTATCGAAAATCCCTTTCATTAAATAGTTCGTAATTCGTAATTCGTAATTTTTTAAAATTAAACAGACTATTAATCCAAAATCTAAAATCTAAAATCCAAAATTGCTATGTCCCATCCTTTCCCACCACCACCAATTAAATCCTTTGAACGCTTGCAAGCCGCAGACGGCTTACTAATTAATGCGGAACGTTGGCGCACAGCGCATGAATATCACCGGAATCGGCAAAATGCTCAATATCAAAGTTTAAATCAACCAGGAATTGTCTGCGGTTTAGGCGTGCGAGATATAACTGCCCCAAGCCAAGTAGAAGCTAGATATCGAGATGGACGTTGGGTGCAAATTCAACCTGGGATTGCAATTGATTTAGCAGGTAATCTAATTGTTGTACCGACTTCTTATGATTTTCCCATCGATTTAGAAGTAGTAAGTTCTGAACCACTCATGATTTACTTAGTAGTTAGCTATGTAGATCCTGATGAATTGCGGCGCGGACAGCAAAGAGATATTGTTCAAGAAACTTATCGAATTGACCAAATAAACTCTACACCAGCTAGTTCAGAAATAGAAATATGTCGAATACTCCTACAACCAGGACATACTGACATTACCCAACCTGCGGATGCTTTCTTTCCTGGATATAACAATATTGATTTGCGTTATCGCCGTCAGGCACAAATGCGTCCTCAAGCACTTGTATGTATGGCGCAGGCGAATCATAGCGATCCTGAATGTGCGCGTAATTTTTTCAGTCTTTCATATTTATTACAAGCAGTAGAACCCCTGTACCCAAGTTTGCGAGGTGCTGATGAACCAGGTCAGGTTTCTTTAGCAGAAAATATCCAAGACTATGACATCCTTTATCTCACAGGTGGACAGGCTATATCTTTAAATAGTCTCGAATTTGAATCCCTCAGAAATTACTTAAATTTAGGTGGTGTACTTTTAGTTGATGCACCAACAAATGCAAATCCTTTGATTGAGAGTACTCAAGCATTAGCACAACAGTTAGAGAGTCCTTTAAGACCTTTAGAAGAATTGCAACGGAGTCATCCTTTAAGGACAAAACCTTTCTTATTTGCTGCTTTACCAATGGTTAATCAACAGCAGATTAAATTGTTGATTGGTGGAGGAATTATTTTAGTAATTGGAGATTTAGCAACTGCTTGGGGATTGGATAGAGATTTGAGTTTACCCAGATTGACCATTCGGACAGCCCAGGAATTAGGTATTAATATTCTTCATTATGCTTGGAAGCGGCGACAGTTAATTGGTTTGCAACAAGAAGATAATTCAGGGCAGTGGTGAAAGCCAACTTAGTAAGATTATTGAGTTTGGTTGTTTGCGATCGCACTATTATTTTTATCGTGTTCGAGTTCTCTCATTAGAGAATCAAAACCACTGGTGTTGTTTCCACTTTGGGAAAATAAAGATCGAATTTTATTAATTATCGCACTCATACTATTGGAGAAAAACCGACCGAGATTATTAACAAAGTTTTTCAGTTTTTCAAAAATCGTCACATCTACAGTGGAATACTTATTAATAATTGGATATACAATTTTTCCTTTTTCTGTTTGATAGTATTCTTGTTCAGGCATCAACATTGATGTGAGTGGTTGCACCTGTTTTGCCATATCAGCTTCGGTTCGTTTATTGCTGAGGAATAAAACATCATAAATTTTTCCATTCCAGCTAGCCCAATAATGGTTTTGGAAAAACCATCGTTTTCCATCATCACAATTAGGTTTTTTCCCTTGATATGGCGTAGCTCCAGCTTCACTCAAAAAAGGTTTGGCGATACTTTCAATTGTAATTTTTTCAATGCCAAAATACTCTTCTGCAACTTTTTTAAAAGCACGCGCTAATGTCTGACAATCTCCTTCTGGAGAGCCTTTTAGTAGAGTTTCTGGACTCTTACTCACCATTGTGTATTGAAATTGGATATTTACAAAGTTTTTGAAAAGTTGTTCCAGTATTTTATCTTGTGGCAATGTGTCATCTATACCATTGACTAGTGTTTTGGCTAGTGAATATTCTTGTAAAAATTTTTGTTTTTTATCTGCTGAGTTATTTGCTGCTAATATTTCTTCAGACTTTGCTTGTTCGTTTTTAACGCCTGCATCTTGGTTTTCCAAAGCAGCTCTATTAATTTGGTTGACTACAGAAGTAGCAACACTATCCGCCTCTTGCTCATATCGATCTTCTGATTGACCAATAGTCAGTTTTGGCTGTATTTCTCCTATTGACACGCTATCAGCACGTTTTATCGCCATTTTGCTCAGGTTATGACCAAACTGGGAAGAGTGTTCCTTACCTTGCTGCAACGACTCACTCATCTTTGTTTGCAATACAGTGAGTCGCTCTTGTCCCTCTGGCGTGATTGTGCCATGCTTGGCTTGTATTTGGAGTTTCGTTGCCTCAAACTGATATTGTTGAAATTTCTTATTTTCTACCTTTGCCTGTACTATAGCCTTGTTGGAGCCAAGTTGAGAGTGAGTAGTTAATAAATGCGATTGCAACTGACTATGCTCTAACGAATAAGCGGATGAGTCAGCTTTTTTGTGGATTTGTAGCCGTTCTTTCATCGCTAGTTTCAAAAGTCAATAGTGGGTAATCTATATATTATGTCACTTGCTTAAAGATCCCCGGCTTCTTAAAAAAGTGGGGATCTGCGGATTGCGATAATTTCTACCGAATTAAGAACGCCGTACATTTAAGCAACACCATTCTTTGCGTTTCCATAGGGTAGCGACAACCCAGCCATTTTCTTCTAGAGCATCAGCAACAGCTTTAGATTGTTCCAGTAAAATTCCACTGAAGATCGCCCAAGTTTCAGGTTTAGCGATCGCACTCATTTCTGGAATCAATTCAATAATCACATGAGCCAAAATATTGCAGACAATACCATCCACTGGGCTTTCAATTAATTTTTTCAAAACGTCTACACTTCCCAGTGCAGGTAGTAAACGTTCTGGGCTAATATCATTCAGCGCACCATTACTGATAGTTGATTGCACCGCCAAAGGGTCATTATCTACCGCATAGACTTTCTCTGCACCCAGTAGCAGCGCCCCAATCGAAAGGATACCGGAACCACAGCCAATATCCGCAATTACCAGATGTTCGTGTTTGCCACTATTACCCACAAAGGACTGCGGAACTCCACTCAGCCGCATTTCCAGAGATTCCAAACATAGCTGAGTGGTGGCATGATTGCCTGTTCCAAATGCTACACCAGGATCGAGGCGAATTACTAACCGTTCGGTTGTTTCTGGTAATGGTAGCCAAGCAGGGTTAATTAAGAAGCGATCGCCTATTTCTTGGGGATGCCAATATTGTTTCCAGCTAGTCGCCCAATCTTCCTCATCAATTAACTGCCATTGCAGTGAGGGAGATGAAAGTCCTACACAGAGGGCATCTTGACGCAGCCATAGCGACAGTGCTGCTAAATCTAGCAGTTGCGTTTGAATTGTCGATAAGTAAGCCCTGACTAAAGATGAATTTCCTTTGTTTTCACTAGCTGTACCACGACAGCCAAAATCTTCCAGTCGCCAAAAGATTGAATCTTCTAGGTCTGGTTCACATAAAATCTGTAGTTCCCACCAGGTGTTTGCCATTTTTTAGTGCTGAGTGCTGAGTGCTGAGTGCTGAGTTATGAGTTTGAGAGTTAGGAGTTAGGAGTTAGGAGTTCTCCTGTTTAACTGCTCACTCCTCACTATTGACTCCTAACTTTTTCACTCAGCACGGGCTTAACGCCCCGCTACCGCTAACGTTACTCAGCACTCAGCACTCATAGTGTTACTGTATACGCGTCCCGGATACCAGGGACTTTTATAATCTCATTCAAAATGCCCTCTGGTAAAGGGTCATCTATACTCAGAGCCATTACGGCATCACCACGGACGATTTTACGACCTACTTGCATACTGGCAATATTTACATTAAAACTGCCGAGTAGGGAACCAAGTTTGCCGATAATCCCAGGCATATCGCGGTGCAGAGTAAATAACATATATTTGCTGGGTGGGACGTTAATCGGGAAACCATCAACGTCAGTGAGGTGGATTTCCCGCTCACCCAACAAAGCGCCTGTGACAGAATGAGTACCTAAAGTACCGGTGGCTTCTAAATGCAGTGTGCCGGCATAGTCTCGAATGGAAGCATCGCGGGTTTCAATTACCCGAATTCCACGTTCTTTGGCTTCTATGCTGGCATTTACGTAATTTACTCGTTCCCGCAGAGCTTGGTAAAGTAGTCCTTTGAGGGCAGCAACGATCAAAGGCTGACTTTTGTTGGTCGCGAGTTCCCCTTGCAGTCGAATATTGAGTACTTCTACCCGTCCGCCAGCTAGTTGTCCTACCAGATTACCGAGAGTTTCTGCCAGTTGCATATAGGGTTTGAGTTCTTCCAACACATCGGGGCCGAGTCCGGGAATGTTGACGGCTGAACGCGCCGGTAGTCCTAAAAGGACATCGCGAATTTGTTCGGCAACATCAATGGCCACATTCACTTGAGCTTCTGCTGTAGAGGCTCCCAAGTGGGGGGTGAGGATGATTTCTTTGCCTAGCGATCGCAATTCCGATTCACCCAGTGGTTCTGACTCGAACACATCCAAGGCTGCACCGCCGATTTTACCTGCTTTCAGAGCTGCTGCTAAAGCTACCTCATCAATGATCCCACCACGAGCGCAGTTGATAATCCGGGCTGTAGGTTTCATCTTTGCCAAGGTTGTGGCATTAATTAAGTGGGTGGTTTCTGGGGTTTTCGGGATGTGTAGGGTGATATAGTCTGCTTGCTGGAAGAGTAAATCTAGCTCAACTAACTGACAGCCAAGTTGTTCGGCTCGTTCTGTAGAAATAAATGGGTCATAAGCTAGGAGTTTCATCCCCATTGTCTTAGCTACCGCAGCAACATGGGAGCCAATTTTACCCAAACCGACAACGCCGAGAGTTTTTTTGTAGACTTCCGCACCAACAAAGCTATTGCGATCCCACGCACCGCGTTTCACCGAAGCGTTAGCATCGGGGATGTGACGAGACAAAGCCAAAATCATCGCTAGTGCGTGTTCGGCGGCGGCAATCGTGTTTCCCTCTGGAGAATTGACTACCACAATTCCCCGACGTGTGGCAGCAGGAACATCCACATTATCCACACCCACACCAGCACGACCGATGATTTTTAGCTGGGTGCCAGCTTCAATGATTTCTTGGGTGACGCGTGTACTAGAGCGAATCATCAGCGCGTCATATTCACCAATAATTTCGATCAGTTCTGCTGGTTTTAGACCTAGTTTGACATCAACGGTCGCAACTTGCGAAAGAATGTCAATTCCAGCTTGGTCAATCGAATCTGAGACAAGAACCTTAGACATGATTATTTCATTTAAAGCTACAGGTTTTGCTGCACAAGACTTTTTAGTTTAGTCTTTATCTGTCGCAATTCAGCAAAAATTATTTGTTTGAATATCAACTTAACCTTTACTTACACTACGTGCTGATGGTATCGAAGCGTAAGTTCTCCCGGTGGGTACTGCCTCCTAAATATTTTAAGATGAGTGGCTGTTTGCACCACCCTGTTGCTAAATATAAAGCATTAATAGCACTAAGCACCTATATATTTATTAATAGTTAAGAGTTACCAAAATTTTATCGGCTCGATAAACTTCCTTGGCGGGGTAGAAACGCTTGTATTCTTGATTGAGCTGTAACTTTAGATTAGCAATGCTATGCACACCAGGAAAGGAGCTAGGTAACTATTATATCTGTCTAATCTTGTCTGTTTCTCAATACCACAAGTGGTATCACTTAGTCAAAGCAAAACATTGCATCATTAAGATAATCGGATTGTGACAGTTAGAATTTAAGCATCAAATAAATTTTATTGCTCATGATTGTGACAGATTTAAGATTGTCTAGTAGTTAAAAACTGTCAATAAGTATCACTAGAGTGATTAATATAAAATAGTAAACTAGTAATTTGTCAAGCTAATTTTGAGAGTTTGTAGTAAACACTTCAGTGCTTAAAAAACCAGGGTTTTAGTCCTGATTACGAACTTGTTCACGCCTCTTAAACTAATGAGACAGATTACTATTGACATCGCAAGTTGAGAAATCGCTATAATTCTGGTGAGCCAAATAGAGCCAAATATCCTTTGAGTTTTGGGGAAACCAGCCATGTTAGAGTACAACTTGCCAAGGTACTTGCCCTCAGCCGAGGAACTACCAGACTCTGATGAAACGCCTGTGGATAATGAACTACAAGAATTAATACCAGGCTTGCTGAAGGCGATCCTGCTGATACTTTGGTCAGAACGCATGGATTGGCTCTTTGGCATAGATATGGGTATTTATTATGACCCCGATAAACCGGCCATTGTGCCAGATGGGTTTTTGAGCATAGGGGTAGAGCGGTTTTATGATGAGGAACTGCGTCCCAGTTATGTGCTGTGGGATGAAAATGTTGTACCGATTTTCGTCCTAGAAGTAGTTTCCCAAAATTATCGCAAGGAATATACTACTAAATTGGCTGAATATGAGGCTTTGGGTGTACTTTACTACGTGATTTATTCCTCTCGTCGCCGCCGCAAACCCCATTTGGAAGTACATAAGTTAGTTAATGGTAAATATGAATTGCAAGAGGGAAACCCTGTTTGGCTGCCAGAAATTGGCTTAGGAATTGGTTGCGAAAGGGGAAATTATTGCGGTGTAACGCGAGAATGGATGTATTGGTATGATGAGCAAGGAAAACGATATCTCACGCCCGCAGAACAAGTAAAACAAGAGACACAACGCGCTCAACAAGAAGCACAACGCGCTCAACAAGAAGCACAACGCGCTCAACAAGAAGCACAACGCGCTCAACAAGAAGCACAACGCGCTGAAGTTGCAGAACAAAGAGTGCAACAATTGACAGAACAATTAAGAGCGCTCGGAATAGATCCAGATAATCAGGCTTAACTGAATATATTTGGCAATATTTTCAACAAAACTTAATTTTTAAGTTTTGTTAAATTTGTGTATTTTTTCATAAATGATTATTGAAATTTCTACATCTCATCAATTAGATTGCACACGCTTGATGTAATTGCGTCCATGTAACTTAGCAGCATATAGCGCTCTACTACTTGTAATAACTCATCAGTGGTTTTTCCATGATCTGGAAACATGGCTACTCCACCCGAAACTGTTGTATGTATTTGTTTACCTCCAGATTCCAACTGTGCAGCTTGAAAGGATAACCGGATCTGTTCGGCGTGCTGAAATGCTTTCTCTTGTGTCAGTCCTGGTAAAGCCAATACAAACTCCTCACCACCATATCTACACACAATGTTTTGAGAATTACTATAGTTGCGAAGAAGGTCTGCAAAAGTCTGAATTACGCGATCGCCAGCCTGATGACCAAATGTATCATTAATATTTTTAAAATAATCAATATCCATAATTATTAAGGCAACTCGATCATAATCTCGCATTGCTCGCATTAGTTATTGTGGGAATATCTCGTCAAAATAACGCCGATTAAACAAGCCTGTCAGTCCGTCGCGCAAGCCTGTTCTTGTAACTGAACCTATAATGTTTTAATTTCGAGTACCTGTTTTTGCAAATATTCATTTGCCTGTCGGAGTTCAAATTCAGCCTGATAACGTTGGGTAATGTCACGCAAAACAAGCAAAGGCCCTGTTAACTGTTTGCGCTGATTGTGTAATGAGGTAAATTATACTGCCTGAACTAACGTACTCCAGCTTTGACCAAAATATTTTTTCTCGAAGCAGAATTGCTGCTTCCATTGCTGCAACTGTAGCGTATCCTGCGATCGCTAGCATCATCGAAATGAAAGGCTTGCTAGCCAAACAAATTGAGCGACGCTGCCAAGCTGCAAAAGCAACAGTAGCTGAGATGATTACAGTCAGGCTCAAAATAACAAAGTAGAGATTGCACTGAAAAAGCATGGTGACGATGCACTTAAGAGACTTACTCAACCTGATGAGATAAGTTTGAGTAAGTCATGCTCTTCTAGTAATTTTTATAATTACTTGAAAGCAGTCAATTTACAGCAGAATTCTGAATTATTACAGAAAAACTATTGTTTTTTAGGAATAACTTTCCTGATTCCACTTTTAGCAGAGACAGTATCACCTTTGTAGCGAGGGATAATATGAATACTGGCGTGCATAATATTTTGACCTGCGGCTCTATTGATGTTCATTCCTACATTAAAGCCATCAGGCTCAAATTCATTTTTGAGAATTTCTTGTACTTTGTTTACCATAAACCAGCAAGCAGATTGCTCTTTAAATGGTAGTTCAAAATAGCTGCTAACATGACGTTTAGGAATAATTAGAACGTGTCCTTTGCTTATAGGATAGCCATCAAAAATAGCATAAGCTGTCGCTGATTCAGTTAATAGTTTAAGATTTTTATGAGGATTACAGAATATACAATAATTAGACGAATTTCGCTGATGATTATAGTGAATATATTCATATAACTCCCGATATTCGTCTAAGCAAACTGAAGTAAAAGGAAGTTTTACCATACATTGATAAGTAGGTTTTTTATGAACATAATGCTCTCGAAACCCTTCTTTTTTAAGATCCCTTCTTACAGCGTAATAAGCTTTGCCTCCTGGTTTTAATAAATGTGATACTTCCATAATAACATTAGTTTGTTCTTCAGGAAATAAAACATTTAAAACATAAAAGCAAATTATTGTATCAAATTTAGTATTAGGATATTCTGGAAAATAATAAGGGTCGTAGCCTGTAATATCACAACCCTTTTGGCGCAATATTTTAACATCATTACCAAAGCCACAACCAAAGTCCAGTATTTTGCCCTGGAGAAGGTTTTGATTTAATAAAAACTGTGCCGGAAATGATAAGTAACTTCTTTCGATCGCAGTAAGATGACTGAACTGATTTTTTTGCTGTTTCATAGAATTTTGGTGCTGATGTACCAAAATTATTATTCCCAGCATCCCTTGAAGTTATGCGATGTCTACGATTGTCCATTTTGTAAGCAGCGTAGTTCTATGCTGGGTTCGTAAGGGTCGTAGGTTACGTAGGTTGGAACTTGGAGTATCTTTTCGTAATAATAGAGTTTACCGTAGGGTGGAGTTGAGCGGACTGATAGTTCTCCGCCTTCTGTGTCTGAGAGAAATTCCGTCACTACAGCCACAGCAGCGCCTTCTAAATTCGGGGTGTAGCTGTGACGAACTACATTTGTTCCCACAGACTGCACTTGAGGGACATAAAACCAGTCTGGGGCTTTGACAACGATTTTTTTGTTGACTGTGGCTACAAGTCCAAAATTAGAGCCAATTAGCATCTGGGGTTGGATGCGCCTGCGGTTCCCAAAGCATCGGTAAGCGCAGCAGCGATCGCAGGTTGTTGAATATTTTCCACTGGATCGTCGGGTAAAATGAAGTCGGCAGGAAGTGCTTCCCAAGTAACAGTAGGTTCTTTTTGGATGGGGTTAATTTGTAAAACCATAAAATTACTCCTAATATTAATGCACAGTTATTAATTACTTTTAACAAATCTTCAGGGCGCATAACTGTGCATCCCTACTAGAAATCTGGAAAGATTCTCTGACAGATGTATATACTCGTAGTCAAGCACTTAGCAGGCGTGAGTATGATAGTTGAGTGGTTTACTCTCTGGATAGGTCAAAAAGCGGTTGGATTTCTTGTCAAAACTATTATCAGCGAAGAATTTTTCAAAGATTTAGTCAAGGACTACGCTAAAGATTTTTTCAAAAATATCTTTAATAATGCTGTAACTGTGCCCTTTAAGCAAGAACCGCTTCAGAAAGCTGTAGTTATGGCGCTGACAGAATTTTTGCAAGCAATGCAGCAACAGTTAAAGGTTCGTTGCAAACTTTCTGAAGGTGAAATTCAAAATTATGCTGAAGATATCAAGAAATTTATTCGTGATAAATCGGTTAAGGAAATTCTTGGTCAGGCTTTTGATATTAAATGTGATTTTTTAGATTTTAAAATACTAGCAGATAGTTGGAAAAGACTTCAAATCAAACCTCTCCCACCTAAATTTAACTGGCAAACAATTACAGAACAGTATCTCATCCAAGTTCAAGATATTCTTTCCGATTCAGAAGAGTTACGCTATATCTTAGAACTTCAAAAATTATCTAGTATTGACAAGACTTTAAAAGAAAACGCTGATATTCCCAAGGATTTTAATTTACCACAATATTTAGAAACTATTCGTGAACGCTACGGCAATCTCAAGTTAGATAGTTTAGAAACTACAGCCCGCGAACATCCGGTAAATTTATGGCAAATGTTTATCCCGCAAAATGTGCGCCAAGTTTATCAGGTTTTACCCGAACTTCCTAAAGAGCATCTCCGCCGGCTACAAGAAAGTAACCAATTAGATGCAGAATTTGAAATAGATAAAATTAAAGAAGAATTAGAAGGCTATAGACGCAATTATTCAGAACAGCCAATACGCTCAGTATTAGATGTTATCCGCGAGAAGCAACGCAAGAATTATCTAGTTATTTTAGGCGATCCTGGTTCTGGCAAGTCTACATTGTTGCAATACTTAGCGTTGGATTGGGTAGAAAACACTCTCGAACAGAATGATTTTAATCTGCCAATTCCTTTGCTGATTGAACTACGCCATTATATGCGCGATCGCGATGCAGGTAGTTGTAATAATTTTCTCCAATTTTACCATAATAGTCCCAATTGTTTCTATCACCTCAATCAGCATAAATTGCATGAGCAGCTAAAGGCTGGTAACGCTTTGGTCATGTTTGATGGTTTGGATGAAATCTTTGAACCGACGAAGCGGGAGGAAGTAATTACCTCTATTCATCGCTTTACTAATGAATATCCCGATGTGCAGGTAATTGTCACTTCTCGGATCATCGGCTATAAGCAGCAACAATTGCGAGATGCAGAGTTTCGCCACTTCATGTTGCAAGATTTAGAACCAGCACAGATTCAAGATTTTATTCAACGTTGGCATGATAAAACTTTCAGTCAAGCCGAAGAAAGAGATAAGAATATCAAACGTGAGCGGCTACAAAGAGTAATTAAAGAATCGAAAGCAATTGCCGAACTAGCACAAAATCCTCTGCTGTTAACCATGATGGCAATTCTTAATCTCAAGCGAGAATTACCTAGAGATAGAAGTGAACTGTATAAAGATGCTTCAGAGGTTCTGCTGCATAATTGGGACGAGGGACGCAATTTAAAGCCAGATGAACGTCTGGATATTATTGATTATAAAGATAAACAGGCAATGTTGCGTCAAGTTGCTTATCAAATGCAAACCAGTGAAAAAGGTTTAGCTGGCAACATTATCTATGCGGATGATTTAGAAGCAATCTTCACTAAATATCTGCAAAGCATACCAGTGAGTGATGCCAGAGATAAAGCCAGACGGTTGATGAAACAACTGCGCGATCGCAACTTTATTTTATGTTTCTTGGGTGCAGATTTCTATGCCTTTGTGCATCGGACTTTTTTAGAATATTTCTGTGCTTGGGAGTTTGTCTGGCAGTTTGAGAAAGAACGCAGCATTACAATTGAGTATCTCAAAACTGAAGTATTTGGCAAACACTGGCAAGATGAAACTTGGCATGAGGTATTGCTGTTAATTGCGGGAATGATTGAGCCAAAATTTGTTGGTGAAATTCTTGATTACTTAATGGCGCAAGATGGGGAAGAGGAAAAGTTTATCAACCTGTTTTTAGCGGCTAAGTGCCTTGCAGAAGTGAGAAATCGCTCGGTGATTACATTAGTGGCTAATAAATTACTTGACAAACTTAAAGACTTAACTAAATATGACCTCTGGTACTATTACGAACCCTATGATGATGAAGAAGAAACTGAGCTAGTTCAGGAAATTCGCACTCAAGCAGTTGCAACAGTCGCCACAATTTGGAAAGATAACAGCGATACCTTACACTGGCTCAAAGACTGCGCCACTACTGATAATGAAGGAGATGTGCGATGTGCAGCAATCGAAGCATTAGCCAGCAATTTCAAAGATGACCCGGACACCCGCTCGATTCTCAAAGACCGCGCCACTACTGAGGATGAATGGGATGTGCGAGATGCAGGCATCGAAGCATTAGCCAGCAATTTCAAAGATGACCCGGACACCTGCTCGTTTTTTAAAGACCGCGCCACTGCTGATGATAATGAGTATGTGCGATATACAGTTCTCCAAGTATTAGCCAGCAATTTCCCAAATGACCCAGACACCCGCTCGTTTCTCAAAGACCTCGCCACTGCTGATAATGAAGAATATGTGCGACGTATAGCCATCCAAGCATTAGCTAGACACTTCAGATATCAGCCTGAATTGTTTGAAATTTACTACAACTGCGCTGTCAATGACCCCTTTGAGCGTAAGGACGACTATGAAACTAACCCTCGGAGCATTGCACTTGAGATAATTATCAAGCAATTTCCTCAGCATCCCCAGACTTTACCACTGTTGCGCGACAGAGCAGAGAATGACCCAGATGAGCTAGTGCGAAAGTTTGTTCAACAGAAGTTAAAGGAGTGGGGAGAGTAAATGTAAGCTGAGTATATGCCCAAGAAAATCAGAGAATAGAAAAGCTTGTTGCTAGAAGCAGGGTTTACATACCGTTCTGGAAAAGGTAGCCATACAAATTGGTATCATCCCCTGCTATCTGGGAGAGTTACTATATCAGGTAAAGACGGGAATGATGCTAAAGCTTACCAAGAGAAAGATGTTAATAATGCACTCCAAAGGTTAAAAGAAATTAAAAAGGCTCAAGAGGAAGAACAAGAATGAATTCTCACTACACAATAATTATTCAGTGGTCTGATGAAGATGAGTGTTTTGTTGTCAGTCTTCCTGAATGGGGATTTTGTCATACTCACGGAGATACTTACGAAGAAGCTTTCAAAAATGCTCAAGAAGTTTTAGAAATGCTGATTGAATCATCTTTGGCTGACGGTCAACCTCTACCAGAGCCAAAAACACTAGAAAAGTCCTTAAAAGTAGCATAACTCTAAAGAGCGTAGTTTACCGCCGTAGGCATCGCTCAACATCTACCCAAATAATCCTAAGTTATAGTTTGTTGGTTTAACCAACGGCATAATCTGTAAATTGTCGTTTGAACGGTGAATGAAAGCCGACGACTATATCCTGCTTGGGGATACCTAAATTCGCTAAGTCTTCTCCTACTTCATTTTCTGTACCGTTATGTTGCAGCCAAACTTTACCATCTTTGATATCTATATGTAAAAAACAACCATAAACACGGCGCTGATTTTTCCAACCGACATTCACAAGTTGGTAGTGGTGATGTTCTTTGTCAAAAATTAATTGAGTTTCAATTTCGGGGTCTTGATTAGCATTTGCAGCATATTCTTCGATAAGTTGCTGAATTATTTTTTCATATTGTGTTAGTTTATCCATTCGACAATATCCTCCGTCACTGGCTGATAAGTAATCAATTTAAGTTGATATGTTTTGATAATACTTTGTACAAGTCTGATGGTGAAAAAAGACGTGTATGTATCGATGGGAACTGCTAAATAAAGAATACGGTCTGGTTCTTGTTCAGATAATGCTAGCCGATAATTAATAAACTGTCCTAAAGCGGTGTGAAATTCTGAAATAACAGACGTTTTAAAAAAGCTTTTAACTTCAACAGCAATTTTTTCTCCCTCTCTTTCTGCTGCAAGAATTTTTTCTGCTCCTAAGTCTATGTACATATCCCCTAACTCAAAACTAACAGGTAAGGGATCATGAGTAATTTTCCACCCTTCTTTTTCTAGCGAGCGCTTAACTGCATTATGAAAGATATCTCTAGCTGGCATGATGCAACATCATAATAAATATACTAAAAATTCTAATCAAAAGATGTACCATCGCATTTACTCTGGGAATCATATACTTAGCAACTCTTGCTACTGACTCTCTACTATCCCCAGGTAATTATACGATGGACGATCGCAATATTATAGGCACTCTTTCCCCAGAAGATATCCAAGAAATTAAAGCAGCACTACAAATAATTGAACAAAAGATGCCGTTTCTCATTGCTTTAACTGCACAAGAACGCCGCAAGTTATTCAAAATGGGCGATAAAAGTCTAGCTTTTGTTACCAATAGCGTTAACGCTGCTCAGTCTAACCGTGAAATTCTCCCACCCAGTTTTGATATTGAGCAATTTATCGAGAATTATCAACTAGTCACCGCACTCAGCGAACTTTTAATCTTAATTCAGCAGCTCAATGAACAAGTAGATGATACCATGTTAGCTGTCGGTAGCCAAGCGATGCTCGGCAGTTTGACAGTTTATGATTACGTCAAGACAGCAGCGAAAAAGACTCCAGGCTTAAAGACTGTAGCAGAATTGTTGAGCGATCGCTTTAAAGCTATTAGTAAAGGTAGAGCAGCAAAAACTTCCGGCTCTTGAAAAATTAATACTCGTGAATGAGGCTTTTTGCTTCATTCATCCATCTTTTATACTCATTAATGAGTCTTTTTGCTCCATTCATCCATCTTTGATACTCATTAATGAGGCTTTTTGCTTCATTCATCCACCTTTGATACTCATTAATGAGGCTTTTATCTTCATTCATCCACCTTTGATACTCATTAATGAGGCTTTTATCTTCA
>NZ_JAVRBY020000051.1:0-54224 GCF_034531035.1 Nostoc sp. DedQUE02 | reverse complement strand
GTTTATCGTGTAGTTGCTTGGCGCGCGGCGCGGCTACACCGCGCCATTGCTTGTGACAGTTGCGTAAGTCCTGTTCTTGTTCGGAGATGTCTAATATAAAACAATAAGCCTGTGTAGACAGGCTTAGTTCGTCTAGGTGCAGACTTAAGTCTGACGAAATTACTAAATTATTACCCCGGAAGTTGCTTTTTCAGTGCTTCCAAAGAAGCCCAACGGTTATCAACTGGAGTTTCAGGACTATCAGAACTATCAGAACTATCAACAGTAGTACTTACAGGAATACCTGGACAATTGCGATCGCATAATTGGCGCTGGGGTATTGCCAAACACATCTGCTCATACAGCCACTCGTTCGGATAAAAATAACCATCGGGCGGTAGGGTTTCCAGTAAATCCTCCATAACTACTTCCCTTTCTAAGGGCAAATCATTTGGCTGATTTGCAGTTTCGTCTAACCAGATGATTTCCTTCGTATCAAGCCCTAAACGCCGATTATATTGCTGCAAACAGCGATTGCAGGTACAAGTTATAATTGTTTCTGCCTTACCGGACACTTCCAGGTAATTGCCATGATGCTCCACGCGCACATGACCGCGAACTGGCGTCAGCGTTTCCAGACCAGGCAGAAATTCCTGAACCTGAACTTCCTCTGTCCGCTCCGGGGCTTTAGTTAGCTGCGGAATAAAAATTGCGTCCATAGGATTTGTGAGACATCCTCACTAAGAATTTATCTTCATGACCAGCAATAATACTGATACTACATCTTTATTTTAGGAAACAAGAAGAATTTTGAAATTATCATAGTTATGAGTTTTCAATTAACTCCTAACTTTGTCAATTTCAGATTTTAGATTTTAGATTTTCCTTATAATCCAAAATTCAAAATCTAAAATTGAATGACTCCTAACTCCCAACTCCTTCCAACGAAGCTGGACGGACAACCAGATGACGATGCGGCTCTTTACCGCGACTGAAGGTTTCCAAATCTCCAAATTCTTTCAAGAAGGTATGGACTTGACGCCTTTCAGCAGAACTAAGAGATTTAATTTCCACCTCTCTACCAGAAAAGCGCACTTCATCGGCTGCTGCTTCTGCTAATGCGCGAATTTCGGCTTCTCTTTTGACGCGGTAGCCATTCAACTCAATAGTGTAAGAAGCTTGTTCTTCAGGGGGTTGGCTGAGATTTAGAACCGAATTTGCTAGATATTGAATCGCATCTAACACAGAACCATCAGCACCAATTAGTACCTGGATTTGTTCTGATGTCAAATTGGTTTGGTCAATTGTCAACCAGTAGTTATCCGGTTCTGGGGAATCGCCCTCTTGAGATTGGGCAGTTTCTAAATGACCCTGAATCTCAGCAGGTATTCCAGTGAGTTCCAGCAGTGTTTTTAACCACTGCTGACCTCGCTGCATCGGAATGTTGCTCATGATCCCCCTGTCGCCTTTTTCTTAGCGCTCTTTGGTTCAAAGGGCAATGCCTTTTGTTCTGTGACTGCTGCTTCTTTCTCCTGAGTTTCTACAATTTTTTGCAGTTCTTCTGGTAGAGGTTCGCGCGAGAGAAGATAAGTTTGTGCGGTTTGGAAAATATTACCAATCACCATATACATCAGCACCCCAGCTGGTAGGGGGAAGAACAAAAACATCCCAGAAAAGATGACGGGGGTGATTTTGTTAACTGTATCTTGCTGTGGATTGCCACCACTAGAATTTTGCCCAGAAAGCATTTGGCTAACATACAGGCTGATCCCAAAGAAGACGATCATGGCGACGATATCCCAGTGGATTGTGCCATCTGGATCTTGTGCGCCAACTCTGCCTAAGGCATCAATAAATAGAAAGCCTTTTTCTGCTGCTAGTCCCGGAATTGTTCCTTGAATGGTAACTTCTCCTGGTTGCAAGGCTTCTACATTGCCTTGGGCATCAATTTTTATCCGATCTTCACCTTTGGTAACTTTCCAATCAGGAATCAGCTTATTTTCTGGGTGTTCTGTTAAAAGCACCTGAAATGGTTTACCATCAACAGTCTGATACTGTATTTTGGTTTGTTCTCCCACCGCTAGTTTGTTACCACTGGGAAGGATAGCAGCTACTTTAACGTGTTCCCCATCTGCAACGTAAATATTTTGAGGGGCAGTAGCAAAGGCTTGCGGTTGAATTTGCTCGATTTGTTCTGCGGGAAGAATTTGCAGGTTAACGCTGTAGTTTGCACTTGCAAAAGGCGAACCCCGCAAGGTGGCAAACAGCGCTAATAAAACTGGCATTTGCACTAGTAATGGAAAACAGCCTGCCAAAGGGTTGCCAAATTCTTTTTGGACATTGACCATTTCCTCCTGCTGCTTTTGCGGATCATCCTTATAGCGCTCTTTGATTTCTGCCATCCGCTTCTGCATCAGAGGTTGTACAATTCGCATTTTCCGCATGTTGCGAATTGAGCCAGCACTCAGGGGATAGAGCGCGAAGCGGACTATCAAGGTCAAAGCAACGATCGCTAATCCGTAGCTAGGCACTATACCATAGAAAAAATCTATGATTGGCAGCATCACGTTGTTCGAGAGAAAGCCGATACCAAAATCCATTATTCTGAATTCAACCTGAGGTACTGTAAACTGAATCTAATTTATCTAAATCATGATTTGTCGGCGACTATCTTTCGCTACGGATAGCCGCACATTATAAATGGGGCATTGGGGATTGGGCATTGGGCATTGGGCATGGGGAAAGGGAAAGGGGTAAGGGGAAAAGGGGAAAGATTAAATTTATTCCTTTTCCCTTTAACTTGGTTGGTGAGCTTGCCGAACCATAACCTTTTCCCCTGCTCCCCCTGCCTCCCCTGCTTCCCCTGCTCCCTCTGCTCATCACTTGTTGGCAGTCGCACTAAATTCGGGATTTTTTGCAGCAATTCTTTCATTGATGTAGTCATAAACTTCCCGAAACTTGGGAATTGCACGCAATTCCAGACGACTACCGTTTTTTAGGGTGATTGCCATATCTCCCCAAAAGCCAATGCCACGAGGGACTTTGACGATTTTGACAATTTCTGAGTAAATTACGTCAGTGCGATCGCGCCCCTGCCAACCTCCGATCACAGTAATTCGGCGATCGGTGATGCGGAAACGCAGCCACAATGCCCTGACAATTGCCCCGACTGCTAATGGTAGTCCGACAATGGTTAGCCCAATCAGCAGGTTGACAATTAAATCCCCAACATGGGGGCCACCTTCATAATAAACATCTTCACGAATTCCCATCGAACACCTCAGCTTGTGCCAACAACTGCTCTAATTCTTGCAGAAATTGTCGGCTTACGCACTTAGATTCTGCTGCTGTAGGTTTGACAATAAATACTAGCCGCCATCCTGGTGATAATTTTGGTAGCAAATCATGTAAAGCAGCAGTAATTTGCCGTTTGATTCGGTTGCGAACCACTGCCCTTTTGCTGACTTTTGTGCTTATGGAAATACCAATCCGTGTGCTAGCTAGAAGCTTTAAGTCAGCTGCCTGCGTAGTCTGGGTCGCAGTGTCCAAAGAAGGTTTCGTTGAATATAAAGGCTTTAAGGCTCTTAATGTTAAATAAGAGCCATGACGCCGAATCCCTTCCCGGAAAACTGCCTGGAAATCCTTGCGGGATTTTAGCCGATTTGTTTTGGGCAAAGCCACAGATACTCTATTTAGCTTAATATGCCTGCCCTAAACACTCAGACGGTGACGCCCCTTTTTTCTCCTAGCACTAATCACGTTTCTGCCGTCTGGTGTCCGCATCCTGGCGCGAAAACCAGAGGTTCTTTTTCTCTTACGGCTAGTACCGCCCAGTGTTCTTTTCATACTCTTCTCCTTTTAGGTGATTTTTATAAAAACTCACAATCTCTAATCGTATCACTTTATTAGAGAATTGGGAATAGAGCATTGGGCATTAGTTATTCTTTCTTTGCCAGTCTCCACTGTTAATTAATGCTCAAAATCCATGTTCCCATATAGCGCAGTAGCGGCACATCACCAGGGGAAAGCACTTGACAGTTAAAATAGTAAACTCCGCCGAAAGATGGATTTTTTACGTTAGATAAAACTACCTCAACTGCGCTACCTGCTGGCACCGGATCTTGTGGAAAAATATTAATCAGCTTACCTTCTTTATCCCACTTCACCTCAGAAAGCGGAACTGCTTTGCCTTTGACTCGGACTTCAATTTTTTTCTGGTCAAAAGTTCCTTTGTAATAATCAGGGTAGGTAATGGCAAATTGACCAACTGCCAGTTTCATCCTTTTGGCTGGAATCCTTAATATGTATCGATCCCAACCATTGGCTTGTCCACCAAAATCTAACCTAAAGGGCAGCTGATTTTCGGCTTTGACGCCGCTAAATAGGGTAAATCCAGGTAAGCTTTGTGCCCAAGTCAAGGCAGGTAATCCAGCAACCAGAAAGCTAGTTACGGCTAAAGCAGAAAGTAAACGTCGCATAATCAGGCTTCCTCTACCAAAATATAAATCTGTTATCTAAAATAACTGTGTGTTAGTATTCGTTACTAAACTTTACTACTGACTTCCTGACAATTGACGTTCAATAACAAAAAAAGTGTCATCCTCACTGAGGTTTGGGCGACTAAAAATTACTTAGTGATAATTTTACTATGTACTTACTTGACTTCATTACCCTTACAGAGTGATGATTTGATGACTAGGTTGGTCAAATTTTGAACTAAATATAAACACAGTCGGGATTGGATTGTGTTTCTAAATATGTATAAGTGTATCTAAATTTGATAATATTGTTATAAAAATTGAGGCGTGCCATCAGCGATCGCCTGTTAAGTCGGGCTAAATTGATTAAAATAAGTTGGAATCAGAGTCGTAATTATTAAAATTTGATTTGGAAATTATAAAGCTTTCAAAATTTGGTCAATATTACTCTATAAGAAAGGAATACCAAAATTTCTCAATCCCGAAAATAAGCTGAAGATAAAGATGCAAAATTTGGGAATCAATTTAGGATGTGCAATACGTAACCCTGTTTGCAACTATCTGAGAATATGACATCTGCGAACGGCAAAGTCAGGCTTTGCTAAGACAGCTAAGATTGGGAGAGGAAAGTTTCAAGGTTCAATCTACAAGTAAAAGTCATGGCTGATGTTCCTGCCTAAGTACTATGAATACGGGATATCCCTAATTTAGACATCGCTTACTTGGCAGAAATTTAGGTATTTATCTTCAGGAGATTTCATGAGAATAGCAGTTGCTAAAGAAATTGAAGTTTGTGAACGTCGTGTGGCATTAATTCCTGACACCGTTGCTCGATTGGTAAAACAAGGTTTGGAAGTTTGGGTAGAAACAGGTGCAGGAGAACGATCATTTTTTGGCGATTCTGACTATGAAGCCGCAGGAGCCACAATAATCAGCGATACTGCCAAATTATGGGGCGAAACAGATATTCTTTTAAAAGTTAGTCCACCACAAGAACGAGAAGATGGACGCTCAGAAGTTGATTTGTTAAAGGAAGGGGCTGTATTAGTCAGTTTCCTCAATCCTTTGGGAAATCCAGTTGTAGCACAGCAACTAGCAAATCGGAAAGTCACAGCCTTGAGTATGGAAATGATTCCCCGTACTACCAGGGCGCAAAGTATGGATGCTTTGTCCTCGCAAGCTTCATTAGCAGGTTACAAGGCTGTATTAATTGCCGCAGCTGCATTACCAAAATATTTCCCGATGTTAACCACAGCCGCAGGGACGATCGCTCCAGCGAAAGTATTTATTATGGGCGCTGGTGTAGCCGGATTGCAAGCGATCGCCACCGCTAGACGTTTGGGAGCAGTGGTAGAAGCCTTTGATATCCGTCCCGCCGTCAAAGAAGAAGTGCAAAGCTTAGGCGCAAAATTCGTTGAAGTCAAATTAGAAGAAGAAACCGTCGCCGCCGGTGGTTACGCCAAAGAAATTTCTGAGGCTAGCAAACAACGCACTCAAGAAGTTGTCGCCGAACACGTTAAAAATTCTGATGTGGTGATTACCACCGCCCAAGTTCCTGGAAGACAAGCACCACGGCTAGTTACAGAAGAAATGGTGGCACAAATGAAACCAGGTTCAGTGATTGTGGATTTGGCTGCTGAACAGGGTGGTAACTGCGCTTGTACCGAACCAGGTAAAGATATTGTCTGGAACGGTGTAACAATTATCGGCCCCATCAATCTCCCATCATCGATGCCAATTCATGCCAGCCAATTGTATGCCAAGAACGTAACATCGTTGATTCAACTGCTAATTAAAGACAAAGCTTTGCAGGTTGACTTTGGCGATGACATCGTTGATGCAGCTTGCGTTACCCACGCTGGTGAAATTCGCAATCAACGGGTGCGGGATGCGCTACAAGCCTTGAGCGGCGTTGGAGCAGGTTAGTAGCCCAAATTAACATAAGGAGATTTTTAAGCATGACAGAGGCATTACTTGCTGCTTTGTTTGTATTTGTGTTGGCATCTTTTATCGGCTTTGAAGTCATCAACAAAATCCCACCGACTCTACACACGCCCTTAATGTCAGGCTCAAACGCGATTTCGGGCATTGCGGTACTGGGAGCAATAGTTGCTGCTGGTGCGAGAGACACAAGTATATCAGTAATTCTTGGTTTGATTGCTGTGGTATTGGCAACAGTCAACGTTGTAGGTGGTTTTTTAGTAACAGACAGAATGTTGCAAATGTTCAAGAAGAAGGAGATTAAAGCGTGAGCGACTTTTTACCAACTGGCATTCAGCTGACGTACTTAGTCGCTGCATCGTTATTCATTCTGGGCTTGAAAAAGCTGGGATCGCCCGCTACAGCGAGAAACGGTAATATTGTGGCGGCTGTAGGGATGCTACTGGCGATCGTGGCGACAATGCTGGATCAAAATGTATTGAACTACGAGATGATATTGTTGGGCTTGGCGATTGGATCGGGAATTGGTGCGATCGTTGCCTACAAAGTCCAAATGACCGAAATGCCCCAAATGGTAGGTTTACTCAACGGTTTAGGCGGTGCGGCTTCAGCACTAGTAGCCGTTGCTGAATTTTGGCGATTATTAGATAGCTCTCAGCCGATACCTCTAGATGTGAACATTTCCATGCTATTGGACGTGTTAATCGGTGGTGTTACCTTCACAGGTAGTTTTTTGGCCTTTGCCAAATTGCAAGGTTTAATTAGCGGTTCCCCGATTACATTTCCCTTCCAGCAACCATTTAACCTCTTGCTTCTGGGTGCTTATCTAGTAGGTAGTGCCTATTTAATCATCACACCAGATAGCTTACCCATATTTTTGGGAGTGGTAGCTGTTTCCTTAGTGCTGGGTGTGATGTTCGTCATCCCCATTGGTGGCGGCGATATGCCGGTGGTAATTTCGCTGTTGAACTCGTTGTCAGGTGTGGCGGCTGCTGCTGCTGGGTTCGTGGTGATGAACAATATGTTAATCATCGCTGGTGCTTTGGTAGGAGCATCTGGCTTAATCCTCACCGAAATTATGTGTAAGGCGATGAACCGCTCCTTATTTAGTGTGCTGTTCAGCGCTTTTGGTACAGGTTCTAGTTCTGGTGGTGGTGCTGCTAGTGGTGGTGCGATCGATCAAACTGTCCGCAGTATCGATCCTGAAGAAGGGGCGATGATGTTGGGTTATGCCCGTTCTGTGGTAATTGTGCCTGGTTATGGTATGGCAGTTGCCCAAGCGCAACATAGCGTCCGGGAATTGTCAGATCAGTTAGAACGGATGGGCGTTGATGTCAAGTATGCCATTCACCCCGTTGCTGGTAGAATGCCGGGTCACATGAATGTGTTGCTGGCGGAGGCAAATGTGCCTTATACCCAGTTATACGACATGGATGATATTAATCCCCAGTTTGAGCAAGCAGATGTGGCTTTAATAATTGGGGCAAATGATGTGGTAAATCCGGCGGCGCGGAGTGATAAAAATAGCCCGATTTATGGTATGCCGATTTTAGAAGTAGATCGGGCGAAGCAGACGATTGTAATTAAGCGCGGGATGAGTACGGGTTTTGCCGGTGTAGATAATGAATTGTTCTACAAGGATAAAACTACGATGCTTTTTGGTAGTGCGAAGGATATGGTGGCGAAGTTGGTTTCGGAGGTGAAGCAACTTTAACGAACCGCAAAGAGCGCGAAGTAAAGAAAGAATATAGAGAGTTTTCTTGCTTTGGGAGTATGATGCTTCTGAGGCAAGTTTTTTTGTGTATTTTATCACGATTAATTTATCCTATTTTTATATAAAAAACAGTTATTTAATTTGTCTAAAAGTAAGATTTATTCTTGATTGTGTAAGTTTGTTTGTTTTAGGTATTTGATGTTGCCAAAAGTGCTGTGTAGTTCCCTTCATCATTAGTAAACTTCCATGAGTAAGTTGAATTTCGTACTTTAAATCTTTTTGTATTTTATGTCTAAATATAAAACGACGATTAGATCCGAAACTTACAGAAGCAATTACAGGGTTTTCTCCAAGTTCTAATTCATCATCACTATGCCAAGCTACGCTGTCTTTACCATCACGATATAAATTGAGTAACACACTATTGAATTTAATTTTAGATAAAGATTCAATTTTGGATTTTATATTGATTAATACAGGAGTCCATAAAAAAGGTTGCATTGTGATTTTAGAGTAAGAATAAGATTTACCCGGATCTCCATACCAAGCTGTAAGCCTTGGTAACTTAACTTGTTTACCAAAGACTATTGTAGATTCTTGATTCCAAGAAGTAGTTTCATATAATTCAACAAATAATTGGTTACTTTCGTTACCATCAAAGAAATTTTGGTAATAGATTACTTCAGCATTTTGCATAGGTAACTTTTCACTCTGATGGTTACTCTTATCATTTTCCTCTTCCCAGATCGATAATTGATTAAACATGAAATAATTTCAATATAACCTGCTATTCAAATATAGTACAAAATTACTATAAATTCTGAAAATAAACTAGGATTGCTATAAAAATTAAAACAATCTTAAGATAAGTACTGAGTATTGAATTACTCCAAAAAATATTATATGGTAGTTGTTATCACTTATAATGTTGAGTATTCTTATGAACTGTTTTCAACTTATTAAGTCTGTTCTAGATGAAGCGTATAGTCAAATACCTGGAGATGAAGTAAACAAAGATAATGATATTAAAGAAGCAATACAATATTTGCGGGAAGAATATAGAAATTTATTAACTAGAAACAATATTACTTATAGTGACCCTATTACTAGATTTGCCTATATTTATATTTATGTAACATCTCATGCTAACTTAGTCTGTACTCTTATCGAAAAAGATGATAACTTAGGCAAATTATTTAACAATTCAAAAGTCAATGTAGCTTGTATCGGAGGAGGGCCAGGAAGTGACTTTTTAGGAATATTGAAGTATCTGATGACTAATCAAAAATCACCTACAGTTAAATTCCAACTTTGTGATAAAGAGAAAACATGGGCAGATTCTTGGTATGATGTAGATGAGAAAGTAGATCCTATTTTTCGCATATCAACTTCTTATTTACCATTAGATATAACTAAGCCAGATGATTGGCAGGCACATAATAAGTATTTTCAATCAGACCTGTTTACAATGATTTATTTCATGTCTGAAGTATATACATTGCAAAGTCTAGCAAATGAATATTTTGCTAATTTATTTAGTCAAGCTAAACCTGGATCATTATTCTTATTTGTTGATAATAATAACCCCAAGTTTTACGATTGGTTTGATAAACTGTCTAAAGACAATAGTATTAGTACTATCAGCAAGAAAACTGGGACAATATCTTTACCTCCTCATGAAGAAAAAAATGACTTAGAAATATATTTTGAAAAGTTTCAAACTATTGGTAAGCCAAAAATAAGTTCTGATGTTGCGTATCGTGTTGGACGTAAAGAGTAGTAAACTAAGACGACAATTACTTAACCTCACTCATTTATCTGCATCTCTCTGGTTCGTTAAAAAAGCAATCGTCACTCACCCGCCAACGTCCGATCACCCTTTTTCTTCTTACTTTGTGCCTCTGTGGTTCGTTAAAAAAGCGATCGCCTGTTCTCTCCTTTCTCTGTGTCCTCTGCGCCTCTGTGATTCATTAAGACTAGCGTTAGCGTTCGCGTAGCGTCTCGTAGAGAAGGCATCGCTGTTTCAATGGCACGATTTAAGACTTCAACTTAGACTGCAAATTCTCTTGTTGCGATCGCAGACGTTAAATATTTTTTGGTTTAATAGCTCGAATTCAGCATATTTTGGGCTATTTTTTGACTTTTATTAATATTCAACATTTGTTGATTTTGGGTCATGCCTTAAACTGCTGTAATACTTATGTGTTAGAGATTCTGGCAGTTTTTGATCCGATTCTCTCAGTCTTTGTGAGAAATCCGGGTAAAGCAGAGCTAAGTTTCTACGTAAATTTTCGGTGGACAAGCAGGATAAGTGACTGTTACTTTCCTGGTAATACGATACACCAACTTGTAACAAACTATGTTGCTATTTAATAAGTACTGAGTAACCTTGAATGAACTTTAAGACAAGGCACTGAGAACAGTAAAGCGATGCAGCAAGTGTGCAACAACACCCAGCAAGCACCATAACTTTTATTTGAGTACTGAAACTATTAATACCACTTAATCATAGACGTGAGAGTAGACATAATGACCAATGTGCTAAATCAAACTGGCGCTTCTGAACGTATTTTGAAAGGCAACAGTTACTTGGCTCTGAATATTGCTGGTACTGTCTGGCTAGTATCATCAGGAGCAATGGCGGTGTTTGCAGTCACTACTATAGATGGTATTACTCAAGGATCACGTCGTTATTTGTTTGATGTAAATGCTGGCGAAGCCTTATTCGGTGTTTTTCCAACTCTAGAAGGACAGTCTTACGAGCTGATTGCCGTTGCTTATGAAGAAACTCATCTAGTAGCATCTAGTCTTGAAGATTGGATAGAACAGGTAAATTCTACCAATATTAATACTTTGACTCAGATTCCAGATTTGATGCAGCAGTGGAGCGATCGCCTCGTAGATGTTTTTCAGGATACTGAGATTGTTATTGATGGCATTGATAGCCACAAACTCAATACATCACCATCGTTAGTTGAGCATCTGTATCAATTGCAAGCTAACTTTATAGATTGTTTATCTGAACTCAATCAACAGGAACAGGAATTAAGAGCAACGCAGTTTCGCGATCGCCTACAACTAAACCAACAAGTTAGCGAACGCTCAATTAGTAATCTCACCTCTATTTTTCGACCCAAAGCAATAGGATCTCTGCAAGAAGGAACAGCACTATTAATGGCTGCTGGAGCAGTAGGTAGAGTTATGGGAATTGAGATCCGTCCTCCTGCGCGTTCGGAAGATCCTAAGCGTGTCAAAGACCCCTTAGCGGCCATAGCACGAGCATCTCGTATTCGGACTCGACGGGTAATTTTAAGTGATAATTGGTGGCACTCAGACAATGGGCCTTTGTTAGCTTATACCGCCGAGGGTGAAAGACCTATAGCTTTGTTGCCATTGATCACTAATGGGTACGAAATCTTTGATCCTGAACAGCGCCGCCGCATTCCTCTTAATGCAGACACAGCTAGGCTCATCTCCCCAGTGGCCTTTATGTTTTATTGCCCGTTCCCGGAACAGGCACTCAAAACATTAGATATCCTCAAGTTTGCTGTCAAGGGGAGAATAAAAGACATCATTACCCTTCTATTGATGGGTATTTTAACTTCACTACTGGGGATGCTCATTCCTCAAGCTACAGGTATCCTGATTGATAGTGCTATTCCTGATGCTAATCGGGGCTTAATGTTTCAAATTGGTCTGGGTTTGCTAACTGTGACAGCTGCTAGTACTTCATTTGAATTAATTGAAAGTATTGCCACCTCACGACTACAAACTATTGCTAATATTCAAACCCAAACAGCAGTTTGGGATCGTTTACTCAAACTGCGAGTTTCTTTCTTTCGCAAATACTCAACAGGTGATCTTCAGTCTCGCGTTTCTGCAATCAGCCAAATTCACCACATACTTAGCGGTACAGTTCTCAGAACAATTTTTAATGCTTTCTTCGCTCTCTTGAATTTGGGGTTGTTATTTTTCTATAACGCTCAGTTGGCATTAATAGCTGTAGGAGTTGCGATCGTTAACATTATTGTCACCAATGTTGCAGGTATCCTGAATCGGAAAAAAATGCAACCTTTGGAAGAAATACAAGGTGAGGTATTTGGTCTAACAGTAGAGCTAATTGGCGGAGTATCTAAGTTATACGTTGCCGGTGCTGAACAACGAGCATTTGCTTACTGGTCTAAAAGATTCAGTCGAGAACTACAGTTAATCCTCAGTAAAGAAGCTATAGAAAATGCTGTCAGTTTCTTTAATACACTTTTACCTACTGTTAGTTCAATTGTAATTTATGCTATGGTTGTCACCTTAATTGCTAAAGCTGAAGCAGAAGGAGGTAGAGGATTTTCTGCTGGTACTTTCCTCGCCTTTAATGCAGCTTTTGGTACATTTGTTTCAGGTGCAACCAGTTTGAGTAATACACTTATTCAAGTTTTGGAAGTTTCAGTATTATGGGAACGCGCCAAACCAATTTTAGAAGAACCTCCTGAAGTTGATGGTGATAAAACAGATCCAGGTCGGCTAGCTGGAAGGGTGAAGTTAGATCGGGTAAGTTTTCGCTACCGCCAAGATATTCCTCTGACATTGGATAGAGTGACTATTGAAGCAGAACCAGGAGCATTTATTGCTTTAGTTGGCCCTTCTGGTAGCGGCAAATCAACTACTGTGCGGTTGCTGTTAGGTTTCGAGCAACCAGAAGAAGGCACGATTTATTACGATGGTCAAGATGTTTCAGGTTTAGATATTTCTGCGGTGCGCCGACAGTTGGGTGTGGTTTTGCAAAATGGTCGGATAAACAGTGCATCCATATTTGAAAATATTTCCAGTGGGGCGTTAGTAACAATAGATGAAGCTTGGGAAGCGGCGCGAATGGCCGGCTTTGCTGAAGATGTGCAACAGATGCCGATGGGTATGCACACGGTAATTTCAGAAGGTGGTACAAACATTTCTGGTGGTCAGCGTCAACGGTTGTTAATTGCTCGTGCTTTGGTATTAAAACCGAAAATTTTGATTTTTGATGAGGCGACAAGTGCTTTAGATAACCGCACTCAAGCAATTGTCAGTGAAAGTTTGGAACAATTGAAGGTGACTCGTATTGTGATTGCTCACCGTCTCAGCACCATTCGCAAGGCGGACTGCATTTATGTAATTGCTGCGGGACAGGTATTACAACAGGGCAATTATGAGCAATTGATGGCGCAAGAGGGTATGTTTGCTGAACTTATGGCGCGGCAAGTAGCGTGAAGAAAGCAGAGAGCAGTATTCCTCCTGCCTCTCTTGCTAAATCAAATAGTAAAGACGGTTCGTGAAAAATCTCATGGCGATATTAAGTACTTAATAATTCGTCCAGACGCAAATTCATACTTTAAGTAAGTCGTGGTGAATATTTATCGTCAGGATAAGGCAGGAGGCAGGAGGCAGAAGGCAGAAGGAAAGAGGGTTTAAGCCTATTTCATTTTTCTTTACATAATTTGGTTTTTCTTACTCGTTCTACTTATTTAAAATCACATGTTAGTCTCAGAAATTCTTCACACCTTACCTGCTCCGTTAGAATGGATGGTTTTGTTTAACCTTTCACCCATTCGTCATTTGGTGAATGATGACACCATTAAGGCGATGTACCATTTGCCAATGGAGATCGATTTAACTGCTTACAGCCATGTGGTGTTAGCCAATTCTGGGCGATTTTTAGCATCGGCTGACCAATCTAAACTGGTGGAGGCTATTTCGGGTAAAGGTTGGTCTCGCGATCGCATTCGCCATTCTCTTTTTGATCGCTTTGCCAAGCAATTAGCATTATTTCCTGTTGACGAAGCTGATTGTATCGGATTAGGGGAATTAGATTCTTACGCTCCAGTTTTACTGCATATTAAAATCCAAGAGGGAATTGGCCAAGCTCAAGCTATCTTTGAGCGAGAACCATCTAGAGAACATTACGAATTGCTTCAGGCTGTCGGGGTCAAGTTTTTGGGAGGCGAATTTAAAGAGGATTATTATTTAGCTAAATTCCAAAATCGTCTGCCTGTTCATATCCATGCTGGAATATTGTCCCACTTTAGTCGTACTGCTCACTGCAACCTCTTTTTTCTCCAGCACGGCACTATCGATCCACCCTTAGAAAATGGTTTACTCAAGGCAGCAGAAGGTCGGATCACTTGGGCAAGAAATCTTAGTATCAAAGCTTTGACCAAGCTAGCACAAGAGGCTTGCCAGCGATCGCTAGCAATGGTTTGTCAATCACCACCCCCAAATCCACGTTTTCCCTATGGTGATTTAGTTCCCCTTGGCTTTTTGTTGAATGCTTTAAACACAGCAAGCAATCTGAATGAAACCCTTGATGCCTCAGTTGCTCAATCAACTTTAGATGCGCGTCAGGCATTGAGTCAGTTCTTACTACATCAGCGTCAAGATCATCTCTGGGCCTTTCACTCCAATCGGTTAGTTACAGCAACTGACTCTGCCTTAGTCTTGCAAGGATTCAATGATCCAGATGCTGTAGAGGCTTTAGAACGTTTTGCTGATGGCAAGGGTGGGTACTATCCTCAATTGTGGTCTCCAGATGAGCAGCACGGAAAGATGCTATTAGACCAAAGCTGTCGTCACTGGTGTCAAAGCGACTATGCTACAACTTGCATGGTTAAAGCACTCAGGCAAGAGGCGAAATTAGAAGCTAAAACTCCAACAGATTATTTAGCTGTTGGTATGGCAAATCGCAGTGGGTTATATTTTGCTAATCCTTATTTGGTAGATTGGGTTCTAGCTCGTGCTATTTGCCATGATCCATCACCCACACTTTTGCAGCAACAACTTCTATCGGAGGTTCTAGCTAGCTTAAACGAAGACTATTCCTTTGGTAAGTATGACATTGCCCTCTCCACAGCATTGGGGATTTTGATCATGGCAGCTTTAGGATTTAGAGGCCGAACAATGCGGGCAGCACAAATCCGTTTACTAGAGTTTATAGATACTGATGGGCGCTGGCCTGTAACCATTCCTTTCTATTCCAGCCTGCGTCTAGATCCTGATATTTCTACCAAAGACTTGCTTGAGTTATCGATGATTAATGCCTTTGCCCCAAAAACCTTGATTCAGCAGCAGCGACAGGTTAGAAGTATTCAAAATCAGTACCACGGTATTTCTCTTTATTGGGATGTCCATCGTTGTATTTCCACATCTCTGGCATTTCTAGCTTTATCAGAACCCTGTTCCCCTACTCAACAGGATTTACCTAATAAACAGCAAGATGTTCACCCTCGTTATCGTTGCGATAACCACTGTGAATACATCGCTAAGTTTGCTCTTCCTCCTTACTTAACTACGGAGGCGTTGGTAAGCGTTTAAGATACACAGGCGATCGCATAGTAGGTTGTAGATCGTAGGCGATGGGCTACGCCCCACCTTCGGTGAACGCATCCATACTCTATAGTTTGTAATTTTCCGACCTCAACTTATGAAAAATGTATCTATTTGTGGCAGTAAACTCCAATACTCAATGCCTTTCCCTAACATTGTTCAGGCAATGGAAATTGAAGGAGTTAATGTATTTTGTGGGCTAATTCATACTGAAGATCCTGAATTTGATGGCAATGCACCAGAAAATATTTGGAAAGTTCTTGTTAAAAAACGGGCTTTTTCCTGTAACTATCGGGACAAAAATCTGATTCTCAAAACAGCCGTTAATGCTCCAGAAGATCGCTTTTATACAGTAGGGTCTGATTTTGTTGGGGAAGTCGTGGCGATCGGTGCAGAGGTTAGTGAATTTAAAGTAGGCGATCGCGTGATTGGAAATAATAGTTATCCTGATTCAGGTGTAGCTGGTTTGTTACCTGGCGTTCCGACTAATAATGCTTCAAAAGAGTATCAAAGCTTTCATCAAGCTAAACTCTTGAAAATTCCCCCTGAGATGTCAGACGAATCAGCAGCAGCTTTTGGTATTGGTGGACAAACTGCATACAGTATGATCCGGAAATTGGAGATTAAACCAGGCGCAAATATCTTGGTGACAGCAGCTAAATCTAATACCTCTTTATTTGTGATCAATGCCCTGAAACAGCATAATGTTAACCTTTATGCCACATCCACATCTGGGCGCTTTGAACAAGAACTGAAAGAGATGGGAGTAAAACAGTTAATTCAGGTAAATCAAGAGGATGATGATTGGCTTACATCGAAAGAGATGCGAAAGGTTTATCACGAAATAGGTGGCTTTAACTATATTGTTGACCCTTTTTTCGATCTACACATTGGCAAGATTATATCCCTATTTGTTCCACGTACTGGAGGTAAGTATATTACCTGTGGATTCTATGACCAATACTCTAATTTTACAGGTAAAAACTTTCAATATTATGGATTGCCATTCAACCAGATATTAGTAACCATGATGGTGAATAATATCCATCTCATCGGGAATTGTGTAGGAACAACGGAAGATTTGCAACAAGCAATTAAAGACTGTGCCAGTGGTCAATTTTCTGTAGTAGTTGATTCTGTATTTAAAGGTAATAAAATTAAAGACTTTTTTGACCGAACTTACAACGCCAAAGACAGATTTGGCAAAGTTATTTATCGCTATAACTAAACTGGGGAAAGAGCAATGCAAATTGACATGATTGGCCATGCCACTCTTTTCATCGAAACACAAGATTGCAAAATTCTCATGGACCCTATTCTGTGGGACCCGTTTTGTGAAGGGCTAAATGAATCCTGTCCCAAGCGGGAGGTCATGGCTGAAAAATTATCTAACTTTGACTTTTTGGTGATTTCTCACCAGCATCTCGATCATTTTGATATCCGTTCTCTGGCTTATTTGCCCAAAACAGTTGATGTTTTGATTCCACGAGATAAACTCATCGAAGATTGTTTACGTCAGCTAGGATATTCTCATATTTATCCATTGGCTGAGTTTACAAAAGTCCGATCGGGATCAACTACCCTGATGACAACTCGTTCAGAGGTGCGAGTCCCTGAATTTGGTATGGTCTTTGCAGATGATTCTGGGGTCTTCTGGAATACGGTCGATACATATTTTGCTCCTGAAACCATTCAAACAGTCCGGGCATCTTTTCCAGAAATTGATTTTCTGCTGACAACTTGGCACATCAGTATGGAAGGAAAATTTCAATATAACCAGAGTATTTCCTTTCCATTTGAATTATATGGTTATCTGTTTAATTTAATTAGTTTAATTCAGCCGAAAGCTATTGCTCCCGGCGCTCAAGGATTCAAATATATTGGTCAATCTGCTTGGCAAAATCAAGTTGTCTTTCCTGTAAGTCGCGAGCGATTTTGTCATGATCTCAAAACAGCTTTTCCCGAACTTACAGAAAATATATTTCAAATCGACCCAGGCGATATATTAACGTTTAATCGCGGTGAATATCATTACATGAGGGGTAAATCTGACTATGCTCAAATGGTAATAGATAATCGTGAATCTCTAGATTTTACTCCGGTCATGCTTGGAAATACACTAATTGATTCCAATCCTGAAAACTATAGTCTAGAAGATATGAGACAACTGATCGAAGATAAAATTTGTCTAGATTTACCTCAATTCATTATCGATAACCTAAATTCCCTATTTACAGAACATTGCCAATGGCAGATCATTTATCAATTAGAAATTATTTTTCCAGATGGTGCTAAAACATGGAATATTGATTTCTCAGAAGAAAGTATTCAGGTAAAACAGGGACGTAATCCATTAGCTAATTGGTTTTCTTATATCACAGCATCAACCTTCTCTAGTTTGATTTACAAGAAACGCGATTGGGACTACTTGATTTGTAGTGGAGACTATAGAACGTTTCACAAAATCTATTCCATAAGTAAGGAGGAAATTAATTCTGCGGAAACAACAACCATCGTCGATCCTATCCAACTTCAGTTTCCTTCTGATTATATTGCTAATAATAATGTTTATCAGGAACTAGCTAAATGTGTTTCATCCAGTCAGAATATATCTCAATTTGAAGATGAGGCTTCCATGATGTGTTTAGGTAATCTTTGGATTAAGCGCAAAAAATAGAAACAAAAAATGAACAAGTTATAAAATAAGCAACTGACAGTAGCAAGTGTTTCAGTCTTAGCGTAACTTTCTGTACTTTTACTAATTTCATTCCTATTTGAGATAGTGGGTTTGTGGGATTAGTACCAATAAATTCTTCAGTCATGGAAACTTCTGATCTTATTAAGTAATTACACTGATTTATTTTTTATATATGCAGTATAAAATAAAGTTATTGTTACAGAGAAAGAAAATTTTGTTGTAACAATAACGAAAGAAGGTTTGGGAATTTATGTCCAATACAGTTCAAGATTTTCTCACCAAGGTTGAAGAAGATCAAGCTCTGCAAACCCAATTGGCTCAGGCTTTGGAATCAGACAACGATCGCGAAGCTGTCACAGCACTAGCTAAGTCTAAAGGCTATGAGTTTTCATCAGACGAACTTTGGGCTGAGATTCAGAAGCGTCAAGCAGAATTTAGCTCTACAGAAGCAGCTGGCGAGCTGTCAGATGCAGAACTGGAAGCGGTGGCTGGTGGTATTAATGCTCAAGCTGTGCTTACTAGTGGCATAGTTAATTTCACTACCATGCCCATAATCAAGTGCGGAAAGTGGTAATTACTCTTTCAGATCATCATTACTAACACTAAGGAGAATTTGAAGTTTATGTCTATTACAGTTCAGGAATTTCTTAACAAGATTGCAGAAGATCAATCTCTCCAAAGCGAATTGGCTCAGGCTTTGGAATCAGACAACGATCGCGAAGCTGTCACAGCTTTAGCTAAGTCTAAGGGCTATGAGTTCTCATCAGATGAACTTTGGGCTGAGATTCAAAAGCGTCAAGCAGAATTCAGCGCTAAAGAAACAGCTGGAGAACTCTCGGATGCAGAACTCGAACAAGTGGCAGGAGGCTTAACACCCACCACAGTTGCTATTGCTAGTGCTGCGGCTACTATATTCAGCGCTAGTTATGCCGTTGGTGGCGGTCTTGGCGCCAAAATTAAGTGGTAATCATTGCTCTTGTAATCAGCCTCTCATCATCAATATTCCATCAAAATTAAGGAGAATTTGAGTTTATGTCTAATCCAAAAGTTGAGGAATTTTTAAATACGATCGCAGACGATCCATCTCTTCAAGGGGAAGTAGCTGCGGCTTTGGAATCGGACAATGATCGTGAAGCGGTGACTGCACTAGCTAAGTCTAGAGGGTATGAGTTTTCATCAGATGAACTTTGGGCTGAGATTCAAAAACGTCAAGCAGAATTCAGTCATAAGGAAGAAGTTGGAGAACTTTCTGATGAAGAATTAGAAGCAGTAGCTGGTGGTGTTACACCGACAGTTATCATTACTGGTATTACAGTTGCAGCTGGTGTGGGCGGACTTACTACGGGTATCGGTGTTTCTAAAATCAAGTGGTAAGAGATAAAACTGTCCGATGAAATCTATTAGATTTGCTGCGGAATAGGCTTCAAAAATCTCTGAAATTCAACCAATTAAAGCATTTCAGCGATGTTAAATTATCGTCGGAGCCTAGATCAAACTAGTGTTTCGGCGATATTTCCTTGTTTTTACCCAACGCTATCTATTAATGTTGATTTTTCTTTGTTGTTTATTCTCCTGCAATCCCTATGCTTTTGGCTCATCCATTAACTGATATTCTTAAAGCGATCGCTATCAAAGCCAGTTCATTGTCAGAGTGTTTAAATACTTTGTCTGCTCATGATTTTAGTGACAATGATTTGACTGAAGATGATCCACTAGAGATCGAAATGAGACTGGAATTTTGGTGTCAGGTTGTTGCCAAAGGAGATTGGAAAAAGTTCCAACAACGCTTGGAATGGGATGGATTAAGCAATAAAATAGTTCGTCTCCTTGTGAGTAAATCGGCTCACATCGAGCCAGTTATCTTACCTGCCTGGATAGACACCTTAGAAGAAGTTATTGAGACGGTAAAAAATTTTCAGTGCGAACCTTTAGGGAAAGCTCAACCCCCATTAAACCCTGAACGTTCTATTGCATTTGAAGATTTTTATATTCCCTGTTTACAAGTTGCTAAAAATCGGCTTAAAGATAGACTTAAAGAGCAGTTTTATAATTACGACAGTATTTTAACAACTAAAGCTCAAACCATTCTGGAACGTAAATTACTAGAATCTTTTCTCCATATTTTTGCTCCTACTTTAATGCGCGAGTTTGGAGAATTTCGGACATCAGGGAATGCCTTACGAGATTTTCTTACCATTTCAGTTCAAGGCTCTTCTAAACACGATAAATATCAGACTTTTCTCCACACTCATTTACAAGATGGATTTCTCTCATTATTTGAGAAATACAGCGTTCTAGGGCGTTTAGTAGCAACCACTATTGATTTTTGGATTGAGTCTACTTCTGAACTGCTCAACCGACTTGTAAGTGATTGGTTAGCAATTCAACAGCATTTTTCCCCAAATCAGCCCTTAAATAAAGTTGTAGATATTGCACTAGGACTTTCAGATAATCATAAGCGGGGCCGCACAGTAGCTATCCTCACCTTTGATACAGGATTGAAACTGGTTTACAAACCCAAAGGTATTGGATTGGAGGTCGCCTTTGGCAATCTATTAAAATGGTGTAATCAACATGGAATTGACCTAGCCTTAAAATTTCCTGAAGTATTGAATTACTCGACCCACGGTTGGGCGGAATATATTGAGTCTTTATCCTGTAACACAGAGGATGAAATTCGCCGATTTTATCAGAGGTCAGGAATGTTAATGTGCCTGATTCATGCTCTTAAAGGGAAGGATTGCCACTACGAAAACCTAATTGCCAGTGGTGAATATCCAGTTTTGATCGATATGGAAACCTTACTACATCCAGAAATCAAAACTTCAGAATCAATTCAAATAGATCCCTCTCCACAAATTACTCAAAAACTGGCAGACTCAGTATTAAGTACTGCCCTGTTACCGATGAAGGAAATATTAGTTGCCAACAATTTCCTGTCAATTGATATGAGTGGTTTGGGGAAACTAGAAGAACAAACTGTACCTAGTCTCATCTGGAAGGACATCAACACTGATGGTATGACAATGGACTATGAGGCAATCAGTTTTATTCCTAAAGCCAATGTACCAACTCTGAATGGAGTTCCTGTAGCACCAAAACAGTTTATTGATGAAATTGTCACTGGATTTGAGCAGATGTATCGCTGGCTGATGCTGCATCAAGAACAACTCCTTTCTAAAGACAGTCCTTTGATACAATTTGCCGATCAAGAGTGTCGTCTGTTGTTTCGCAATACTAGAATCTATGATGCGATTTTGGCTAACTCATGCCAACCAGATTTGATGGAAGTCGGTATTGCTCGCAGTGTCGGATTAGACGTATTGAGCCGAGGGTTTTTGACAACCTCAAATAAACCTGACTTTTGGCCAATCTTAGAGGCAGAAAAGCAGGATATGGAACAACTCGACATTCCAATGCTGATGGCCAATACTTCTAGTTTGCACCTTAATCTGGGTAATGGAACTATTATTCCTGATCTATTTGAAAAATCCAGCTTTGAGCAAGTTCTCTTCCGTATTCAATCTTTGGATGAGACAGACTTAATCTTTCAAAGCCAAGTAATTTATCTTTCTCTTTGCTCACGATTTCTAGAAGAACCTTGGCCTAATCAGTCCAATTCACCAAGTTCTCCAACTTCAATATCCATAACTTCCCCTCATTCTGTTACTACCGCAGCAGATGGCATAACATCAAATGTTTTGTTAGATGAAGCTATTAACATTGCTCGAATATTGCAGCAGCAAGCAATTACAATATCTGACAATAGTATGGCTTGGCTTGGTATGGGATATAAACATAGTAGCCAGAGCTTTTATATTCAAGGTGTTGGATTAAACCTCTATGACGGTTGTGTAGGGGTTAGCTTGTTTCTGGCAGCCTTAGCTCAGGTTACTGGTGATTCAGAATGGCGCGATTTGGCTTTAAAAAGCCTACATCCGCTACGTCATGTGCTACAAGAGCTAACGGCTAATACAAATCACAAATTCGTTAGCCAGTTAGGAATTGGCGGTGGTGAAGGGCTGGGATCGTTAATCTATGGACTTGTCCGCATTAGTCAGTTACTTGACGAACCTTCGTTATTAGAAGAAACTAATCAAGTTACAACCCTAATTACCCCAGAACTGATTACGGCTGATCCGATATTTGATGTGGTGGGAGGAACTGCTGGTACAATTCTTGGACTTTTAACCTTGTTTGAAAGTGAAGAGAATGTGACGCATTCTCCAATATTGGAAAAGGCGATCGCCTGCGGACAACATTTACTTAACCATCAAACAGGGTCTGAAGATAGACCAAGAGCCTGGAAAACTTGGCGCGATCGCCAACTAACAGGGTTCTCTCAAGGCGCTGCTGGCATTGCTTATGCTCTGTTGAGACTATTTGCCGTCACTCAAGATTCTCGGTGGCTAGAGGCTGCAACAGAAGCGATCGCCTACGAACAAACGATGTTCTCTACCGATGCCCAAAACTGGATGGATTTGCGATCAAAGCCAGCTAAGTTTCAGGTGAATTGGGCAAATGGAGCGCCTGGTATCGCATTGGCAAGGTTGGGGAGTCTATCGGTTTTAGATACAGACGCGATTCGTCAAGAAATTGCGATCGCTTTGGAAACAACCCAAAGGTCTATGGTTTGGGGTATTGATTCTCTGAACTGGGGCAATTTTGGTCGAATTGAAACGTTGTTAGTCGCCGCTCAAACTCTAAACTGCCCCAATTTGCTGACTGCTGCTCATAAAGCTACAGCTGTTGTGCTGGAAAATGCCCGGAATCAGGGTAAATTTAGCCTGTTTACTCACGGTTCCGATTCTTATAAAGTGATGAATCCCGGATTCTTCCACGGCTTGTCTGGCATCGGCTACGAAGTTTTGAGACTAGCCTATCCAAACAAACTACCATCCGTTTTACTTTGGCAATAAGTCAGCCAATTTGAGTTGCTTGTCATTCTCCCGATAATGATACTGCACAAACTTCTTACTCCCTTTCCCCTGCGAGATTGTAATCATTTCTCTGACTCTGAGTTCTCTGCACCTCTGCGGTTAGTTAAAAAAATAGTTATTCTTTTAGCGGATAGAGAGTAAAACTAATTTTCATAACAAATAAAGGTATTTAGATGGAACAGGTTATTTCTTTTACTAAAGGATCGCAACTTCGAGCTTTAACCGCCATTGAATATTGTGGCTATACTATTCAACCCTTTATTCAAGAGATATTGGATCAGTTTGTTAAATCTGACGATCTAAAAATGTCTATTGTTCAGGCATCTGAAAATTACCCGAAAATAGCTGAAATCTTTTTTGACATTGACCCAAACAATATCGTTGAAAGTTTTTCCCTCAAAGCACCTTTTCTATTTCCTGAGCAAAATTCAGTTCTATCCTTATCCTTTAATAACACGCGACTATCTTCGTTTCTGTCAACCGATTGGACAGAGATGATCAAAAATCAGTCAATTTTACCAGAAATTCATCAGTTACTTTATCTGTGCGCTCAAGCAAAATTTTCCTATAACCAGATTTGTCAACAGGTAAGTGATGATATGGTAATCCTGCTGGATAAGCTAATTAAGTCGTGGGTTGTTAAAGAACAACCGCAACCGCCTATAGGGGTTCCCGTAGAAACACCGGGAGTTTTTCGATTACAACATGCAGCATTACTTTATCGCACAAAGACAACCGGGATACTTGTCGATCCACAGTTACACTCCAACTATGGTCTACCGAATCTCAAGCAAGACATTAATCGTGCCATGCTAGAGGGATTTGTCGATGCTATTCTAATTTCCCACAGTCACTACGACCATTGGAACTTCCCTACACTGATGCAGTTTGCACCAGAAATCCCAATTATCGTTCCGAAAGTGCCTCTTGCTTCGATTACCTGCGAAGATATGAAAGCCCGTCTCGAAGGACTAGGATTTCAGAATGTAATAGCAGTAGATTGGTATGCCGAGCCTATTGTCATCGGGGATATTGAGATTAATGTCTTGCCCTTTTATGGAGAGCAACCTTTAGTTCCAGAGTACAACGAACCTAAACATCCATATCTACGAAACTGGGGCAATACTTATTTACTACGTACACCCTACTACTCCTCTTGGTTTTTGATTGACGCTGGTAACGATCCAATGGGATCGATGAGGGATGTTGCAGGGTATGTCAAACAAAAATTTGGTGGGGTTGATCAAGTATTAAGCAATTTCCTATCCCTATCGTACAACTCAATTGGAACTGATCTTTCTGGTTGGGGAGCAGATATCCTTGGTAACTTACTCAGCAACCCACAGATTTTTTCCGTTACTAATAAAAAGGAAGGATTTCACCTAGCTACTTTAGGGGCTAAAGGTGTTGCGGAAATCTGCGCGATTGTCGGTGCAAAAGCTTGCTTACCCTATGCTCATAGCTGGGCAGAGCTAGGACAATACAGTAGAAGTGATGAATCTCTGATTAAAGATGCGATCGCTGAACTTGAAAAATTAGGTTGCTCAACTCAAGTGATTCCTTGGAAAATTGGTGATGGATATATTATTAACGGCACTCCAGGATTAAGCAACAGAATTTTGTATTAGTGAAATCTCATGGTTAAACCTATACCCCAAGTAAACCAGTCATCCTTACAGTCAAATCTGCCAATGACCTTTAAAGAGTCATTGATAGAACTGATGCAACCGGTACAAACTCCTGCCACTCGTTGTTATGCTAGGAAGCTCAATGTTTTCCCGTTGGAATATCTGGACGAGCTAAAATCTGCTATTGTGTCATCTCCATATTTGGCTGCTAGTCAACTGAGCGATCGCTTCACCAGTACCAAAGGCTTTTCAGTAGTCTTTAAAAGGTCTGGTATTTCTGAGGTTGTTAGACAATTTCCCTATTTTCAACCCTACTTACAGGTGGCATTAAAGTCTTCCTGTAATGCTTTTTATCTCAACTCTCTAGTTATGGAAAGTGGCGGTCGCGTGGAAACTCATGTTGATTGTAGTCTTTCCTCCTATGGGAAAGTGTGGACGATCCCAAATCTAGTAAGTGTTCTTTATGTCCAGGTTCCAGAAGACTTACAAGGCGGAGAGCTAGTTTTAGAAAAAGACGATTGCCAACTCGCTCAAATTTCTCCTCAATTCAACACCCTGCTCTATTTCATTGGTAACTTGCTTCATTCAGTCAATCCAGTTCAGAGTTCACAACCACGTATCAGTTTAATTTGTGAGCAGTACACTTTAGACCCAGAACGGTTACAATCAATTGCCGAATTTGAGATTTTCTCAGGGGCAATGGTGAAGAATTATGTAAAAGAGAAACCCTAAAGGTTTTCTATCTCCAAGTATCTGAATCATTACCCATTGTTGTATTGTCTGTAATCCACTCATCCTATTTCAGAATCATGATCTGTACTCAGGAGCATTCGCTAACTGAATATTTAACCTTAGTGAAACCCTACGTATCCTCTCAACTGATTGATACAGAAAGCTGGTTTCATATTGAGGCGATCGCTAATTTATTACCTAGTCAACTTACCAATTTTTTTGGCTTTGAATGTCGATTGGGAGCCGAAGCCGCAAAAGCTGATTTTTTGCTTTGTATCGGTGCAGCAGAAGTAGGTCAAAAGATATTAACGAGCGAATCCGCTCTTTCAGATAGTCTGTTAAAACAACCTGTATGGCAGCAAATTCGTAACTTTACAACCTGTTGGCAGAATCAGACCTCGCCTCTCCACTCCAATGTCGATAACATCTGGTTAGAGTTTGATGTTGATGGCCACTTAGATCAGGCTCCAATACCAAGCTGCTTTTTTGGTTCCCAGACCATTCATGCGGCATCCTCTACTATTCCTTATCCGCATACATGGGTGACTCAAACCGCAATTCAATTATTGCGCGGTCATTCCCTCTCATCTGCTGTTGAGAAACAACTTTTTAGATGCTTGGAAGCATTACCAACTGGTGTCTATGTGTTTCAGGTTGGTCTGATGTTAGCTCGTCAGTCAGATATGGTAAGAATCTGCTTACGCGGTATTTCACCAGGAAAAATTATAGACTACCTCAGTCAGATAGGTTGGTCAGGATCAACTGATGCTCTCAAAACTCTGTTACAGGAACTATCAACCTACGTAGAACGAATTGATCTCGACTTGGATGTTGGTGAAGCTGGGGTAGCGGCCAAAATTGGTCTAGAGTGCTATTTGACTCTACAGCCAAAATACGAGCCTCGGTGGATGTCTTTCCTGGATTATTTGGTCAAAGTCGGGCTGTGCCTGCCTCAGAAACGAGATGCACTCTTGACATACCCTGGATATGTGCGCGAAAAAAACCATCGAAATCAATGGCCATCTCACTTGTTAAAGCTTTCTCAGTTCTTGGGGCAGAATCATGAAAACGTCTTTATGAGGGGATTGCATCACATCAAAATAGTCTATCAATCCGAGAGAGCAATTGAAGCGAAAGGCTATTGTTGGGTAACGCATTCCTTACTCAGTAAACAGAGTAATTATTCTACCCATCAGGAAGTTAGTCTTTAACTCGACAACTTTTTCATATCAGACGAACATCATCGATTGCAACAAATCAGGGTTGCTCTTTACCGCTAAAAACCAATGTGACGCTTCTATCTCTCAAGACTTACGCACACTCTACGATTCTTGGCGTTCTTCTTTAACGATACGCTGCGCGTTGGCGGAGCCTCTCGCAAAGAAGGCGTCTTGGCGGTTCAATAAATTAAGCTTTTTGGCGATTTTTGCGTAAGTCCTATCTCTAAATGTTTTTTTAATAAATTATATTATTCTGAGAGAGGATGAATATAGCAATCCTAAATGATTCGTGATAAACAAGATACCCGACTTCTTTAAAGAAACCGGGTATCTGCGGATTGCAATTCTCAGAAATCAAATAGGATTACTATATAAACAGATTAGCATTTACTATAAAAACTGAAGTTGATATTATAAGCTGTGCTGATTAACTTTGACGTTTTTGACTCCGCTCTAAATACATTACAGCCAGTGGAACATAGACAATAACTGCGACTAATGTAGCCACAACCCATTCAACGATATATGATTTTGCTGATGGAATTATCCCAAGTATAATAGCACTGAATATTCCCCCCACTATACCTTGTCCTATTTCCAAAGTAAAAAATAAAACTACCACAGTCCAAAATTTTTGTTTGACTAAATTCCAACTTGTTTGAAAAGCGGCAACTACACCTAACTTTTCTACAACCAAGGACTGAGCCACAAACTGACTGTAGAAAAAGAACCCAATTCCTGGTACAAGTAATAATCCAAGACCAATAAGAGTACCAATATACCAAAGTACTCCCACGATCAAAACAAGTGGTAAAGTTTTAATAACCTCCAAATAAGCGACTAAACCTGAATTAGCTTGTGCCTGACCACGACTGATCAAGTAAGCGACAGCAGCTTTGCCAGGCGGAGTCAAAACGCTAACCAAAAAAAATCCTAAAAAAACTCTACCATTAGAAGCTAAAAAACCCAAAAAATCAAGAGTTTGATTTTTTAGCAACTCTTGTGCAAACAAAACAATACCCTCAGTAATAAAAGTAATAGTTAGCAATGAAAACCAGTATTTTTTAATTGCTAAAAATGATTTTTGAAAAACAATACTTAATTCAGATATAATAAGCATGATTAAAGAATAAGTTATTTTTTCTCATATCTTGTGAAAAGATAGAATATAGCTGTGATATCAATCTTAAAAATCAAGTTATTATATGGTGTGGCTCTGCCAAACTTCCTCCAAAATCGTCCCTTTTTCTACTGCTAAATCTTCTAAAGTACAAGAAGTTAATATCATTATTAGTCGTGCTTGATTTTCAACAGTTTTTAATTCTTCAATATGACTAATATTGAATTCCTCCAAATTCTCCGCAGCTTGTTTTAGTAAAACTTGCAAGATCCTAAACGCCCCACTTGATAAAGGTGGGTTTCCGCAGTAATTTTCTAACCTTCCACCTTGACGATAATTGGGGAACGCTTCTAAACCAACAAACCGCAAAAACCAATCTGCGCGATAAAGTTTATCATTAGCAGCAATAATACCTTGATAGTCCGCAATTAATTCATCAAGCATATTATTTCGCATTGAACCAAAAACCCGTTTAGTAAAATAGTGGCAGCATTCATGTTCTAAACGAATTGTCAAACATAAACGCAACCATTCTGCTTCATCTAGTCCTAGTTCTGCGGCACAAACGGCGCTATAATTGCCTTGACTGAGAATGATAAAAAAGTCTTGGTAAAGATGCTTTTGAGGTATCAAGCGTTGAAATTCGGCTTTCCACTTTGTTTCCGTTACAGGTTGTTCTTGCTGGGTTTCCCATTCTTGTCGATAGTGACTAATACGTTCCCAATTATTGAAACCACCAACAGCAGTTGCTCCCATTGAGTCAGGAATACTGACGGGTTCATTACGTTTAGTCAATGCCTGTACCAAGGCGATAAAATCTGCTCTACATCCAGCAATTAAAATAGGAATTTCCCCTGCTAAAGTAGGATGGATGATTAATTCCAGTGATTCTGGTTTTTCTAATTCTAAACCAGTTGCCTCTGGCATCCCATCGGCAGAATTTCCCTTACGAGTAGTAGCACGATAGTTTTCAGTTTCACTAATTCCAGCACGAATAGGAAATTGCAATTGTACTAATGCAGAACGCAAAGCGGTGAATGTACCCACATCTTTTGCCTGTGCATGATAGCGTTTCCAGGCTATGATATGGGGTTCTGATGCTAAAGGAAAGGTGCTATTAAGGGGTAGATTTGTAGAATTAAAATTATTTTGGTTGTAAGCTAAAAGTTCTGTAATTTCTTCTGGCGTTGCTCCCAATTCAGATAAAAATTGAGAGCGATGATTAAGTAGAATAGGCATAGTTGTGATAGTTAACTGTTAATGTTAAGTTAATGGTTATTGGTGTAGATAATTGGTCTTTCAAGATACGATTTATCGCTTTTATATCTGACGGTGCTTTGGGCTTATCTGAACTGTATTGCCCTATATTGGAGATTTTATTTATTAGTTATATAGCAATCCTAAATCATTCGTGAAAATCTCTCTTTAATCTCTCTGCCTTCTCTGCATCACTGCGGCAAGGCGCTCTGGATCTATATAAAAAATTATTTTTCACAAATCAGATAGAATTGCTATATGCAGATATAATTACTCAAAATTACTCTGCCTGAATCAACCTTGCATAATAACCGTCTGTATTCTTCATCTCCTCGTGAGTACCACGTTGTGCCACCTTCCCTCGTTCCAACACAATAATTTCATCACAGTCGCGAATAGTACTAAGACGGTGGGCGACAATAATACAAGTGGAACCCCGTCGGCGGATATTCCTATCAATAATCTTTTCAGTCTCCGTATCCAAGGCGCTAGTCGCTTCATCCATCACTAAAATGGCTGGGTTATTTACCAAAGCACGGGCAATTTCTAGACGCTGGCGCTGTCCCCCGCTTAAATTTGCTGCACTCTCGAGCAATTTTCCATCCAGTCCTCCAGGCATAGCCATGACAACATCTAAAATCGCAGCATCTTGGCAGGCTTGAATTAATTGAGTATTGGTAATAGTTTCATCCCAAAGAGTTAAATTATCCCGTACTGTACCGCCAAACAAGAAAATTTCCTGTTCAACTATGGCTAGAGAATTAGTTATAACTGGACGAGGAATGTTTTGTTTGAGAATACCATCAAAAAGTATTTCTCCGTCCCAAGGTTGGTAGAGTCCAGTAATCAGTTTGGAAAGAGTGGATTTACCCGAACCACTACCACCAACAAAAGCTACCCTTTGTCCTGGTTTGAGAGTACAACTAAAGTTTTGAATTAAAGGTTCATCAACTCGACTATAACCGAAGGTAATATTCCGTAACTCTATGTGGCCTTGCAAGCGATAGGGAATACTTGGCGCAGCGTGTTGAGTTGGTAATTTATCATTTTCTGTTTGTACTTGCAATGCTGGGTTGATGGGATTGGATAGTACATCATCCAACCTATTTAAATCTCCATCTAGTTCCTGAATTTTATTTCCCAAGCCAACCAAGGTCTTAACTGGTTCTTGGAATTTCTCCATCAAAGTTTGAAAAGCTACTAACATCCCGATGGTGAGGTGTCCATCAATCACTCGCAACCCGCCAATCACTAGCAGCAACATGGAAGTCAAAGAAGTCAACAGAGGCGGTACTAGTCCTACTAGTCGGTCAGTTTGGCCCAATTCCTGCTCGGCATTGGTGGCTTTCGCATAATATCCAGCCCAACGACTAAAAAAATCAGACTCTAAAGCAGCAGACTTGATAGTTTCAATACTCTGTAATGCACCGATTTCCACCCCGGCAATCTTACCGTAATCTTGAGTTAGGCGCATATTAGTATCAATTCGACGACGGGCAACCCAACCTAGCACCGCAACGTTGATAATCACGGCAACAATACCAATCAAAGTTAGTACCCAATCATACGCTAGCATTACTATGCCATAGAAGATAAGCATCACCGCATCTATGGAGGTTCTCGCTAATTCCCCAGATAGAACTTCAGCTACTTTCGTGTTGAGCCTAACACGATTACTAATTTCCCCAGCAAATCGTTGAGCATAGAAACCTACAGGCAAACGCAGAATATGCCATAAGAATTGACCAGTCATACCGATAGATAGCTTAAGCTGCAAATATCTCAGCTTTCTCAGTTGCAAGAAAGTCAGCACTGCTTGCAGTATGACTACAACCCCCATACCCAACAAAAGGGGTTTCAACCAATCTGTCCGATTTTGCATCAGGATATCATCAACAAATACTTGGTTGAAAGCAGCTAATGTTAATTGGGGAATTACGAGCAAAAAGCCAGCGAGAATACAGAACAACAATTCATCAAAGGATTTTTGTAACCGTGTCAGTAAGGCTCTGATGATACTGGGTTTGTGACCACCTTTTTTAAACTCTGGCCCTGGCTCCATAATTAGAACCACGCCAGTATATGCTTCGTCAAATTCCTGAATTGTGACACTGCGTGGGCCTGTGGCTGGGTCATTCAACCAAACCCTGTCTCCGATAAAACCCTCAACCACTAGAAAGTGATTAAAATTCCAAAAAATGATGTACGGTGGCTTAAATTCTTTTAGTTGAGTGAGTTCTTTTTTAAACCCTTTTGCCTGCATCCCATAATTACGAGCTGCTTTCAAAATGTTTGAGGCTTTAGAACCATCCCGGGAAACACCACAGCTAGTACGCAATTCTGCTAGAGGTAAAATTAGATGATAGTGACGTAAGATAATTCCCAAAGCTGCTGCACCGCATTCCACTGCTTCCATTTGTAAAAGCGTTGGCGTTTTTACACGGATATTTCGCACTCTTGATGGTTCGGAACTAGATTCTTTTGAATCAGGTTTTTTGACAACTTTTTCAAGTAATTGCATTGTTGTTAATTAAATAGCTTGTTTTCATATTGAATTTTCTAGATGTGAAGCGGATTAAGACAGGAGATTTTGAATTGTGAATTACTTCATACCTACCAATTCTTGAAGTATCGGGAGAACAAAGGTAATAGGCGCTCTTTGTTCAATAGTGACACGGACGGAAGTCGTAGTACCTGTAGTGATTTCAGACTCAGGGCCTTTAGATGATGACCACTTGTAACCGCTAATGGTACTGGAATCTCTAATTAAGTCAGCATTGACTTGAATAGCCGCACCATTCTGACCAATTAAGCTCATCACTACTTCTGGATTACCAATTAAAGAAGTTGCTCCTTCTTTGGTTACAGGAAAAGGAGAAACATTAACAATTTTGCCAAGAATACCGCCAAATCGTTCTCGTTGCACTGTATCAGGAGTAATGGAGATGGACATTCCAGAACGGATTTGTTTACCATCTTTAATCGGGAAATAAGCTGTCATACTAGGAGCCTCGTTATCACTTCCTGTTCTGAGAGTTCCTAAGCGAGTGCCGGGTTGAACAACTTGGCCAAGAGTAGCAGTTAATTCTAAAACACATCCGTCTTGACTACTTAAAATTTGGCTATTTTGGGTAATTTGTTGTTCAAGTCTGACAATTTCTCGGCTGACTTCTTGAATTTCCTTATTGCGCTGATTTCTGCTTTCAAGACTTTCTTGAGCTAGACGTTTTTCTTGGGTTTCTAGTTCTTGCAGTTTACCTTGAATATCACTAATCGAACCCAAATTGTCTAAATATTCGCGCTCTGTTTTGGTATTTTCTAAAACCAGTTGTCGCAACTGCGCTTGAATTTCGCCTGTTGTCCGCAGGTTTTGTAAGTAGCTTTGTTCTGTTTGCGTTTCGTTGACATCGAGTTGTTTTAATTCTGCTTCTAATTGAGCTACAGTTTGAAGTCCCTGTTGATACTCTTGTTCTGCCTGCAAAAATGAATCTGTGGCGATCGCTCCGATTTTCGCTAATTCACGGCGCTTCTGGAATCTTTCTTGAAATATGGGAATTAGGCTTTGAGCATCTTTTAAACGTTGTTTGATGCTAATTCGTTGTTGCTTCAGAGCTGTTAATGCCTTATCTTTAAGTATTGGGGTAAGGCTTTGAGTATCTTTTAAACGTTCCACAAGATTTGTTTGCTGTTCTCGAATTGCATCTAAACCTTTTGTTTTCAGTACAGGAGTAAGTGAGCGAGAATCTTGTAAACGTTTTTCTAGGGTTGTGCGGGAAGCTGCGATCGCATTTTTTTCTAACTGCATTCGCTGATTAGACAATGACAATGAATCCTGAGCTTGTATTTGTAACTGTTCTAATTTTCCTTTTGTTAGTTGTAATTGCTGTTTCAGATCAACTGGATCTATCATTGCCAATACTTCATCTTTCTTGACGCATTGCCCACTTTTGACGTACAAAGATTTCAATTGTCCAGGAATAGAAGATTGAAAATCAACAACTTGTCGGGGTTGAATTAATACACCCCGCCCATCTACGTTGATGGGAATGCGTCCAAAAATACTCCAAATTAAGCCAATAGTTGTTAAGCCGCCAAAAACCATCAGTATCAGCCAATCTTTTGAATTAACAACCTGCATCAGTTGATCCAAGCGCTCTGGAGAAGATAAACGCTCTACAGACTCTTGGCGAAAGATACCTTCTTTTTCTTTACTTTTATCTTGATTGGAAACCATTATTGTTAGTAGTAATTAGTAAGTGAGTTATGAACTTCTCCAGAATCCATCTCTCTAGTGCCGGAGTTGTTGAATCATCCATTCAAAACGTTTACCTGCGATCGCTGTTCCTTCCAGTAAGTCCATATCGAGTTCGTCTTCGGCTTCAATATCATCGGATAGCAACTCCAGACTGGTGTTGCTAAAGTTAGCTGCACTGCCTCGCGAGAGTAAATCTAAGCAACGATTAGACAAAATCAAGGCAAGAGAGCGATAAAAACGACATGCAAATCCCCTATCTTCCTGAAACTTTACAGATAGGGCGGCTTGTGGTAATGCTAAAACTAAAGCATTTTCCATTGTTTTAACACTTGCTGAAGCAACGCCCCCATCAACGAAGGACATTTCCCCTAAGATTTCACCCTTAACGCGCTGCGCTACTTTTTTCTCTTGCCCTGAGCCATTGTTATTAATAGTGACATAAATGCCGAGCATACCTTCCAACAGTAGATAAACGGCTGGAACTGCTTGCTCCTGCTGAATTAAAACTGTTCCTAATCCTGCCTTTGTTAACACTCCATTGCTAATCATCCAGGAAATATCACTATCATTTAAAGTTGCAAACACTACCAAAACTTTTCTTAATGGTTCTCCTTCTTTAATATTTTGAGTTGCCATTAATTTCGTTAATTTACGTAACCGTTCAGATAAGTTAATCGCCAGGAGATGGTAAAAACGGGCAGCAAAATCTTTATCACTCTCTAATCGGTCTGTCAGTTTTTGTTTAGGTAAAACTAAAAGCTCTGAAGTCTCAGCAACCTTCACTGTTATAGGTGCTAATTGTTGGTCTAGCAACAGTGTTTCTCCAATTACTTCACCAGCAGAAAACGTCGTGAGTTGTTCCTGACTTGTTGCTGAAGGAGATAAAGTAACTGCTAGATTACCACTGATACAAATATATATAGATGAGGTAGACTTACCTTCTTCAATCAATACCGTTTCTGGTTGGTAAGTTTTATTTTGCCCAATTGATTCAAGCCAATCGAAATCACCCTCTTTGAGAGCGCGGAAAAAAGGAAAATCTAAAAGATTTGTTTTCATGGCACTTTGTTCTACAAGATACAATCTCAAAAAAATAGTCTAATTTACCATTTACGCACTGAGTCTGAAACCTTAATCCTTTTGAGCAAGCCATAAAATAGGAGAATGTCTATAGACCTCTTTTTAAGGTGTTGAGGGATCTAATTGTGTAACTTGCTTATAATTTACAGCATTGTTTAGACGATACCGACACCAAACTGTATTCAAAGGTTTGAACAGTTGTTCCTATAAGGCTTTTCATCAAGAAAAGATATCTGTTTTTCTCGAATCATAACAAGCTACTTCTTGGCTAGATTATGAATGAGATCATTTATATGTTCTACAAATATACAAACTAGTTTTGGGATTTATTTCAAAATCCCAAAGTCTGTTTTTGTACGCTTCTAAGCTATGTTCTCTAACACTTAAATAACAACCGAAAAATTACTATATATATACTACTAAAAATCAAAATATATTTGTTTTATACGTATATTTACTGAAATAAGTAAGTTTATATGACATCTATTTACAAAAATTATACAATGATTCCACTATATATAAGGCTGTTTAGTTTCAAAATGTCACTGAGAACAAAGGGAATTTATGTAAAAAATTTTTTTATTGAGTTTGTGATACTGGCATTAGATATGGGAACAATAAAGTAGGCAACAGCTTAGTTCGGGAATCACTGAGAATATCTGTTATCAGCCATCAAAGTTTCCAAAATAACACGGATTAGGAGAGTTAGTATTGTCTATACGTGAGCGACTAAACCAAAATAATAGGTACTTTCAAGAAGATTTAGAAGATAACTCAGCTTGGCTTCCTAGCAGCTTTGCAGAAGTGGTTGCTAGAGTCAAAAACTTTACACTTGGAGAGTTTGATCGCGAAGTTATTCAAAATCAGCTTTACTACCATACTCGTGAACATCTAAATAATGTACAGCGCCGAGCAAATGCTATTTTTCAGGTAATCTGTCCTTATTGGCAAGCGTCACTAGGTAAGGAAGTTTCACCAGAGTATATTACACGCATAAATCTACTGCTAGAACTGTGTGCTGTTGCTCATGACATGATTCAGATTTTTGTTCCCGAAATCCAGCCTCATACTTCCAGACGGCGTGAACCAGGAGTAAGTGAAAATCTAACCTTTGAAAAATTATTGAATTACATAAAAGGAGTAAATCAGCAGTTAAAAGAGCATTGCCTTGATGATTCTATCCTGTTTACAGATGCAGATATATCGATGATTCAAAATGCTATTCAAGCTACCATCTGCATCTATGATCTATCTGACCAAGGTATTTATCAACCTGTCCTTTATGAGCAAAACAAAGATTTATCTGTAGTGGCTTGTATCATTGCGCTTGCAGATATTGGTTCATTAGGGATGGATGGAATTGCTGCTTACAACCAGGAAGGCAGCCTGCTTTTTTTAGAAGAAAATCCAGACGTCATACCAGTTATTTTAAATAAAATAACTGCAACTTCATCTGTGAATGATCCACAGCTTGATGAGAATATTCGACAACGCCTTTTAAAACGCGCCCGTTTTCAAGTCAGTTTTGCCAAATCTAGACTCATGCGTTATCCCCAAGAAATTGCCAACCTTCCAAAAGAAGCAATTCCAATTTTGACTTGTGAAGTTTTCCAACATTTAAATTTTCAGACAATTCAAGAAATTGAATTAACCACACCTACAGATGAAAATACATCTTTAGAAGAGTTAATTAATTTTTTTAAATTAGAAATGGTCATAGGAAATGAGGAATTGGGACTAGAAATTGGAAATGGGGAATGGGTAACAGAGAATGATAAATGGATAATGGGAGATGATTAAAAGTAATCAATAAGATATAGTTAACAATTCCTAACCACAAATTAATAATTCCCAATTGCTTATGTTAATGCTACTTTTCTATATCGGCAAAAATGTGTATGCAATAGAAAGCTCTTATGTAGTAGAAGTAATTCCGAGAGTAACGTATAGAGAAGTGCATCATGTACCAAATTATGTAGCTGGGTTATTTAATTATCGGGGTGCAATTGTTCCAGTTATTGACCTTTGTCAGTTAATTCAAGGAAAATCAAGCCAAGGCAATCTGAGTACACGCGTCTTTATTGTTAGTTATCCTGCTCAAGAATCTGACAAATTTAAGTATGTTGGTTTGATGGCGGAACGAGTCATTAAAACAGTAAAAAAATCAACAGGCGAATTTTTAGAATCTGGTATTCAAACAAGTGAAGCACCCTATTTAGGCAAAATGATTATGGATGAAGAAGGGATGATTCAACATATTAACTTAGAGAAACTCCTTAATATTTTGAGGCAAATTCATTTATTAGAATCTGGAGTATAGTGTACAGATGTACTTAACAGATATTGAAAAATTGTTAAGCAAAAAAATTGGTGTTGATTGTAATATTATTGGTTCGAGAAAAATTGCTAAAGCCGTAGAGAGCCGATGCTCTGTCTGTAATTTAAGCGACCTAAAAATTTATCTCCAGCTTTTACAAACTTCCCCAGAAGAATTTACGGAACTAGTTGAACTAATAGTTGTTCCAGAAACATATTTTTTTCGCGATCGCAAATCATTTGATTACCTGATAAACTTTGTGCGATCGCAGTGGTTAACTAAATCCAATCAGTCTTTGCTTCGTATATTAAGTGTACCTTGCTCCACTGGTGAAGAACCTTATTCAATAGCGATCGCCCTCATGGAAACGGGTTTATCCACCTCACAGTTTTGTATTGATGCAATTGATATTAGCAAACAGGCGATCGCTAAAGCACAGCAAGGAGTTTATAGTAAAAATTCATTTCGGGGTGAAGTGTTGGTTGATCGAAACCGCTATTTTCAGCAAACAGCAGAAAAATATGAAATTTCCTTGTCAGTGCGAAATGCAGTGAATTTTAAGCAGGGAAATCTGATAAATTCGTTTTTTAATGTGCAACTAAAGTATGATGTAATCTTTTGCCGTAACTTGTTGATTTATCTGGAAGATTCTGCCTGTACTGAGGTCTTAAAGACTCTGAATCGTCTATTGTTGCCAAATGGATTACTCTTTGTTGGTGCTGCTGAAACCGCAAAAGTTCCTAGTAATCTCTTTGCCTCGATTCGCCAACCTTTCACAGTCTATAAGAAGAAGGCAGAAGGAATGAACAGTAAGAATTTGTATCATTTACCAATTGAAAACTACCAAGCTGAAAATATCGAATTAGGCAATCAACAGAATAATCAAGCTAGAAAGGTACAACCTGAAAGTTTTTTTATTCCTTCTATTTCTTACTCAGAAAACCTGCTAGAAAATACCTCATTTTTGGCAACCATCCCCAGCGATTCTGTTTCTGAAGCTTCTTTGAAAGAAACTCAATCTATCCAAGAAAATAGTTTAAGTTTAGAACTTGCTAAACAATTGGCTGATGGAGGGCATCTAGAAGCTGCAATCAAACATTGTAATGAATATTTGGAATGCGTATCTTCGACTAATGCCCAAGCTTATACCTTGCTGGGAACACTGTATCAGGCAAAAACTAACTATGTTCAAGCTGAAGAATTTTTCCGAAAAGCGCTTTATTTAAATCCCAGTGATTACGAAGCATTGACGCACCTTGCCCTTTTAAAAGAACATCGTGGCGATTTTGTAGGTGCATCCATCCTAAGAGAGCGAATTCAGAAGCTACAGTAAAACTTTTAACTATCAAAATGACAAGACAGACAAACAATGATGGTGAACAACGTGTTTAAAGATCATTCCTTACAAGGTCGGATCATGACTGCCTTTTTGTTTATGGGGGCATTGGTTCTGATTGTGGCACTAGTTGGTTTAGGTGCGACTTTTCGCTTGAGTAGCAATATTGATACTTTAAGTAATAATAGTTTGCCAAGTATGATAGGGTTGTGGAAAGTTAATGAAGGACAAACCCAAATTGAATCCTCAGAACGGGCTTTATTAATCGCGGGATTGAGCCTACAAGAACGACAAGCTGAATTAGCGCGAATTAAGAATGCTTGGGATCAAATTGACGATGGATTTAAGCAATACGATACCGCTCCCCGAAGTGCCGATGAAGAGAAAGTCTATAAAAAACTCCAAGAAAATTGGAGTAGGTGGAAAAACGATCATGAAGAACTTCTCAAACTCAATCAGCAATTTGAGAGTTACGGAATTTTTCATCCATTTAGCAGGGAAGTAGAACTTCTGAGCCAGAACCAAGCAGCTTCTCCAGAAATGGCGGTTGTTAAAAAAGCGGCAAATGCTTTAACTCAACTGCGCGATCGCGCCAAAACAAATCGCGTTACATTTGAAGCTGCAACTGGCTCAATCTTAGAAGACTTAAAAATCAATGAAAATGTTGCTACCCAAGCTGAAAAAGACGCAGAACAAGACGTTAATCAGTCAAAATTGTGGTCTATCGTTGCAATGCTACTAGGGCCTACAGTTGCCATTGTCTTAGGACAGTTTCTTAGCAAATCTTTAATTCGCCAGATTCAAAGGTCTGTCGTCCAAATTACCACCTCTACCACTCAGATTGCCGCATCCGGTAAGGAATTAGAGGCTACGGTTGCAGAACAGGTTGCTTCCACCAATGAAGTCACAGCGACTGCTTTAGAAATTGCCGCCACCTCTAAAGAACTGGTAAAAACGATGGATCAGGTGGCAGGAATGGCTAAAGCTACAGCGACTTCAGCAAACCATAGCCAAGATGAATTAGGAAAGATGGAAACCGTGATGCGACAACTCACTGAGGCTACTATTTCCATCTCTTCCAAGCTTGGTGTGATGAATAATAAAGCCAGCAATATTAACAATGTGGTGGTAACAATTACCAAAGTTGCGGATCAGACTAGCATCCTGTCGTTAAACGCCGCAATTGAAGCCGAAAAAGCCGGAGAGTATGGCGCAGGTTTTGCCGTCGTTGCTAGAGAAATTCGGCGGTTGGCTAATCAGACTGCTGTCGCCACACTGGAAATTGAGCAAATTGTTAAAGATATGCAATCAGCAGTGACAGTGGGCGTGATGGAAATGGATAAATTCAACAAATCGGTGAGCGATAGTGTTGAGCGCGTCAGCAAGATTAGTTATCAAGTTGCCGAAGTAATTAATAAAGTACAGAGTCTACCTCCCAGGTTCGAGCAGGTGAGCCATAGTATAGAGGAGCAATCTGAGGGCGCACACCAAATTAGTGAGGCAATGGGACAATTGAGCCAAGCCTCCGAGCAAACAGTAGATGCTTTGCGTGAGACTAATAACGCCTTAGAGCAATTAGATGACGCTGCTAGAGGATTGCGGAATTCAATTTCCTCTAGGAATTAATAGAGCAAATGACTAATGAGTAACGATTTAGATAATTCATCTGCTGGCTTGAGCCAAATAATTGATCGTCCCGTCTTAAATGATTGCTGGAATCAAATTGGTGTAATGGGCGATCGCTCCTGTACAGAGCTTAAAAATGTCATTCATTGTCATGAATGTCAAGTTTTTGCTGCGGTTGGGGATAGTTTGTTAGAACGCGAACCACCAGTTAATTATGTAGACGAGTGGATTAGTGTATTAGCAGAAACACCCATTGATGAAGAAACCCAAAATAATGAAACCATCATCAAGACAGCAGAAGCTATTTCTGTGATGATTTTTCGGCTGGGGAATGAGCAATTAGCTTTAAGTGCTAAAGTTTTGCAAGAAGTTACTCATCCCTGTGTCATTCAACCTCTACCCCACCGGAGCAACGAGTTATTTTTGGGATTAGTAAATATTCGGGGAGAAACTTTGCTTTGTGCATCCCTGAGCCATTTATTGAACTTAGACTTAGAATCAACAGAAGAAAATTCCTCAACTACCAAATCTGTAAACACCCAGCGAATGATGGTAGCAGGAAACCAAAATGATAAGTGGGTGTTTCCAGTTGATGAGGTTTATGGGATTTACCGCTTTCACCTCAACGAGTTACGAGATGCACCTGTTGTCATAGCCAAAGCTGCTCAATCCTACACCCAAGGCATCATTAACTGGCAAGGCAAGAAAGTCAATTGTCTTGACTCGGAATTATTGTTTTACACCCTCAATAGTAAAATCTTGTAGTGGGTGCAGATGAGATGAATAATTACAATCTATTAGATTTATTTTGCCAAGAAATCGAGACTCAGGTATCTATCCTGAAAGAATCTCTAACTGCACTTAGAACGCAACCATCTTCCCTAACTGATCTAGAACAAGCAACTCAAGCAGTACATTCTATTTGGGGAAGTGCCAAGCTTGTCGAAAGGGAAGCGGGTGCTAATTTAGCACAAATTATGAAGGAGTGCTTTATTGCCGCACAAAATAGTACTATTACCCTCGGTGATGAACAAATTGATCTTTTACTTCATAGCTGCCATTTACTCTTGAGTATTGGCAAAGCAGCAGAAGTAGAATTTGCACGTTGGATGTCAGAACATTCTTGGGAACTCTCAACAACTCAAAAAGCTCTCTCAATTTTTTTGGCATCTGGAACAACAAATATATCTTTCCAAAAGCCAGAAAATCAAGAGGGAATAACAAGCATTCTCTCCCCTGTATCATCTCCTGCCACTTCCTCATCTTTGGAGTTAGCAGCAATTGCAACAGAGACAGTCAGTCAATCATCTATTAGTTCTCTGCAAGAGCCAGAGGAGCCGAAAATAAATTTTTCACTTAATACTTGGGAAGAAGCACAGAGTATATTTATCCCTAACACTTCGGCTCAAGAAATCGCTCCTATCACTGTTGCTGCATCCGAGAAGTTAACTACTAGAGTGAGCGATGACGGTTCCATGATGGATTTGTTTCGCTTGGAACTAGAGACGCAGGTTAATCTCATGAATCAGGGATTACTGGCATTGGAAAACAATCCTAAATCTGCCCAAGCATTAGAAACTTTAATGCGAGCAGCTCACTCAATAAAAGGGTCTGCTAGAATTGTTGCCCTTGATGCAGTAGTCAATTTAGCTCACGTTATGGAGGATTGTTTTGTTGCAGCCCAAAATAAAAAAATTACGCTGAATTCTGACCACGTTGATATTCTCTTGTCAGGAGTAGATTTATTACAAGGTATCAGTCAAGTAAGTAATGCAGAGTTGCCTAATTGGTTGGCTAATCAGAATGCAGTTTTTATGGAGACACAATTAGCAGTGACTGCAATTTTGAATCCGCAAGCTGCACCTTTACCAGCAGGCGAGGTGAGTCAGAAAGAGGCGAAAACAGAAATATCTGCATTTGTATTGCCAAGTTTGAGCCAAGTTACTCCAGAACTAATTCCATTAGCTGCTGCATCCTTAAATCAGTCTCCTTCATCAACAGAGTTTTCTAATCATCAACAGGTATCATATTCTTCCCAGGAAAAGAATCTGCCATCATCAGCAACATCTGCATCAGAACAAACCCCAGCACAAGATCGGGTAGTCCGAGTAAGTGCAGAAAACTTGAACCGGATTATGGGTTTAGCTGGAGAATCTTTAATCGAAGCTAACTGGTTACAACCCCATGCAGACTCGATGATGTCCTTAAAATGGCGTTTGGTAGAGTTGTCGAGAACTTTAGAAAGATTACAGAATACTCTTGATCAGGGCAATTATGAACAAGATGGAAAACAGTATCTAGAGGAAGCAAGGCACAAAGAAGAGGAGTGTGTTAACTTGTTGAGCGATCGCCTGAATGAATTAGAATTATACGCTCAACGAACGGCAAATTTATCTGACCGTCTTTACCGGGAAGTGATTACTTCCAATATGCGTCCGTTTGCAGATGGTATCCAAGGTTTTCCTCGGATGATTCGTGATTTAGCACGCAAGTTAAACAAGGAAGTCAAGTTAGAAATTGTCGGCAAAGCAACATCTGTAGACAGGGACATTCTTAAGAAGTTAGAAGCACCTTTGACGCACATCTTGCGAAATGCTACCGATCACGGAATTGAGTTACCCCAAGAACGAATAGCAGTCGGAAAGCCGTCTGAAGGCACAATCCGCTTAGAGGCATTTCATCGTGGAGGGATGCTAGCAATTACTATATCTGATGATGGACGAGGTATTAATCTAGAAAACTTACGTCAAAAAATTATTAATAAAAACCTTGCAACTTCAGAAATGGCGGCTCAATTTACAGATGCAGAATTAATGGAGTTTCTATTTTTACCGGGTTTTTCCACTGCCAAGCAAGTAACAGAGATTTCTGGACGAGGTGTCGGGTTAGATATTGCTAAGAGTATGGCGCAGGAGGTAGGAGGAACGGTACGTGCTGTATCCCACGCTGGAAAAGGAACGAGTTTTCACTTTCAACTGCCGCTAACGCTATCGGTTGTGCGAACGCTGTTGGTAGAAATTTCTGGCAACCCCTACGCTGTTCCCTTAGCCAGAATTGAGCAAATTGTGACAGTCGAACAATCGGAAATTGCGGAGGTAGAAAATCGTCAATATTTTACAATGAATCAACAAAATATTGGATTGATCGCTGCCCATCAGGTATTAGAGTTACCCAAATTTCCAGATTCTTCTGGCTCGCTTTCAGTAGTTATAATTAGTGACCAAGCTAGTACCTATGGATTGGTAGTAGACAAGTTTCTCGGTGAACGCGATTTAGTTGTTAGACCCCTTGACTCCCGCTTAGGTAAAGTGCGAGATATTAGTGCAACATCTTTATTGGGAGATGGCTCACCTGTTTTAATTGTAGATGTCTCAGATATGGTGAGGACAATAGATAACATTCTCAATATCGGACAATTAAATAAAGTTAGGGTAGAAACAGCAGCAGCAGTTTTAGATAAGCGTCAGAAAATTTTGGTGGTAGATGATTCAATTACGGTGCGGGAAATGGAACGTAAGCTGTTGGAAAATCGTGGTTACAACGTCGATATTGCTGTCAATGGCGTAGAGGGGTGGAACGCTGTACGTACCAACCACTACGATTTAGTGATTAGCGATATTGATATGCCCCGGATGAATGGTATTGAACTGGTGCGGCAAATCAAAAGTCATCCCCGCCTACACTCGCTGCCTGTGATTATTGTCTCCTACCGCGATCGCACCGAAGACCGCATTCAGGGTTTGGAAGCTGGTGCTGATTACTACTTGACAAAAAGTAGTTTTCATGACTCGACCTTGCTTGATGCTGTAGTCGATTTAATTGGTCGTTAATTTATGAGAATCGCGATCGTTAACGACTTAACAATTGCAGTCACAGCATTACGCCAGGTATTGCAGACACATCCTGAGTATCAAGTAGTTTGGATTGCCCGTAATGGTGCAGAAGCGGTTACTAAATGCATTCAGGATACACCCGATTTAATCTTAATGGATTTGTTGATGCCCGTAATGGATGGGGTAGAAGCAACGAAACAGATTATGCAAAATTCTCCCTGCGCCATTGTTGTAGTCACAGCTAATACCGAGCAGAATGTCGCCAAGGTGTATGAAGCAATGGGTTACGGCGCAGTAGATGCAGTGAATACACCTGTTGTAGCTGGCTCAGATAAAGCACAGAGCGAGAGTCAATTGTTAGCTAAAATCGCTCGGATTGGCAAAACGCTAAAAAAATCTCCCGTCAGCACAAAGACAAAGTTACCGACTCCATCTGTGAATTATGAACGACAAAGTGATTTATCTTTGACAGTTCCTTTAGTAGTTATTGGGTCATCGACGGGAGGGCCAAAAGCTCTAGCAACTATTTTATCAAAGCTACCTGCTAATTTTAATGCAGCGATCGCCATCGTCCAACACGTTGATGCCCAGTTTTCGACTGGTTTTGTGGAATGGTTAGACCAGCAAACTCCATTATCGGTCAGATTGGCCCAAAAGGGCGATCGCTTCAGAACGGGAACTGTAATAGTAGCAGGTACTAACGATCATCTATATTTAAAGCCAGACTTAACTCTGGCTTACACTAAAGACCCAGTTGACTATCCTTACCGTCCATCGGTTGATGTATTTTTCAAAAGTGTGTCTCAACACTGGAAGCGTCAGGGAACAGCAATCTTGCTTACTGGTATGGGACGAGATGGTGCTGAGGGATTAAGTGCTTTACGACTGCGAGGTTGGCAGACAATCGCCCAAGATAAAGCAAGTTGTGTGGTGTATGGTATGCCGAAAGCGGCTGTTGAGTTAGATGCTGCTATGGAGATACTACCACTAAATGATATTGCTACAACCTTGCTGAAAAAAATTTAAATTTCTCTCCATCGCCGATATGTAAGCGACTTCCAAATTAAAAAACATCCAAAAATCTCATATCTCTTCTTTCTCCGTAACCTCTGCGCCTCTATGGTTCGTTTTCTTAAATAAATTATTTCTGGGAAATCCCTAACTTGTATGACATCTACAATAGACGAAAAAATAACTGTTTTACTAATTGACGACCAATCAATAATCGGTGAAGCCATTTCTCGAATTTTAGCTGTCGAACAAGATATTGTATTTCACTATTGTAGTGACCCCACACTTGCTCTCAAGGTAGCTAAAGATTGTAATCCAACCGTTATTTTGCAAGACCTTGTGATGCCACAAATGGAAGGATTACTGTTAGTACGTTATTTCCGCTCCCAAGATTCACCTACATGCAACATTCCGCTAATTGTCCTATCCAGTAAAGAAGAACCAGTCATCAAAGCGAAAGCATTTGAATTAGGGGCAAATGACTATCTGGTAAAGTTGCCTAACAGCATGGAGCTAATTGCCCGTATTCGCTATCATTCCAAAGCGTATATAAATTTTCTCAAACGGCAGGAAGCAGAAGCTCTGTTTAAGCAGGAAATTATGCGTCAAGCAGCATATATTGAGGAGGTAGATCGGGTAACATCTGCGGCTTCTGATGTAGAACGCGATGCCTTTCAACCTGATAAATTAGCAGAAGTTGCTAAACGTAGCGACGAGTTAGGACAACTAGCACGAGTTTTTACTAATATGGTTAAAACCGTTAAATCACGGGAGAAAGAATTAATAACTGCTAATACTCAATTAGAATCTCTTCTCAAAGCTTACGGGCGATTTGTCCCTCACGAATATTTACGATTTTTACGAAAAGAAAAAATTACAGATGTTCAGTTAGGCGACCATGTTAGCAAAGTTATGGCAGTGATGTTTAGTGATATTCGTTCTTTCACAACCATCTCTGAAAATATGACTCCTCAAGATAATTTTAACTTTGTTAATGCCTATCTGAAGCGCGTCAGCCCAGAAATTCGCTCTCATTACGGTATTATCGTCAAATTCTTAGGTGATGGAATGATGGCAGTTTTTCCTGAAGGCGCTGATGATGCAGTAGCGGCTGGTGTTGCTAAACAAAAACGGGTTCATGAATACAACGAGCAACGTCTAGAAAAAGGTTACTTACCTCTACAAGTTGGTATTGGGATTCATGTTGGACACATGATGTTAGGGATGGTAGGAGAAGAAAACCGGATGCAGGGAGATGCTTTTTCTGACAATGTTAATTTAACCGCTAGACTAGAAGGATTAACTAAGTTTTATGGTGTATCTTTGCTCATTTCTGAGCAAACTTTAGAGCATTTAAGTAATTCGGCAAAATATCAAATTCGGTTTTTAGATCGGGCAGTTGTAAAAGGGCGAAATGAGCCTATTTCTGTTTATGAAATTCTGGATGCAGAAATTGATGAAATAAAATTCTCAAAGCTCAAATCTCAGCCTGATTTTGAGCAAGGATTAGAATATTATCGTCAAGGAAATTTTGAACAAGCTAAAGTTTTTTTTGAAAAAGTTTTAATGATCAATCCTGCTGATAAAACTGCTGATTTATATCGTGTGAGAGTGAATTATCTTTTAGAATCGGATAATATTTTAGATAAATGGGATGGAGTTTGGCGTTTTACTGAGAAATAATTAATTATTATTTGTGTGTTTGACAATTAAATTTTTATGGAACACAATAGGCAGCAATAAGATATCTATTCCACTAAGCGTAGGGTAGGCATAGCATCTTGTCAAGATTACACTCTTGTGAGAAAAGGGTAAAGTAGAAAACCTTTACCACTTTTCCCGACTTCTGCAAGAAGTTATTTAAAATATCGTAGGCGGTATTCCTATGGAGAAACAAGCTACGCATAGTGGATGCAACAAAAGGCATCGCTAACCCCTATATTGTCAGTTTTATCGGGATTTCTATCCAGAACTCACAGCCATTACCAGCTTCAGAAACACACTTGATATTACCACCGTGTTTTTTCACAATAATTTGGTAGCTAATTGATAACCCCAAACCAATACCTTGGCCAGGTTGTTTGGTGGTAAAGAAAGGTTCAAAAATGCGCGATCGCATCATCTCTGGAATCCCACAACCATTGTCAGCAATCCAAATCAGAATACTATTCTCTTCTGTTACTTCTGTACGAATCCAAATTTTAGGATTATCAATTTTTTTTCTACTAGTTGTTGAGTTTTCCAGTGCATCGATCGCATTGTTAAGAATATTCATAAACACCTGATTCATTTGCGCTGGATAGCAGACTACTGGGGGCAATTCACCATATTGCTTAAGTACCTCAACAGCAAAAGAATTAGTCTCTGGTTGCAGTCGATGTTGTAGAATTAGCAAAGTACTGTCGATGCCTTCATGAATATCTACTGGCTTCATTCCTGTTTCGTCAAGCCGAGAAAAGGTTCGCAATGACAAGACTAATTGCGAGATCCGCTCTGCTCCCATCTTCATTGAAGTCAGAATTTTCGGCAAGTCATCACTAATGAAATCTAAATCCAATGCTGCTACTTGTTTTTTAATTTCGTCTGTTGTCTTAGGATACTGTTTTTGATAAAGGCGCAATAATTTAAATAAATTTTCGGCATGTTCTGTAACATAAGTGATGTTGCCGTAAATGAAACTAATCGGGTTGTTAATTTCATGTGCTACACCAGCAACTAACTGCCCTAAGCCTGCCATTTTTTCACTTTGAATCAACTGGCTTTGAGTGTTTTGTAATTCTTTAAGAGTCTGGGTCAGCTCTTCTTTTTGACATTGAGTTTGTTCTAGTAATTCTGCTTGCTGAAGCCCTACCCCTAACTGAGTACCAATCTGCATTAGCAAATCTACTTCATCTTCTTGCCAATCACGGGGTTTGATATTTTGATAAGCTGCCAGTAATCCCCAGAGTTTCTCGCCCTGAAAAATTGGCACGATTATATATGCCCTAGCCTGCATTAGCTCAAGCAAGGCAATATGACAGATAGAATAATTAGCGCCGTAAATATCTTTAATGACAATACTTTTACCATTAGCAAAGTTTTTCCCTTGGGTTTGTTGCAAGTAATCATCTGTAACTACAGGTATAATTTCCCTTATTGGTGTCCAACCTGGGGCTAAAGACTCAGCAACAAATTCGCCACTCCAATCCGTCCGAAATCGATAGATTGTCACTCTCTCAACTTCCAATAGCCCCCGGACTTCTTCTGTAGTAGTGGCAAAGATGGTGCCAATATCAAGAGACTGGCGAATTTTCTCTACTGTTGCGGCTAAGGCCTTCTGCCTTTCGGCTGCTTTTCGTTCTCGTTCGGCGGCTTTAGCCAGTTTTTGGGCTTGCACTTGCATCTGTTTCAAGGACTCAGCTTGCTGTAATGCTACCCCCAATTGAACGCCAACTTGTGCCAATAAGTTGATTTCCTCATCTTGCCAATAACGGGGCTGGGAATTTTGATAAGCTACTAGCAATCCCCACAGCTTCTCGCCCTGAGAAATGGGGACAAAAACTTCATTACGTGCATACTTACCCGCTTCCTTTCCTTGCACAAGAACGCGTTCTGTTACTGGCTGCGGTTTAACCATTGGTGTCCAGCCATCAACAATAGAATCAGCGACAAATTCGCCACTCCAATCAGGATAGAAACGGTAAATTGCTACTCGTTCCACTTCTAATAGCCGTCTGACTTCTTGAGTAGTGGTTTTAAATATGGTTTCAATTTCCAGAGACTGACGAATTTTTTCTACGGTGTTCGCCAACGCCCTTTGCCTTTCAGCAGCTTTGCTGATATCTGCTGCTTGGATCTGTATTTGTTGGATAAATTCCGCTTGTTGCAAAGCCACGCCTAGTTGAGTACCCACTTGGGTAAGCAAGTAAACCTCATCTTTCTGCCAATCACGGATTCCAGCATTTTGGTAAGCTGCTAGCAATCCCCAAAGCTTCTGACCGTGGTAAATGGCAATGATCGCATAAGCTCTTGCCTGATATATCTCTAAGATTTTAATGTAGCAATCGCTAAAGCCTGAATTGTAAATATCATTACAAACACGATACACTTCACACTGACTGAAGCTACCACCCTCTGTATCTTGTAAGTAGGTATCAGCGACTGGAGGTTTAGCTAAATCTTTGGCGCTACATTCGCTGACGTTCTCTTTCAATTCCGGCCGTTGCGACTGTTCATCTATTAGGGAAACCCAACCCTCTGTCACTGATTCAAACACGAATTCACCACTCCAATCGGGATTGAAGCGATAAATAGCCACGCGGTCAGCATTTAGCAGCCGCCTAAGTTCTGCGGTGGTTGTGTGGAAAATGTTTTCCAAGTCTAGAGACTGACGAATTTTCTCAATAGTTATGGCGATGGTTTTCTGCCATTGGGCTGCTTTTTCTCTGGCTTTTGCTTGTGCTAGTTCTGCTGATTGTAGTTTTACTTGTTCGACGTAATCTGCTTGCTGCAAGGCAACTCCCAGATGTTCAGCGATTAATTGCACAAACTCAATTTCTGATGCTTCCCATTCGCGAGGGCTACTACACTGATGAATACACAGCAATCCCCATAAATCTTTACCTTTGATCAAGGGGGCAGTTATATTAGCACGTACTTGGAATTTTTCTAAAATCTGGATGTAGCAATCACTAGCATTAACTTGATAAATATCAGCTATTGCTTTAATCCGACCTTGCTGATAAAGTTCTGCAAAATCTTCAGCAAAGCAATGGTCGCGCAACTTGGCTGCTAGTGCCGAATCCCATTCTGTTGCTACATCTTCATAAATAAATTCCCCTTCCCATGCCAAATCAGGATAGAAACGAAACACGCCAACCCGATCGCTTTTCAGAAGCTGACGTACTTCAATGACTGTAATTTTGAAGATCGCGTCTATGTCTAGAGACTGGCGAATGCGGGCAATAACTCCAGATAAGGCTTTTTGTTGCTCATTCTGACGTAAGGGGGATGTCACATCTAAATGAGATTCTTGCTTTTCTGAATTTGGTTCTATGGGTTGAGTAGTAAAGGAGTTTTCCATTCCCAGTGGGACTTTAAATATTGAAAGTCTTCTATTTCATGATTCCCGTTGCAATCGCAAAGGTAACAGTTATTTTCTGGGAATGCCAAAAAAACAATGTAGGGACACGATAGTATCGTGTCCCTACAAAAAGATTGTTCAACCACAAGCAAATTACCGCCGCTTAGGAGTGGCGCTGCGGGTGGTGCGTTTTTCTTCTTCTTGGCGACGGCGATCGCGCCAATCTGCCACGGTCAAATAACCAATACCACCAGTGACTACTACGAGCAGCACTACGGCTACTATTGTTAAAATACTCAAAAATGGACTTTCCACAATGCCTCTACAGTCCGTTACGTCCCCACACTACCATTGCAATTGACCAAGTGAACACAACTAACAGCGATACCCAACCTAGTGTCAAAATCTCCATAGTCCCAGTTTTCAAATAATTACAAAAGGTTTCTAATATTTATCATACAGGGATTGGGCAGGCTCAGATTTTTTTATCAATCACATTGTAAGTTTGTGGACAGTCGCCAAAAAGATACCATATTTTATTGCTACGCTAGTACTTTAAGTAATGATAAAGACGAATGTAAAAAAGTAGCGATCGCGCTTGTCCACTTGATGCTTTGGGAATACTAGGGTTATGCGTAAAGATTTACAATTTACCAACCCCTAGTATCATGCCGACATTTTTCAACTATCCTTTCCACTCTAATGGTTTTATTCCCCACGGACATTGTTATCTCTGGCAAACTGGTTTAGTTTGGCTCCACATTATTTCTGATGCCACAATCGCGATCGCCTATTATTCTATCCCCTTCCTACTGATTTACTTTATCTCCAAGCGCAAAGATGTTCCTTTCAATGGAGTCTTTTTGTTATTTGGTGCTTTTATCATTGCCTGCGGTACTGGACATTTGATGGATATTTGGACGCTTTGGTATCCAGACTATTGGATTGCAGGTGGTTTAAAAGCTCTAACTGCCATTATTTCGATATATACGGCATTTGCGCTATTTTGTCTCATGCCTCAAGCTCTAACACTACCCAGCCCAGCCCAGCTAGAAGTTATGAATCGAGCGCTTTCAACGGAAATTGTAGAGCGTAAACGCATCGAAAAAGAACTACGCCAAGCACAGGAAGTCACTCAAAACTCCAGCCAAGCCAAGAGTGAATTTCTTGCCAATATGAGTCATGAGTTACGCACACCTCTGAATGGGATTCTGGGGTATACACAAATCCTCCAACGCACAGAATCTTTGAGTGAGAAAGGACGCAAAGGAGTCAGTATCATTTATCAATGTGGTTCTCATCTTTTAACCCTAATTAATGATGTCCTGGATCTCTCCAAAATCGAAGCCCGAAAACTAGAATTGTATCCTGTTGATTTCTACTTGCCTGCTTTTATAGATAGCGTGGTTGAAATTTGCCGTATCCGGGCAGAACAAAAGGTCATTGCATTTCATGTCGAACTCGATCCTGATTTGCCAATCGGCCTTCATGCTGATGAAAAACGCTTGCGACAAGTACTGATTAACTTGCTTAGTAATGCGATCAAATTTACTAATCAAGGTAGTGTCACCTTCAAAGTTCAAGTGATTGGTCAAGAATCAAACGCCAATGGAAAAACTAACTATAAAATTCGCTTTCAGGTAATAGATACCGGCACGGGTATAATCTCTGAACAAGCCGAGAAAATCTTTCAGCCCTTTGAGCAAGTGGGAAATCAGAAACGACAATCTGAAGGTACAGGCTTGGGGTTAGCAATTAGCCAAAAAATTGTTTTGTTGATGGGTGGTCAAATTCAGGTGGAAAGTAAATTTGGGAAAGGTAGCACTTTCTGGTTTGAGGCAAAATTCTCAGAATCTAAAGACTGGGCCAAGGTTTCTAGAGTGATTGAGCAGGGAACCATTATTGGTTATCAAGGAGAAAGGCGCACCATTTTGATTGCGGATGACAAGTGGGAAAACAGATCAGTAATTGTAAATTTACTAGAGCCTGTTGGGTTTACTGTTGTAGAAGCTAGTCATGGTCAGGAAGCATGGGAACAGGCTCTACTCTACAAACCAGATATAATTATCACTGACCTAGTAATGCCTATATTGAATGGATTTGATTTGATTGAACGTTTGCGTCAGTCTGAGCCATTTAAAGAGATTGCGATCATCGCTTCGTCAGCGAGTGTGTTTGCAATCGACCAGCACAAAAGTATTGATGTAGGTGCAGATGCATTTCTACCAAAGCCTGTAGAAGCTGAAACGCTACTAGACATCCTCCGACAATTTTTGAAACTGGAATGGATTTTTGACCTTAAGGTAGACGCAATCAAAAAAACCTATGCAGTTAGTTGGGAACAACCAAATGAGATGATTTATCCTGCAAAAGAGGTTTTGCAAGAATTACTCGAACTGACGCAAGACGGCGACATTCAAAAAGTTTTAGAACTTGCCGAGGAACTTTCCAAATCTGATGAAAAATTAAGCACTTTTTCCCAGCAAATTGTCCAGCTTGCTAGTAATTTCCAAATCAAACGTTTGGAAAGTTTTATTGTAAGTGTTCAGGAGTCAAAATAAATGAGACAACTTATAAAAGCATTTCAAGACTAGTTACTAACTAGCTATGCTAATTATATTCTGTTAGCGGGAGCGGGGCGTTTAGCCCATTCTGACTCTTGAATTCTTTTATTCAACAATACATCAATTAATTTAAGTTAATTTTCAATTTAAAATTCATCATGGGTAAAACTGCAAATAACGGATTTATTTTGATTGTGGATGATAATCCGACAAACTTATCTGTCCTGTGTGAAGCGCTCAATAGTGAGGGTTTTCGTTTCCGTGTTGCAGTCGATGGAGAAACTGCGATCGCTCAAGCTGAACGCAATCAACCAGAGTTGATTTTGCTCGATGTACAAATGCCCGGTATTGACGGATTTGAAACTTGTCGCCGCCTTAAAGCCAATCCTGTTACCCAAAACATTCCGATTATTTTCACCACTGCCTTAGCGGATACGGAAAGCAAAACTAAGGGATTCTCCCTTGGTGCAGTAGATTATATCCCTAAACCGTTTGCACAAGAGGAAGTCATTGCTAGAGTGCGTGTGCATTTACAACTCAAACAATTGACTGAATCTTTGGAACAAAAAGTTAGCGATCGCACTAAAGCTTTGCAACAAGCCCAAGTCAAACTAGTGCAGCAAGAGAAACTATCAACACTCGGAGAGTTAATTGCTGGTATTGGCCATGAAATCAACAACCCCATCAACTTTATTTCTAGCAATATTCCCCCCTTAGAAGAATATATTGCAGGAGTAACCAAGTTGCTTCTACTGTATGAACAAGAGTATCCAAACCCAACAACCAAAATTACCACTGCTATTAAGGAATTGGATTTGAACTTCGTTCTCGAAGATATAGGAAAAATTTTGAACTCACTCCAGCTAGGAAGCGAACGAATTCAAAACCTTTCTAATTCACTCCGCAACTTCTCTCGCTCGGATAGTGATACAAAAATACTTGCTGATTTGCACCAAGGACTAGATAGTACACTGATGATTTTGCAACATCGCCTCAAGGCTAATGGCGATCGTCCCGGCATTGAAGTTATTAAAAATTATGGAATATTACCTGAGGTAAACTGCTATCTAGGGCAGATGAATCAAGTATTTATGAACATTTTGGCAAATGCAATTGATGCTCTTGATGAAGCTATAACCCAAGGCAAAATTAACAATCTAATGCCTCAGATTAAAATTACAACAGAAATAAATTCTGAACAATTAGTCGTAATTTGCATTGCTGACAATGGGCTTGGTATTCCTGAACGCCTAAAACAACGCTTGTTTGAGCCGTTATTTACCACAAAAACCGTGGGAAAAGGCACTGGGCTTGGTTTGTCGATCGCCTATGAAATAGTTGTAGAAAAACACAAAGGTGTATTAGATGTGAATTCTCAACCAGGTATGGGAACCGAGTTTATCATCAAAATTCCCACTTAAGAGCAGTATTGAATTAATTAGAAAACCACTCTAGCATTTATCATACTGAAGACTAGGGAAAAATTTTCCCAATATCCAATCCCTAATTTCTATATAGAGTGAACGTAACTTTAGATCCTCAACTGATGGCAGAACGCCTAGAATCCCTAAAAGCTGGAATAATTGGGGGATTATCTGTGTGTTTTGCTTCGGCGATCGCCAGTCTGTTGAATACTTTAGTATTGGCAAAGTATTTTCAGATACTCGTATGTCTGCAAAGCGATCTTAACTGGCATTTGTTAGTAAGTGGTGCAGTTGCAACTTTTACTGGTTTTTTATTTGGTGTCACCTACCGTTATATCATCCGCTCCGATCAAAATCCCCAACTCAAAACTGGTGGCGTGTTAGCCTTTGGCTTGGTGCGCGGATTAACTCAGATAGAACTTGGGTGGAATTTTAATAGCACAATTTGGCCTTTTTTGGTGTTGGCGGCAGAAAGTTTATTGTGGTTTGCGTTGGCTGCGATCGCTCTTAATATTGCTATTAAACTTCGTTGGGTTAAACCTTTTTCATAAATCTAAATTCACTTTCCCTAAGTTCTTGTTTAGAGGTTGTTTGAAAAGTGGTTGGCTGTGATTTTAGGCACTTATTGATCCCCCCAACCCCCCGATAAATTGGGGGGC
>NZ_JAVRBY020000050.1:0-54783 GCF_034531035.1 Nostoc sp. DedQUE02 | reverse complement strand
GAAGGTCGTGTAATCAGCACTTGGGCTGATGTAATCAACCGCGCTAACCTGGGTATGGAAGTAATGCACGAGCGTAACGCTCACAACTTCCCTCTCGATTTGGCTGCTGGCGATTCTGCTCCTGTAGCTCTAACCGCTCCTGCTATCAACGGTTAATTCTGAAGTTTAGCTAAATAAGAAAGCGCCCTCCCGAACAGGAGGGCGCTTTCTTATTTGTATAGGTAAAGGCTATACGTCAAACATTGCGAGTGCCAAAGCATAAAAATTAACTTTTGCACAAACTCTAGGTAAAATACATAAGCCTCATACTTTTTCTTTAAGATCATGGGCAACACTTTTGGTCATCTATTTCGTATAACTACTTTTGGTGAATCTCACGGCGGCGGTGTGGGGGTTGTGATTGATGGTTGTCCTCCACAACTAGAAATTTCGGCAGAAGAAATTCAAGTGGAATTAGATAGAAGGCGTCCGGGACAAAGTAAAATTACGACACCTCGCAAAGAAGCCGATACTTGCGAGATTTTATCAGGTGTGTTTGAAGGCAAAACACTAGGAACGCCTATAGGAATTTTGGTACGGAACAAAGACACTCGATCGCAAGACTACGACGAGATGGCCGAGAAGTATCGCCCTTCTCATGCGGATGCTACTTATGATGCAAAATATGGCATTCGCAATTGGCAAGGCGGGGGTAGGTCGTCAGCGCGTGAGACAATTGGCAGAGTAGCAGCTGGTGCGATCGCAAAAAAAATTCTCCGTCAAGTTGCCAATGTTGAAGTTATTGGTTATGTCAAGCGCATCAAAGACTTGGAAGGTGTAGTCGATCCAAATACTGTCACCTTAGAACAAGTGGAAAGCAACATCGTGCGCTGTCCCGATGCCGAATGTAGCGATCGCATGATTGAATTAATTGAACAAGTTGGAAGACTTGGTGATTCTATCGGCGGTGTTGTAGAATGTGTAGCTCGTAACGTGCCGAAAGGTTTAGGCGAACCAGTATTTGATAAATTGGAAGCTGATATCGCTAAAGGTGTGATGTCTCTCCCGGCTAGCAAAGGCTTTGAAATCGGTTCCGGTTTTGGCGGAACGCTGTTAACGGGAATTGAGCATAACGACGAATATTATATTGATGAAAATGGTGAAATTCGCACTGTAACTAACCGTTCTGGTGGTATTCAGGGGGGAATTTCCAATGGGGAAAATATCATTTTACGAGTTGCATTTAAGCCGACGGCGACAATTAGAAAAGAGCAAAAAACAGTAACTCGTGAAGGTGAAGAAACGCTATTGGCTGCGAAAGGACGACACGATCCTTGTGTATTACCGCGTGCAGTTCCAATGGTTGAGGCGATGGTGGCACTAGTGTTGTGTGACCATTTATTACGGCATCATGGGCAGTGTAAGGTCTTGTAATTAATAGAGCGATCGCTTTTAAAAGATAGTCTCATATTCCTTACTTTTTAAATAAGTCAGGAATATTGTTATTACTAGCTGTAGCGATCGCACAACAATCGCCGAACGGTGTAAGATGTTTAGTACAGCGTTGCATTAAGCAGAGAAGGGCGATCGTTGATGAGTAAGGCAACGAGCTACGACCAAGACTTTCTGTTGTGGACACAACAACAAGCCGAGTATTTGAAGAAAGGACATTGGGCTGAGTTGGACGTTGAACACTTGGTAGAGGAACTAGAGGCTTTGGGTCGCAGTGAACAGAGAGAACTCGGTAGCTATTTGCAGGTGCTGTTAATGCACTTGCTTAAATGCCAGTATCAGCCTGAGCGAAGAACCAAAAGCTGGGATAATACACTGTCAAACTGCCGAGATCAAATTCAAGATTGTTTGGAGGATACTCCCAGTTTGCAGCGTTTTCTTCAAGACCCAGTGTGGATACAAAAATATTATCGACGTGCTTGTAGAGATGCAGCTAAAGAAACTCAAAAATCTGTTGAAAATTTTCCTGCTGAATGTCCATTTATAATTGAGCAGATTCTTAATCCAAGCTTCTTAGCTTGAAATACATTTGAAAATTTGATTTTTCAGGCATCCTATTACAAATTTTTATCCTGTCCTATTTGGCGGCACCAATCTCTATAAGAAATGAACACTCTTTGAAAATCATCTTTAGATGGTAAAATTCCATGATGAGCGACAATATTTCGCAAATCTTCTAATTGTGCAAATCTATTATCAATAAAATGAATATCTCCAATGTAAGATAAGAATAACTTTTCGTTGGGTCTAATCAATTTTGCCAAATCACCCCAATCAATACAATAAAGAGGTGAACTACCTCCTCTTGGAGAAACCCATTTATTTTTATTTCTTTGTTTTTGACTATTTTTACTTTCTTTAACATATCTGTATTTGCAACTTGTTCCCAGCAATTCTCTCCAAATTCCTTTGAGAATATTTTTTCAATAAAGCAACGAACTGAATTTTCGTAACAGTGGAGAATTACATATAAATTAGACATTCTATCGGCACTTAATACATCTTCATGATTAAGATAGGGTGTATTATATATTTCAGTAGTTTCTAGTTTATTAAGAATTCCTATAAGCGTAGCTTTCGCGATTGACATGGCTACCCATAAAGAGCCATCATTTGAATAAATTGTACCGTTTAGTGCTTTGTTCCAACTATTTAATTCATCATTCATGTCAGCACTAGCAAGTATTTGTCTAACACTGTCTATCCAGTTTGAAAAGTGCCGATAAATAACATCTGGAAAGTCATAAAACTCTTCCATGCTAGATCAACCAGACAACAATGCTTCTATAATTTCTCGTTTATGTTTTATCAGTCTTAGAGGTTGTTTGAAAAGTGGTTGACTGTGATTTTAGGCACTTATTGATCCCCCCAACCCCCCGATAAATTGGGGGGCAAAACCTTTCAAAGTCCCCCAATATATCGGGGGATTTAGGGGGATCTAGAACCTTTTGCTACCAAGAAGAGGACTTTTCAAACATCCTCTTAAGCAAATAGGTAATTAATATAATATTACGTATATTATTAATATGTGATTATTTTAACTAATTTAAACAATGTGATGAAGAAAGAAGAAAATTAACATTTTTAATTACTAGAGAATTAAAGTTTCTACCAACCACTATTCACCCGACTTAAATATTTGTTTATTTGTGAAATTTGATTATCTTGATATTTTGGTGATTTATTCATTTAAATAAGTAATTTTCAAGACTCAGATAGAATTTTTATATATTATGGTATTGCAACTTAATATAAATAATTAAACATGGATTTTATAACAATTTTAGGATTATCTGCCGCCACAATAACCACAATCTCTTTTTTGCCACAGATGTTTAAAACATGGCAAACAAAATCAGCCAAAGATGTTTCTTTGGTGACGCTGATTACATTCATAAGTGGTGTTTTTTTGTGGCTAATCTATGGAGTTTATTTACAATCCTTGCCAATTATTCTTGCTAACGCCATAACATTGGTTTTTAACTTAATTATTCTATGGCTTAAAATTAAATATAGATAAACTTGTCTCTAACAAACACCTGTGACATCATCTGTATTTGACTCTGAACGCCTTCTCTTTACCCCTACTACCCCAGACACCAACGCTATCCCCCTAATCTTTGCCTTTCCCAACGAGTACAGCGTAGGTATCACTAGCCTTGGCTATCAGGTGGTGTGGGCAACTTTGGCAATGCGTAATGATGTGCAGGTGAGTCGCCTGTTTACCGATACTCACGAACAACTCCCCAGAACGCCGGAAATTGTGGGATTTTCTATTTCGTGGGAACTGGATTATGTGAATATTTTAAATTTGCTGGAATCTTTAGAAATTCCGATTCGAGGAACCTCTCGTGATGATTCTCATCCGATAATTTTTGGTGGTGGCCCAGTTCTCACTGCTAACCCCGAACCTTTTGCAGATTTTTTTGATGTCGTTTTACTGGGGGATGGCGAAACCCTGTTAGGGAATTTTGTTGAAGCTTACAAAGAAGTCAGAAATGCCTCAAGACAAACTCAACTAAAAAGACTTGCACAAATACCAGGAATTTATGTACCTAGTTTGTATGAGGTGGAATATCACACAAGAGATGGTGAAGTAAAGTCAATTAAACCAATTTCTCCCGAAATTCCCGCAATAGTGCAAAAGCAAACTTATCGGGGAAATACTCTATCGGCTTCTACTGTAGTCACCGAAAAAGCCGCATGGGAAAATATTTACATGGTGGAAGTGGTGAGAAGCTGTCCAGAAATGTGCCGCTTTTGTTTGGCGAGTTATCTCACACTGCCTTTTAGAACAGCCAGTCTAGAAGATTCATTAATTCCAGCGATCGCCAAAGGTTTAGAAGTCACAAATCGGTTAGGATTATTAGGGGCTTCAGTCACTCAACATCCAGAATTTGAGGCTTTGTTAGATTATATTAGTCAGCCAAAGTATGATGATGTCCGTCTCAGTATTGCCTCAGTCAGAACTAATACTGTTACAGTCCAGTTAGCAGAAACTTTGACAAAACGAGACACGCGATCGCTTACTATTGCTGTAGAAAGTGGTTCTGAGAAAATCCGCCAAATCGTCAACAAAAAGCTGCATAACGATGAAATTATTCAAGCAGCCATAAATGCCAAAGCTGGCGGCTTAAAAAGCTTGAAACTCTACGGAATGGCAGGAATTCCTGGTGAAGAAACAGAAGATTTAGAGCAAACCGTGGCGATGATGCGTAATATCAAAAAAGCTGCGCCGGGATTGCGCTTAACATACGGTTGCAGCACCTTTGTACCTAAAGCACACACACCGTTTCAATGGTTTGGAGTGAATCGCCAAGCAGAAAAGCGGTTGCAGTTTTTGCAAAAACAGCTAAAACCACAGGGGATAGAATTTCGCCCAGAAAGCTATAATTGGTCGATTATACAGGCTTTGTTATCGAGAGGCGATCGCAGAGTGTCCCAACTTCTCGAACTTACTCGTGACTTTGGCGATTCCTTGGGTAGCTACAAACGTGCTTTCAAGCAACTCAAAGGACAAATCCCCGATTTAGATTTCTACGTCCACGCCGAATGGTCAACAAAACAAGTATTACCTTGGAGCCACTTGCAAGGGCCTTTGCCACAGTCTACACTACTAAAGCATTTGGCTGATGCTAAAAGTTATATCAATCCATCCCCCAAAGAACTACAGCCAGTACTGGGGACTAGGAACTAGGAACTAGGAACTAGGGACTGGGGACTGGGGACTGGGGATTGGAAATCAAAAGATAATATTCAATATTCAATGCCCAATACTTCGACTAAGCGGTAGTTGAATCTCGACTTCGCTCGATTACCGCCAAGCGATGCACTGAGCGCAGTCGTTGTGTCGAAACTCAGTACAAGTGCCCCATGCCCAATACCATTGAATTTATAGCTGAAAACTTGATGCAAAACACAGCTGAGTATTACTGCGCCTATTGCGGCGAACCGAACTTAACTTTTATTGATTTGAGTGCTGGAGGACAGCAATCTTACGTTGAAGATTGTCAAGTTTGTTGTAACCCAAATATTTTGTATGTGCGGGTTGATGAAGATACCCTAGATATCGAAATTGATACTGAATCCGAAAGTTGAATTTTAGGTTTTTCTTTCCATGCTGCACTTTAAACATTCCTCAATCATTAATGTCCCACCAGAAGTAGTTTGGAAATTTCACGAAAGGGCAGATATTTTGCAACTGCTAAATCCGCCTTGGCAGCCAGTCCAAGTGGTTCGTCGTGAGGGTGGGTTGAAGGTGGGCGCTATTACAGAATTTCGCCTGTTTCTCGGCCCATTACCCTTAACTTGGTTAGCGCGTCATACTGAATGTGAAAGATATCGCCTGTTTACCGACGAACAGATATCTGGTCCCTTTGAATCTTGGGTACATCGACATGAATTTGAACCGGAAGCTGGCAAAACTAGGCTGACTGATGCTATTTCCTTCTCTATGCCTGGTGGAGGTACAGTTGAATTTGTTAGTGGTTGGTTAGTACAAGTGCAACTAGAAGCTATGTTTCGCTATCGCCACTATATAACGAAACGAGAATGTGAGTCACAATAGCAGAATTTGCTGGTAGCAAAAATTAATTATCCTGATTCTTCAACCCTTGCTCCGAAAGCCACTTTATCAAACCACGAAACAAGCGATACAAAGCTTGCGATAAATTCGCCAAAGCAACTATCGCTCCTGTAATCATTACCCTAGAAGTTATACTTTAGAGTTAAAAAGCCTATTTACTGTTTATTAGTTTGGTTAATCACACTCTATAAAGCTTCTAACTTTCGTTAGATTTTGTATCATATCCAAAATAGTTTCTTAATTAAATTACAAGTTTTCATTAGCAGTTGTTTGGTAAAATACCTCTGCTTCATAGACTAATAGAAGCTATTATTGAACTTTTGTTAGATAAATATTTCCCTAAACTCCTTGAAATCTCATTCTTTAGAGTTGCTTCTACTTTGAAACTAGAGACAGATAGCGTCAGATAGAGAAGTTAAGTAATATAAATAATGTAATTAGCTTCTTAAGTTAACTTAATAATGGCACTTTATCTTAGTGATAAAACTGAAATAGCATACAATGGCAAAAACCGCAATGCTGCTGAACTCGTGGTGACTCCTCAGCCTGAACTTTAGAGCGATCGCTTGGCTATAATTGGTTTTCTAGCTTACCTACTTTGGGATCTTAATGGTTATAACATCGGGAATTTAAAGTTATAGTATATACTCACTCATGCTAAGTGTATTTACTAGCCATTAAACCTTCTAACCAAAAACAGTTTTTAGAATAGTAGTTGCTTGTGTAATACTATTTAAAGTATCTTAATATTTATACATATTTTTGGGCATTGGCATTGTCCAGGGTAAAAGATTGCTCACTAACAGATTTTATTGGTTAGTTTTTTTTGTCATAACTATATTTTTGGAATCTTCATCTGAATGCTAGGCGGAGTAAAAGCGTGATCCAGTTAGAACAACCACCCAGTCATCAAACAAAACCGACTCCAGCAGTGAGAAGTAAATCTCAGTTTAAGGGACTTTTGATTGCTATTGTCATTGTTAGCCTATGGGTGATTAGCGTGAGTTTATTACTTTCTCTTGATATCTCCAAGCTAAAATTTGGGATATTATTGCCTCTTATATTATGGCAAACATTTTTATATACGGGATTATTTATTACATCTCATGATGCTATGCATGGGGTAGTATTTCCCCAGAACCCCAAGATTAATCATTTAATTGGAACATTGACCCTATCCCTTTATGGTCTTTTACCCTATCAAAAATTATTGCAAAAACATTGGGTACATCACCACAATCCAGCAAGTCAAATAGACCCAGATTTTCATAATGGTAAACACAAAAATTTCTTTGGTTGGTATTTTCATTTTATGAAGGGTTACTGGAGTTGGGGACAAGTTATTGCTCTAACTTTTATATATCACTTTGCTAATCACATTTTTCATATACCCCATGCTAATCTAATAATCTTTTGGGTGATTCCCTCGCTTTTAAGTTCATTCCAATTATTTTATTTTGGTACTTTTCTACCCCATAGCGAACCCATAGGAGGTTATATTCAGCCTCATTGTTCCCAAACAATTAGCCGTCCAGTTTGGTGGTCATTTATCACGTGTTATCATTTTGGCTATCACGAGGAACATCACGAGTATCCTCATGTTGCTTGGTGGCAGTTACCAGAAATTTACAAAGCAAAATAGTTCTTGTTTATTTACAGCAGAATTCAGAATGGGCTAAACCTTAGCTATCCGCTAACAGGAGTCAGAATTCAGAAGTAAAACAGGCTTTATATCTGCCTTTGGGACTTAGTTTGTGTACTTCACTAACTTGAAATCTGCTGTAAATATTATGGCAACAAAAGTCACACGGTAATGTATATAGTTTGAGCAAGGCATTTTTTTAGATGATCCTGCTTATGCCAATTAATGATTCTCATCTTGTCACCTATAGCCCTGCTTATACAATAGTTCCCACTTACGAGTGCTTTAATCGGTGTAGTTACTGCAACTTTCGCAGTGAACCGGGTAAAAGCCCCTGGATGAGTCTTTCAGATGCAGCCAGTATTTTAAAACCACTTCAAAGCAAAAAAGTCTGTGAAATCCTTATACTTAGCGGTGAAGTACATCCCCATTCGCCAAAGCGTCAGGCATGGTTTAGGCGGATTTATGATTTGTGTGAATTAGCGCTTTCAATGGGATTTTTACCACACACAAACGCGGGGCCGCTAAGTTTTGAGGAAATGCAAAAGCTCAAGTGTGTGAATGTTTCAATGGGGCTAATGTTGGAACAGTTAACGCCAAAATTATTAAATAGTGTACATCGGCACGCACCAAGTAAATTACCAGAAGTTCGTTTACAACAATTGCAATGGGCGGGAGAGTTGCAGATTCCCTTTACAACTGGGTTGCTGTTGGGAATTGGGGAAACTATAGATGATTGGTGGGAAACGTTAACAGCCATATCTCAACTACATCAACGTTATCACCATATTCAAGAAGTTATCCTCCAACCTCATAGTCCTGGACATCAGCAAACTTTTGATGCACCACCTTTTGACCCTCATCATTTACCAGAAGTAATTGCTAAAGCACGTCAGATTTTACCGCCAGATATTACGATTCAAATTCCGCCGAATTTAGTTAAAGATGACCAATGGTTACTCGCTTGTATCGAAGCTGGTGCGAGAGACTTGGGGGGAATTGGGCCAAAAGATGAAGTGAATCCCGATTATCCTCATGTTCAGGAACAGACATTAAGAGAAATTTTACAGCCTGCGGGGTGGGAATTGATGCCGCGATCGCCAGTTTATCCGCAATTTGATAGCTGGTTGTCGACAGAATTGCAAAAACTGGTGAAACGCTGGCGCAAGGCTCTAACCCCAATTTCTCTTTTGTAAGAACAGGGAAGTAAAGCTTTTCTCATCTCGTAGTATTTTTTTTGGCTGATAAGTATTGAGCAGTAAACCAAAACAGGACTTACGCAAAATACCTCTCAAACTCTTATTCCTCCGTGTTCTCTGTGCCTCTGTGGTTCGATTTTCCGTTACCTGTGCGTAAGTCCTACAAAAAAGTTTTTCTCGAAGAGCGATTGGCAATCCGATCAATCAGAATAACTGTGTAGCAGGTTGACAAAGAGCAACAAGGGTATCATCCTAGAGTGTTGAGAAGGTAAACCAGATGAATAACTACATTAAGAGTCTATGCTAACAGCACAACCTATCACTATTGATTTGTTTGCTGGGGCTGGCGGCTTTGGTTTAGGTTTCGAGATGGCAGGTTTCTCTGTTCCTTTATCCGTTGAGATTGATGCCTGGGCTTGTGATACACTGCGCCATAACCGCCCTAAGATGACAGTTATTCAACAGGATATCCGTGATTTAAACACTGCAAGTAGCGTTAAGGATATCTGTCACTTCAAGCCGGATATTGTTATTGGTGGGCCTCCATGTCAAGGTTTTAGTATTGCCGGGCCAGCACAAAAAGACCCTAAAGACCCTAGAAATAGTCTATTCATTAGCTTTGCTCAGTGGATATGTTTTATCGAACCTCAAGCTTTTGTAATGGAGAATGTTAAAGGTTTACTTTCGCGCCAAAATATTGAAGGTAGAAAAGTAACAGATATTATTAAAGAAACTTTTGAAAATCTAGGATATTTTGTAGAAATGTGGTCATTAAATGCTGCTGAATATGGTGTACCACAAATTAGGGAACGTATTTTTATTGTTGGAAATAAAACAGGCAAAGAATTAGGTATTCCTCCAAAAACACACTCCTTAGATTTATTGCATATCAATAGCTCTCAATTATCAATACTTGCCTGTATGGATTTACTTCCTGCCATAAGCTTGTGGGATGCTATATCAGACTTACCACCACTGAATGCACGTGAAGGTGAAGAGGAACAACCCTATATTTCAGAACCTCTCAATAACTATCAAAGCTGGATTAGGAATGGTAGTCAAACACTTTACAATCATGTTGCAATGGATCATTCCCAGAGACTTATAGAACGCTTCAAACATATTAAATGGGGTGAATCAAGTTCAGACGCACCAAAGGAACATGGGGCTAGACGGCGTAGTGGAAATGGTGAGTTATCTCAGATAAGTTATGACCAAAATAACCGACGTTTAAATCCATATAAACCATCACATACAATAGCCGCTTCATTTTACGCTAATTTTCTTCATCCTTTCCAGCATCGCAATTTGACAGCCCGTGAAGGCGCACGTGTTCAATCTTTTCCTGACACTTATCGTTTTTTAGGGAAAAAGACTGTTGTATCTCACAAGTTATTACATCGAGAAGAGAGATTCGACGAGAAATTTCTTTGCCAGTACAATCAGGTAGGTAATGCTGTACCACCTATTCTAGCTAAAGCGATCGCACTTCATCTTCAAGAGAAATTAGAGCTATGCCCAAAAGCGATAGGAACCCTTTAGTTCACGGCTCTAATCTTGAACAAAAGGAGAATCACCGCACAAAATATAGAGATGTTAATAGTAAAAAATATCTCACTGAAATTAGAACTGAGTATGATAAGTGGCGTTCTGCTAATCTCGAATTAGTTGGGCCGACATCAACACCTACTGCTCAAGATGACGCAATTATTGCTACTAGGGTAGAACTTCTATCAAAATATAAGGATTTTTTAGATCAGCAGCACTATGCTGAAAAGTTTGATTCTCGATCGAACCTTCACTCTAGCGTGTTAGAGGAATTTCTCTATTATCTGTTTAAAGATTTAGTAAGAGACTTTGGAGAAAATGCTCTCATCGGCAAATCACATACGTTCAAAGATATTTTCTTTGTGCCGCCAAAATACTCTCAGATGCTTAAGCGACGTATGCACGTATTGAAAAGAAAGATCATGACTTTGTAATTGGAGCCACTATTCAAGTATCATTTGAAGCAGCAATCCCACCGGAGAAAGATGAAAATCCTGGTGAAATACTTCCACTTATTAAAGAGGAACCGGAAAACTACTCTGAAGTTACAGTTACAGGAAACACAGAAACGCACATTTTCGATATTCCAGTTGTTGTAATTGAATGTAAAACATATCTCGATAAAACTATGCTCGAAGGTTCATCACGAGCAGCACAGGACTTAAAGGCGAGAAATCCGAATAGTTTATATGTTGTACTTATGGAGTGGATCAAGCTGACCAGCGATGTCAATCTTCGCAAGTACAAGGTTGACCAAATTTACGTACTACGTCAGCAAAAAAACACTGACCGAGAGTTTCGGTATGAAGAAAAATATGTTAAAAATTCAATTAATCCAGTTGTAGTTCAACATCTAGTCTATAAAGTCCGGAAGCATCTGAAAATGGATTGGACTGGCGGAATTGAACACGGCATAGAGCGTGGGTGGCTAATTGACGAAGAGTAGCTACCGACCTTAGTATCTGAAAAAACTGTATTTAGACCCCGCCAAAAGCCTTGATACTTTTACTAGCTATCTTGAATTAAACCCACAGAATTAGTTAAAAAATTAAAAATTATGCCTAAATCCGTGGCCATCTAAATGTCTATGAAAATATACTTTTTTTGAATTCAAAAGCTGCTTGAAAGTTAGGAATTTCCCTAGCTAAGAGTTCAATAAATTGCTCAGGTGAAATATAAGGATTTTGAGCTAATATTTCTTCTATAATCAGATTTGCCATTGGGCCAATATGGTAAGCTAACTCTTGCTGACAATGTTTGATAAATGCTGGTTGGAGTGAAGATTGTTGTTGTTCACTTCGTCCAGTATGTGGAGTAGTAGGTGAACTAAAAATTGGTTCTTCAGGTTGGTTATATGACTGCGATATGGCCGACATAGCCTGAAATTCAGGGTTAAATAGCGTGGCAGGCAAATCATCAAGCATGATTGCAGGAGAAATTGCCACTTCTGGTTCTTCAATACGCTGTAAATCTGTAAGAACTTCTCTAGCTGTTTGATATCGCTTATTAGGTCTATCTGCCAACATACAATCAAGTACTTGAGCGAACTCATCACTAACATAAGTGTAATGATGCCAGTTCCATTCTAAGGAGTATTGATCCATCAGTAAGGATGGATCTCTACCTGTGAGTAGTACAATAGCGGTTACACCTAATGCATAAAGGTCACTAGAGGGGGAACATAAACCCAAGCTAATCTGTTCGCGGGGAGCATATCCCACTTTGCCTACTAGGGACATTTTGCCAACAAATGTTACCTGCTGGTTTGAACTTCTCCCTTCATTCATATCAGCAATTTGCTTGCCCACACCGAAATCAATCAGCACTGGCAAATCCTTGCCATCAGGTAACATGATGTTGTCAGGAGAAATATCTCGATGAATAATATTGTGCTGGTGGACATATTCCAAAACAGGCAGCAGATTCTTTAGCCACTGTATAACTTCGTCTTCAGAGAAATTTCTTCCTTGACGTTGAAGTTCTCCTAGTAGTCTAGAATATGTTTTACCGTCAACATACTCTTGTACTAGGAATAGCCGACCATCTCCTTCAAAGCAAGCCAAAAACTTGGGAATTTGAGGATGTTGCAATTGATGAAGAATTTTTGCCTCTCTTTTAAACAAGTTGCGATATTGTTCCAGTCCACTTTCCCCTGTGCCAATGGGTGCAAATTCTTTGAGAACACAAGCTTCATTAAACCGGCGAGTGTCAAAGGCCAAGTAAGTGCGTCCCAATCCTCCTTGTCCTAGAAGTTTTTGGATAATATAGCGGTTATCGATTAGAGTTCCAGCAGCTATTTCTGGCCTTGTCATAGGGGACTGTGACATCATCATCGCACTCCTCGCGATTTTATTGTTGATAAATTATCTAGTTTGCTGAAAGTCAGAAACTCTAGCAGATAAAGGCTGATAACATCCTTCAGATTGAGGTTAGCACCACTGTCGAGCCAAGGAAATACACTTTTCTACAATTTTCTAATGGTCTTACGTTACCAAATAGACAATTTTTAGCTGGGTAGTTTGATCATACTACTCATACTTAAGTATTTTAGCCGCCGCAACATAATCAGTGTCTGCGGTGATATCTGCGAATATCGCTTTTTGGATTCGCTACTGAACTTTATCTTACCCCTAATAACCCAACTGGCACTGAGCTTGGCAACAGTAAGGATATAGCGTGACATCATGGTTTTCAGAAAAAATGAAGTTGCTATAGACTTGCTGAAAAAAATATTATATGTATTTCAAGTGCTAAATATGCGATCGCTCTCAAAAATTAATCTTTTTGAGAGCTAACTGAGAGCTAACTGAGAGCTAATATCATTATCAGATAGCTGCTTCGGCATCGGCTATCAAAATTTTTAGCGGAGGTAATTTCTTAAAAGCATAAAATTATACTGTGTATCAGAAAAGACTAGTGAAACTACAATAATTCATCTAGTTCATCAGGATTCACGCCCAACTGACGCAAACGTTCTGCTAATTGTTCTGCTTTTCGTTTAGCTTGAGCAGTTTCTTGTTTAGCTTGAGCAGCTTCTTGTTCAGCAATCATAGCTCGTTCAGTTGCAGCAGCAGCTTCCTCTGTGGGTGCGGGAATTAATTCTCCCGCCAAAGTGAACCACCTTAACCACAATTTTTCAATATCTCGAAATGAACCTTGCCATAAGCCTAAACTTAAATCTATCTCTGGCATTAATAAGTATCCATTAGTCAAGTTCATCGGTTCATAATGACCACCAACTAAGTGAAAAGCCTGTAGTTCATTAGTGTAGCGACTAAAAACAACATAGTAAGGAATCCGTAAAATTCGCTCATAAACTTCCCACTTGCTAGGAGGTTTATCTGCTGCACTTTCCTTTCTGCCTAAATCTTCGTCTTCCGTACCTGGAGATAATAACTCAACAACCACGAAGGGATTTGCTGGTTCTTGCCAAGTTACATAACTTAACCGTAAATCTTGCCCTTTGTATAACTTTTCTACACCTACTACACCAAACCAATCTGGGCGCTTATACCACAAAGGATGCTGTAAATCATAGTAGAGATTAAGGTCAGCCGCACTGTAAACTAATTCTGAATTCCAGTTAATGGGCTGAAAAGTTAAGTATAAAAGTAAGGGTTGTAAAAAGTGAAAATCGTCTGGCAAGCCTGGTTCCTCTGGGTTATCACTTGGTAAATCATACATCGTTGGTAGCGTTTCCCAAGGAGGAAGCGGCGGGTCAGATTGAGGGATGTAATGGGGAGAAGAAGTCATATTAACAATTCAAAATTCAAAATTCAAAATTCAAAATTAAAGGCTAAATATTACAGCTTCCAAAAGGGAATAGGGAATAGGTAACAAAAGCGAATAGATGTGTACTGAGTTTTTTCACGCAATCAAATAGGATTCCTATAGAAGTAGTAATGTTATTCCACAACTAGCTGCAAAGTGTTCGCACACCGCTTTGCTAACGCCAAATTTTGAGATTACCTTTGCTACTATTATCTCTAAATGTTCGGCTTCCTTGGGTCAAATGCCACTGGACTCTAATCGTGAAATTTGCTCAAGGTTGGTAATTAGCGAGACAATACTTGTCGGTTAAGGGGGAAAGGGAAAGGGGAAAAGGGAAATAAAAAACCTTTAACCCAAACCCAGTAACCTTTTCCCCAAACCAAATTCTGAGTTGAAAATGCAAAACCCGAGTAGTATTGATTAGCGAGATATCACTTATTGAAAGGTATAAAAATTTTTTCTTAATTGCTTATAAATAACTATTACTGCCTAAAGAACTTGGGGAATACTGAAATTTAGTACCATTAAAGGTGTATGAAAAATGGCAGATAATAAAGTCAGTGCAAAACTTTCCTCCGCAGACAGGGAAGCCGTGATGCAAGCTATTACTACTATCCGCGAAAAGTTACCGTTCTTGATTGATTTGACAACCGAGGAACGTAAAGCTTTACCCAAGTTGGGGGATAAGAGTCGGGCGTTTGTGAGTAAGGCGTTGGAAATCGGCACACAAAACCCTGACTTCTTACCTCGTTCTTTTGACTTGAATGAAATGCGCCAGGATATCGAATTATTTGAAGCCCTGTATCCCATTTTGCTGTCGTTGACGCAACTGCAAGGACTGGTGGATGATACATCTGTGGCTGTTGGTAGCGAAGCTTATGCGGCGGGTTTGATGGTATATAACTATGCCAAAGTTAGTGGTAAAGGCGCGGGTTTAGAGTCAATGGTTGATGATTTAGGGCGGAGATTTGCCCGGAAAGCTAAAAAAGTGCAACCACAAAGTTGATAAGTCGAGAAATTAACTCGACGCTTCTAGATAAAAACATAAAACTTTTTGCTCTGAGCTTGGGTGTTTTTGTTTAAAGTGAGACACTCCGAGTTCAGAGCATTAATATTTTAGTTTGAAGTGAGAACGTTTTCGTTGGAAACGAGAACATTGTGGTTTGAAGTGAGAATGTTTTGGGTTGAAACGAGAACATTGTGGTTTGAAGTGAGAAAGTTCTGGTTTAAAAGGAGAACATTTCGGTTTGAAGTGAGAAGATTTTCGTTTGAAGTTAAAATTTTTGCGTTTAGAACTAAACAGTAGTAGATTCAAGAGCAATACGCTTTAGTTAAAGAGAATTATAGCGACTAGCTTTTTTGGGGATCATCACTAGGAGGATGCAGCCCGGCTTGAAACCAAAAAGCCCGCGCACTCCGAATTGAGTCATCTTCTGGATAGCGTTCATCGTTAATATCAAGTCGCTTGCAGGTTGCTCTACCAGTGGGTGTAATTCCGATAATTGTCCCACCATCTGCTGACCAGAGAAAATGCTCTGACCAAATTTGTTGACGAGGATTAAAGAGGGGTACTATTACTTGAGTTTCTGAGTCATATCCGGCGACAAAGTTGTAGCGGCGTTCGTTACAACGACGACAAGCCAAGGCTAAATTATTAATTTCATCACCACCACCAATAGATTTTGGTATCAAATGGTCTACTGTAAATCTGGTTGTAGAAATGCGTTCTGGAGAATGGCAATACTCGCACAAATAATTTGCGCGTTTTCGGACAATTTCTTTAGTAGCATCATCAATCATCTTTTTGAGCTACTAACATTGCATTGATATGGGTGAAAATTCTATCTAGTTCGCCAATTTCTTCAAGTTCGATAACTTCTTCTGGAGTTAGTAAATCAGCTTTTTTGCGTTCTAACAGTTCTTCCATACGTGCTTGCAGTTCATCATTAAATTTGAATAGGTGAAACCGCTCCAACTTTTCTATTCTGATACTGCCAATCAAGGATGAAGGTCTAGCAATTACGGTTGTCATAGTTAGAGCGATATAATTTACAGATATGTGCTTTTATTTTAGTGGTTTAATAGCTTGCTTCGTAGGAAGTTAGGCTACGATGTCCTAACTGGCGCAGTTCTCTGACTATATCCATTGGAAAATTCTCATTAGAGTAAAGCTTAACCATCATCATTACCAGTGAACGTGATGATTGCTCGGTCTAATTGTTCGCGGTGCTGTTCATAATAAATCCAGGCAGCTTTTAGATCGTCATGGGTTAGGGTAGGGTAGTTTCGCAGTAACTCTTCCTCATTTGCTCCCTGTTGGCGAAAAGCCACCAGCGTCCACACAGGGATGCGCGTGTTGCGAATGCGTGGCTGTCCCCCACATACACCGACTGTCACTTGAATTGGTTGGCTGGTTAGTCGCTGTTGCAAAAAAATGCGTTCTTCTGGGGTGAGGGATTCAATTATCTGTACAAGTTAATCGACCAATCGCGTGTTCATGGACTACTTTATTTCCGCCGATAACCCAAGGATATCAAAGCTAATTGAGTAGCGATCGCATCGCACCCAAGCTGGTAATTACTGAAGTATCACTTAATTGATGGTGGTTGGCAGTTGAGATTTTCAGAGTAAAACCCAACAAAACCCACGACTAGCTACGTCGCCAAATCTTGATATTTCCCCTATCATCTCCCGCAGCCAGCCAATTTCCATCGGGGCTAAAGGCGATGGAATGAACCTGGGCAAAATGACTGAGGGTGCAAATTTCTTTTCCTGTTGCGACCTCCCACAATTTGATAGTTTTGTCATAACTACCACTAGCTAGCATTCGACCATCATTACTAAAAGCTACGGAATTAACAATAAACTTTATCTGTTTAAAATTACAGATGAAATGTCAGATCGGATGCAAGAACTTGTCGATCAAAAAACTGCTGATTCTCAAACACCAGAAGAAGCGGCTGAACTGGAAGCAATTGGAGAATTAGCGATAATTGTTAGCTACATCAATGGCATGATTGCTAATGAAGCACAAAAATCTAACGAAACAGGGAACCAGGAAGAAGGATTGGACAGGAACTAATCAGAATTCAGAATTCAGAATTCAGAAAATGTAGAGACGTTGCAATGCAACGTCTCTACATTTGGGTTATTGGATCAGAATTTGCCGGATTAAAATACTCATTACTTCATGTGGGTTGCCAGTTGGTACTAGCGGACTCCAATCTCCTACGCTGGCGTAGCCAATTACCTGCAAATGATGAATGGTACTGGTAACGGTTTCAAGAGAACCTATCAATATATGCTTGATAGGTTTTCTTTTGGGAAGTGGGCTTTGAGTAGATTTTTTGACAGTAGGTGTATCTAAATATTCACCTAAGAACTGCTCTAACTTTGACTGGGCGGAATCTTTTTCTTGTGCCATGATTGTATTTATCTCCTGATAAGGGCGATCGCATTCATCTTTTGCGGGATTGGGCGATCGCCTTTATCATGGCTTTAGTTTAATGTATAAAATTATACTTGTTAACCACGAATTCAAAAATTTCTATCAATAATTCCGAAATTTTAATGTCAATAAATTAGGTCTAATTCGAGTTATTTAAGATTTTATTGCTATAAAAAAATGCTAGATTTAGCAAATTTTTAACTAAACCTAGCAATCCTAAATTATTTACAAGAAGTCTAATCTTCTGGTTTAATTCCTGCCGCTCGCAATTGTGCTGCTAGTCGTTCGGCGCGTTGTCGTTCTTGTTCGGCGCGTTGGCGTTCCTGTTGGGCTAACTCAGAACCCCAAGGTAAAAGGTTTCCTTGTTCATCCCACCACCGTAACCAATTTCCTGGGCGATTTTCACGAGTACCTTGCCACACCCCAAGGTAAAGATTCATTTCTGCTATCCAGTAGCGTTGATTTTCATCAGGCTCTTGCAAAATGTATTGTTCTGCGTTCTGCAAGCGATACATCTCAAAACTGCCGCTGTCTGGCTCAAAAATAATGTAGTTTGGTACTTTTAAGATGCGCTCGTAGAAAAACCATTTTCCTGGGGGATATGTCGCTTTGATAGAATATTCTGTTTCCTGTGTATCGGAAACAAATTCCATCACAATTACGGGAATGTCACCCTGTAATTGAGGTGTGTAACTGCGTATTACTTCTTCTCTACTAACACTAATTTTGGCAATGAAAGCCCAATCAGGAGCTTTAATGACCATTTTGTTGTTTAGAGTGGCACAAATGCCGTAATTAGTTGTTGTTAGGGCGTTAGCTGAAATTTTTCCGGCTAATTGTAGGCTTTCTGTAAGTGCAGCAGCTAAGGCTGGTTGGTTGATGTTATCCACTGGATCGTCGGGGAGTTTGTAATCATCGGGTAGTTTTTCCCAAGTGATTTGGTAGTCTTGAGTGAGGGTTGTCATGGTGGATTGTCCTTTAGAATTGGGCATTGGGCATGGGGCATGGGGCATGGGGCATTGGGCATTTGTCATTTGTCATTTGTCATTGGAAAAGAGGAGGGAGGAGGCAGAAGTTCTAAAATGTTTGAATTTTGAATTTTGAATTTTGAATTTTGAATTTTGAATTGATTTCTCCCCTGCTCCCTGCTCCCTCATCTCCCCAGTCCCCAGTCCCCAGTACCCAGTAGTTACTCATCTTCATCGGGTTCTAAATCGTCGGCTGTCAATTCTTGATGCGGGATGGCGGCGATAATCGCATCTATTACTTTGGCAACGGGTAAAATCTCGATATCAAGATCGGGGAATTTTTGTCCTTTAGGGACGATCGCTCTTTTAAATCCCAACTTAGCAGCTTCTTTTAACCGTAGTTCCATTTGGGAAACCGATCGCACTTGTCCACCTAGCCCAACTTCACCGATTAATACTGTGCCGGGATCGACGATGCGATCGCGGAAACTAGCTACAATTGCGATCGCAATTCCTAAATCTACTGCTGGTTCTTCCACATTCAACCCACCCGCAGAAGCAACGTAAGAATCTAACTTTGACATGGGAATTCCCACCCGTTTTTCTAAGACGGCAAGAATTTGCACCAAGCGGTTGTAGTCTACGCCAGTTCCAGCACGACGGGGTGAGGGATAGCTGGTGGGACTCACCAAAGCTTGCAATTCCACAACAATCGGGCGAGTGCCTTCGCAAGCAACGACAATGGCTGTACCTGGTGCGGGATCATCACGGTTGCCTAAAAATAGCTCTGAGGGATTGGAGACTTCTCGCAATCCATCTGTCACCATTTCAAAGATGCCGATTTCGTGAGTTGCGCCGAAGCGGTTTTTGACTGTCCGTAATAACCGATGAGAAGCAAAGCGATCGCCTTCAAAATACAACACCGTATCGACTAAATGCTCTAAAACTTTTGGCCCGGCGATCGCTCCTTCTTTGGTAACGTGTCCCACAATCAGCATGGTGACATCTTCGTGCTTCGCCACCTTCATTAAGGCTGCGGTACATTCCCGTACCTGAGCTACCGAACCAGGGGCAGAAGTCAGCGCTGGAAAAAACACCGTTTGGATACTATCAATCACCGCCACATTTGGCTTGAGAGAGTCTATTTCTCGTAAAATTTCTTCTAAATCTGTTTCTGGCAGTACATATAAATCTGCACCTATACTGTCAGGGTCTATGGGTAGTGTAGGATCTAACACTACTTCAATATTCTCTTCATTGACCACACTGAGGGGTTTTGATACTCCCAAACGGGAAGCTCGTAATTTTACCTGCTGTCCCGATTCTTCACCCGTTACGTAAAGGATGCGATATTTCTGTGCTAATTGATTTGATACTTGCAACAATAAAGTCGATTTACCAATACCTGGATCGCCACCAATCAGCACCATAGAACCAGGAACAACCCCGCCCCCAAGCACCCGATCTAATTCTCCATAACCAGACTCCCAACGGGCGATTTGGCGATCGGTAATTTGGTTAAATGTTAAGGAAGCTCGCGCTTTAGCTGGTTTAGCGTGAGATTTGCCATTAGTTTGAGTTGATTGCCAACCACTCACTCCTCCCCGACTGGGTACATCTACTGAGGATTGAATCGAAATTTGTTCTTCTAGAGAGTTGTAAGTGCCGCAAGCTGGACACTTACCAAACCATTGGGGCGATTCTGCTCCACATTCATTACAAACAAAAAAGGTTTTTGGCTTTGCCATTCTTAAATCTTATTAAATAATCTTAATATTTACTTAATTCTTGAAAAAACTAAAAACTAATAATAGTGGTATTTAGAGCTTTTTCCAAATCAATTCATGGAATGATATCTTAATATTATGGTATTAAAAATTAATCATGTAAATTTTTAGTCAAGGAGCCTAGAGAAACTTGGAAAGCCATAAAGAAAAAATCTTGGTGGTAGACGACGAAGCCAGCATTCGCCGGATTTTGGAAACACGCCTTTCCATGATTGGCTACGATGTAGTGACGGCTGGCGACGGCGAAGAAGCTTTGGAAACTTTTCGCAAAACTGAGCCTGACCTGGTAGTTTTAGATGTAATGATGCCAAAGCTAGATGGCTATGGTGTATGTCAAGAATTACGAAAAGAATCAGATGTCCCCATTATTATGCTAACAGCCTTGGGTGATGTTGCTGATCGCATCACCGGATTAGAACTGGGTGCTGATGACTATGTAGTTAAACCATTTTCTCCCAAGGAGCTAGAAGCGCGGATTCGCTCGGTGCTACGGCGGGTAGATAAAAACGGTGCTTCTGGCATTCCCAGTTCTGGGGTAATCCATGTCGCTAATATTAAAATCGATACGAATAAGCGACAAGTCTACAAAGGCGATGAGCGCATTCGATTGACAGGTATGGAGTTCAGCTTGTTAGAGTTGCTAGTCAGTCGCTCTGGAGAAGCTTTTTCTCGTTCGGAAATTTTGCAGGAAGTTTGGGGTTATACACCAGAACGTCATGTAGATACCCGCGTAGTAGATGTGCATATATCACGTTTGCGGGCAAAATTAGAAGATGATCCTAGCAACCCAGAATTGATTCTCACCGCGCGAGGTACTGGTTATCTTTTCCAACGGATTATTGAACCAGGGGAAGAGTGAGGAGATGAGGCAGGGGAGTAGGGGAGCAGCACTTCGGCTACGCTCAGTGACCGAGGGGCAGGGGGGCAGGGAGCAGGGGGCAGGTAGCAGAGGAAGAAGAACTATTAATTATTATCTAATGCCCAATTCTCACTTGCCCTGAGCGTATCGCTAAAGCGAAAGCTCCCCTAACGCGTAGCGTCTTCAAGAGTTGCCGTACCCCTCAGGGGAAGCAAGCTACGCGTAGGTCTCGCAGAGAAGGCATGCCCAATGCCCAATTCCCAATTCCCAATTCCTATGACTAAACCTGATCCTAATCGAGTTTTGCGGCGTCTACCCATTGTCGTGGGTGGGGTAGGCGCTGTGCTTTTACTGATTAACCGTTTATTGACACCGGAGTTAACCCAGTCTCAATCGCGTGGTGATGTGGTGGGCGTAATTTTGAGCGCGGTGTTAATTTTGACGGGTTTAATTTGGCAGCAAGTTCAACCGCGATCGCCTGATACTGTAGAACTAATTGGAGAAGAAGGTTTTGTACTCGCCTCAGATTTACCTGAAACCGTAAAAACAGAGCTAGCCTGGGCATCTCATTTATTGTTGACTAACACAGTAACGCGATCGCTTGTAGTTTTTTATGAAGGTAAAGTTTTGTTGCGTCGCGGTATTCTGGGTACTAAATCTGAAGTTGTACCAGGAGTAATCTTAAAACAGGTACTTGAAAAACAAAAACCGATTTATCTAGTTGCTCTCAAAATATATCCAGGTAGGCTTGAATTTGATTATTTACCCGAAAATACTCAAGGTGTAATTTGTCAACCTATTGGCAATCAAGGCGCGTTAATTTTGGGAGCGAATGCTCCTCGCAGTTACACCAAACAAGATGAAAACTGGATTGCAGGAATTGCTGATAAATTAGCCGTTACTCTTGGCTCGATTTGATCCAATCAAGTAACCTAACCTAGAATTGAGCTGATCGTCTGTCAGAATAACTCGTAATTTGTAATTATTAACTCAAATTAACTTACTCCTATCTATAGTTAATTACGAATTACGAATTATTAACTTACCAAGAAGTCAAAAAATTCCACCCTTCTTTTTCCTCTGATGTCTTTTCTTCTTTTTCTTCTGCTTCTTCCGGTGTCTTTAAATTTGTCTGTTGAATTAAATTATCATAAGCTCCTGAATCAACCCATTTTAATAGCTCTCCAGCCCGCATAACTACCCAAGAAAGCCCGGACTCTGTATAGCTTAATATTTTGGTGACTTTATCCACACTATCAAAGTTATTGGATGCAAACTCACGAGCTTGGACTAGGAAATCTTCAATTACAGCAGTAGTCAAATATTCATCTGGTAAACCCGCGAGTTTCATCAGTGTAGTAGTTGCGACATCAATATCCTGACAAGCCAGTAAACCAGCCCGATCGGCAGTGAACCTAGCCATCATTCGCCAATTATACAAACCTAGTTCCATTCCACCAGCTACCAAGCCACCGACTCCTAATGTAGTACTGCTCAACAAATTTTTCAAAGTTGGCATAACAATTGCCATTTGGTGATACACCATGTGCTGACTCTTGATGCGAGCGACTTCGTGTCCGAAAATGTAAAGCAACTCATCTGCGTCAAGCCACTCCATTGCATCTAAATTGATACTGACAAGGGGTTTTTCCACGCCAACAATATAGGTTTGAATGTGACCTGTGCCTCGAAATAGATACAATTCAGGAAGTGGAGCAACATCAAGAATTTGGCAGGTTTCTACAAATGCTTGATGTAATTCGGGAAAATTACGGGGCGAAATTCTGATTTCACTACCAAGGCTTTGCAGTCTGAGTAAGCGATCAATGCCGTATTCGTTAACTTTTTTGAGTAGCAAGGAGACACCGGGCATATTTTGCAAAGAAGCCAAGGCTTTGCGATCAAAGGGGTGTTCGTAAGCTTCAGAGCTTAGTCCAGTTAATATTTTTCTCGTCATCGGTTTTGAGCTTTTAAATAGCAGTTTAGAAACATTAGGCAAACTTACACCACAGTGTACTAGGTACTTTTCGCTATTTTACCCAGATAGAATATACAGTAGGGGCGCACAGATGTGCGTCCTTATGAGAAAATTTGGAAATTTACAATTAATCTATGCAAATTATTTATTGGCTATTAGTTGCCGTAATGGTTGTGGGTATTATTGGTGCTGTAGTTCCAGCCATTCCTGGTAGCAGCTTAATTTTAATTGCAATTATCGTTTGGGGAATCGTTAGTAGTTCCTTTGCAGCTATCAAGATTCCCTTAATTGTGACAATTATAGTTTTACTGCTCAGTGTCGGAGTAGATTTTTTAGCTAGCTATGTGGGAGCAAAACAAGCAGGAGCTAGCAAGTGGGGACAAATTGGTGCAATTGTCGGCTTGGTGGTGGGATTTTTGGGATTATTGCCAACGTTACCTTTTGGGGGGCCACTATTAGGAATTTTGCTAGGCCCGCTTTTGGGAGCAATTATTGGTGAATACCTTTACCGACGTGAATTTGGGTTGGCGGTTAAAGCAGGTATAGGAATTGTAGTCGGATCTTTGGTTGGAAATTTGATTCAAGGGTTGTTAGCGATCGCAGCAGTTGTAGTTTTCGTTGTGACAACTTGGCCACAGGTATTTGGTAGTTAATATTTGAAAAGTTTGACAGATTTTAGAACTCCTCTCATAACTAGCATTTAGCTATACAAGTGTTCAATTTGATCGCAAAAACTATCCGTAGGAAATAAATACAACGGTTAATACTTTTCGGATAAGCCTAACAATCTCTCTTTTGGTCTGGGTAAAGGTTAAAGGGTAAGGGGGAAAGGTGAATTAAAACCTTTCCCTTTCCCCTTTCCCCCAAAACCCGAAAAGTATTGATACAACGGTTTCCTCCATTTACTCTACGAGAGGAACCGTTTTAATCAAAATTAGTAACTAGAGAGATGATAGATACACTGCATACTCCATTTTTCTAAAAAATGGCTGAGTAATATTAAGTATTAACAGCTACTTTTATATTTATCATACCTAACTACCCTTTTTTACAGTCAGAGCTATTGCGAACAATTTAAACTTTATGCAATGAAAGATATACAAAGCGCAGATATGTAAGTAATAAAAATTTCATGAAGGATAGTAATGGATTGAAGATGTGATGAAGACCACTCAGTAATTATTGCAGGCTCTAAATCTATGTGATTTTATGGAGATAAGAAATATATCACGCAAATTTCGCTTTCACTGACAGTATTTTCCCCAAATTACTGAAATTAAAAGTAAAGCAGTTGCTCTGATTTAAAGTTATTATTAGGAGCCTCAAACGATAATGATTGGTTTTAAATGTAGATTACTAAATGCAACTTTAGCTTTTACTGCTGCAATCCCTTTAGCTACTGCTGGGTTGTTTACTTCTGCTGGATCTGCACAAGCTGCTGCACTTAGTGGTGAAATTCAATTTAACGGTGGCTTTACTGTTCCCTCTGGTAGTAGCCAAATCACATTTTCTCAAGATGCATTAACTTTTACTCCTCAGCCAATCACTCCAATTGCAATTGTTTCTTCAACAGGAACCTTTTCAGCGTTTAACTCAGGCAACATAGGTAACATCATCTCCTTTTCATCAAAAGTTGCAGAAAATCCCTTTATTGACTTTGGCTCTCTTACTTATCCTGGTTTTATTTTGCCTGGAGAAAATACTACTTCTCTAACAGATAAATTGAATACTTTTACTTTGACATCTTCTAGCTACAAGCTAAATCAAGACGGTCTTAACGTTGGTATAGGTGTTGCACTTTTTGGATATTTTACCAGTGCCACTGGAGAAATATCTAATGGAGGAGGAAACTTAACATTCCAAGTTAACAATGCGAGTGTTGCTAGCGTCAATTCAATTCTTTCTAAGGGTGGTTCAATTAGTAATTTAAGCTTTTCTGGTGGTACATTCGCCACTGTTCCCGAACCAGCTACTTTACTAGGCTTAGGAATAGTTGGTGCAGGAATGGCTATGTCTCGCCGCCGTAAAACTGTAGCTTAGTCAACCTTTCTTTAAGAGAAAGAATTGACTTTGAAGAACTGGAAATAATATTATGTCTGTTCAAAGAACTGTCATTGCAATCGTAGCAAACCAATCGCAAGCTCGTTGGGATTGAATCATTTCACTGTACATCATAGTAACTTAATTGTGTCTTCAACCTGTCTGGAATATAAAATTTTTCCAGGCAGGTTGAATTTTGTTTTTAATTAATTATCTGTCACATCCCAAATTTAGGCTGATTGCAAAAATTGTTTCGCTTCATTGGCGATCGCATCGACTTCATCATTAGCCAGAGTTTCTAATAGGGATTTGGCTTCTGGATTACTCAAACGAGCCAAGGCTTGTACAAGTCTGTAACGAATTTGCCAATCTGGATTACTAGCATAGGGAGCCAACAGAGGAACTGCTTGTACATCTCCCAAATCACCCAAAGAACTAATAGCAGCAGTTTGGACTAACTCGTTTTCTGATGAAAGTGCCTCTTTGAGTAGTTCAAAGGCTCGTGGATCGCCTAACTCTCCTAATGTCGCAATAATACTGAATTGGATTAACCATTCACCGGTTGTATGATAAAGTTGCTGCAAATCTTCAAAAGCTTCACGTAACTTCAGAGCGCCCAAACAGTCTGCTGCTGCTGCTTGTACATCTACTTCGGAGTCATGAAGCAAGCGATCGCGCAAAATATCCAAGGATAACTGTAAATCTTGCGTTCCAAGCGTATCCATTTGACTCACGGCTGAGTAACGGACACGAGAATTGCGATCGCCAATAGCACTTTGAATTAATTCAAAGCCAATCGTAGGTTCCAATTCGCGGATTTGATTTACTGCACGTAAGCGATCGCCTAAATCCTCAGAACTAAGCAACTGCTTAACAGACTCCGGAGTAATACTCATTTAGTTATCCTTGATTTTCAAATGTATAAAAAAGACAGACGCGATTAATCGCGTCTCTACTTTTGACTAATCTTGACTAGCAGCCATAGCCCGAATAATATCACCACGAGTGAGAATACCAATTACTTGACCCGTGCTATCAAGTACTGGTAGGCGGTGAACGCTGCGATCGTGCATGATTGTAGCTGCTTCTTTTAAAGTTTTATCAGGAGAAATCGCGATCGGGTTTTTACTCATCACCTCCCCAACGGTTTGCCCTAGAGCCTTGTGCAAATCACGTTCATAAGTAGCAGGATTTTTTAAATAGATAACACTATCAAGAAACATGATGTACGCAGGTGGAGTAACACCAGTTTCTTGCCACATCAAATCGGTTTCCGAGATAATGCCCACCAATTTACCGAGATCATCCACAACAGGTAGTCCACTGATGTGGCGTTCTGCGAGAATTTGGATAGCTTCGTTGAGTGGAGTTTCCTCCCGAACGACAATAGGATCGCGGCTCATCACATCGGCAACGGTTTTAGGCATTTATTTGCTGACACCTTAAATCAAAGTCCCTGCGCCTATTGTAGAAAATTGCGGGACTCAACCTAATGCAATTAATAGATTGTTACGGGTTTAGTCATTTGTCATTTGTCATTTGTCATTCGGCGTTAGGAGTGCTGAGTGCTGTTAGCGTCAGCGGGGCGTTGAGCCAGTGCTGAGTACTGAGTTAGGAGTTAAGAGTTAGGAGTTTTGTTTATCTCTTTGTCCCCTTGTCCCTTCATCTCTCTCATCTCCCCTGCCCCCTTGCCCCTCTGCTCCCCTGCTCCCCTGCTCCCTCTGCTTCTTTTCTAGCCCTCACTCCCTTTTAATGCACCAATAATTTGATTATTAGCTTTCGGAAAATTAAACTGCTCCAGTTCTGCCAAAGTTACCCAGCGAATTTCATCAGATTCCAAAGGTTGGGGAACACCTGTAAGATGGCGGCAGTGATGTACTATGAGGGTAACGCGCAAGTTTATATAGCTGTGGTCAATAGTAATAAGATGCTCTCCCACTTCAATCACTATTCCCAGTTCTTCGGAAATTTCCCGTCTAATACACTCTTGGATAGTTTCACCAGGCTCAATTTTACCACCAGGAAATTCCCATAAGCCACCCATCGCTCCTTCTGGACGACGGCGATCGATTAAAATTTGCTTTTGTTCATTCCAAATTACTGCAACACCAATGATTTTATGGGGTGGGAAAGAACTGGTTTCACTCATGGTTAATTGGGAAGATACTCTAAAACTGTTAACACTGGATGACGAGGAAACTAACTTCTAATAACAAAACTCGGCAGACTAGTTTTAACTCTGCCGAGTTTAGATTTATTGCAAAGATCGTCTACCGCTATTACTTTATTCACAAATGTGTATTAATCATTTAGCAATACGCCTCTAGTTGAACTAATTACCAAATTACAGGAGGTTTACAGATAAGCAAATCCAAAAACTTTGCGCTACTCTGCGCCAACCTCCGCGTTCCTTTGCGTTTAAATTTCAACCTTCAAATTTAAACCTTAATTCATCACTACTTTGGATATTTTAAAAAAACTTAGCTGATGCATGATTAAGAATTAGCGGCGAAGATTTCGCACAGACTTATTTTGAGTTAGTATCATCGTGACTGTGACTAGCTATCAGCCCAACAATATCGAATTTCCTACCTAAATTTTACATTTCTAGTCAATTTCGCTGTTGTTGGTTTCAGATCCTTGTAATGCAATTTCAAAATTCATTCTCTGTTCAGCGTTACGCAAGAAATAACCACTAATCATCGCAGAAGCCAGAAGCCGACCCAGATTTTCTCGATTTGTGGTTACAGTAACACCAAAGTGTTCTGAAGGTAAATTACCTAATAATCCTGTAATATTCCGTTCCATCACCTGAAAGACTTCGGCAGACGTGGGTTTGGATAGCTGGGTAACTGTCTCTGGACTCAAGGATTTAACGTACTGCCATAGTAAATCGCTAGTTTCTGATTCGCTATTAAAAAATTCTGAGACGCGATTGGATGGGTTACTCATTTTTTAGCTCCTTAACTACCACTATTGGCTGCGGTGCTTGTGATTTGAATATTAAATGCCTGTTTTGGATTTGACTTAGTTATTTTGTCTTCCTGTCAACTAATGTAACAGCCTATGTTAAGAGTGGAAGTAGGTGTAACCGTACAAAAGTCAGCGTATTTTCTCACCCTAATAAATAAAGTGAGGAGTGATGAGCTTTTAATTAACTCATCACTCCTAACTCTTAACTCCTAGCTTTCCCCTAACTTGCCAAATATTCATCCATATTGGCTTTAGACTTGCGAAGTTTAGTCAAAGCTTCCCGCTCAATTTGCCGAACTCGTTCTCGGCTGATGTTCAGTATTTCGCCAATTCTAGCTAGAGTCAGCGCTTGCCCATCAGTTAACCCAAAGCGCAGTGTAATCACTTCCCTCTGTTGTGGCGTGAGATCACCCATTAGGCGATCTAAGTCATAAGATAGGGAAGATTGCATGACAAACTCTTCAGGAGATGCTCCTGGATCTTCCAGCATTTCTCCAAGTTCAGTGTCGTAATTATCACCCAATCGCAAATCTAAGGAAAGAGGCAAACGCGCCTTTTCTAGATACTCTCGTACTTGTTTGGGTGTTAATTCTAATTCTTGAGCTAGCTCACCAGCTGTCGGAGCGCGTCCCAATTTTTGAGACAATTGACGCTGTGCTTTTTTAATCTTATTTAATTTTTCGGTTATATGAATAGGCAGCCGAATGGTGCGAGCTTTTTCGGCTATAGCACGAGTAATCGCTTGCCGAATCCACCAATAAGCATAAGTAGAAAATCTGTAACCTTTGGTGGGGTCAAACTTTTCTACGCCCCGTTGCATACCAATACTACCTTCTTGGATCAAATCCAGTAAATCGACGTTGCGCTTGATGTATTTTTTGGCAACGGACACTACCAGCCGCAAATTGGCTTCTACCATCTTGCGCTTGGCAATTTCGCCATCTGCGATCGCTTCGTTCAATTCTGCTGGTTCTAGGTTTGTCGTTTTGGCCCACTCTTCTAAAGTTGGTTGACGACCTAACTGGGTGGTAAGATTTTCTCTTGATTCGTGCAAAGCGCAGGAACGTTGCACCTGTTTACCATAGAAAATCTCTTCCTCGTGGGTTAAGAGTGGCACACGGCCAATCTCACGCAGGTAAGTCCGCACGAGGTCTGTGGCTGTCTGAGCGGTCTTCATGGCGCTACTCTTTGGTAATGATGGGGTTGGCGGTAGGGTCATTAAGGGATAGATGCTTTATTTATTAGGGTGCTACCCAGTCAGACTGGGAACCCATGCTATGGTTTGCAACTTACGCGCCCGATCAACTCGGCTGCTCATAATAATCAAATTTAGGCTTCTTAACTGCTAAAACTACAGTTATTTCCTACTTTGCACAAGTATCTACAGTTAGATAAAAGGTCGCTTTTTAAACATTTTTTTATGGGATTCTTATTAATAATTGTAACATTTATGAGAATGTTTTGGCTAGATGGCGACATTAAATTTCCTGGTTATTCCAGTTCATCCAATGTCGCCTTTACTTTCCAGGCTGGCTAGAAGTCAATTTAAGAAATTATCTGGTTCAAACAATTTTCCTCATATTTGTTAAAGTATCTCAATGAGAACTATATTCATTCTCTTATAACAATTACTTAATTTTCTTCATTGGGGATTGGGGAAGGTGGGCCCCAAGAAGGGGATAAGGGGTAATGGGGATTGGACAATAATTAGTAGTTCTTCTCCCCCTGCTTCCCCTGCTCCCCCTGCCTCCCTTAGTTTCTAAACCCTCACACAGTACTCTTGAATGGTTTTTACGTCCAAAGTCGTATTTTGTAAAGAACGGATAGCGGCGACGGTAGCTTTTGCACCGGCAATGGTAGTTATGATGGGAATTTTGTAAGCTAAGGCTGTGCGGCGGATTAACCTTGCGTCAGTCTGGGCTTCTTCCCCTGAAGGTGTGTTGATGATAAGTTGGATTTTCTGGTTTTTGATCGCATCTAGGACGTGAGGACGACCTTCATGGAGTTTTAACACTAATTCAATATTTAACCCCTGTTCAATAAGAACTCGGCGTGTACCAAGGGTAGCCATCACTCTAAAGCCCAAATCGATAAATTCCTTCACCACACCACTTGCAGCAGCTTTATCGCGATCGCTCATTGATACAAATACAGTTCCACTTAGCGGTAAACGCTCCCCAGCACCCATTTCCGCTTTGGCAAAGGCACGGCCAAAGTCGCTGTCAATCCCCATCACCTCACCAGTGGATCTCATTTCTGGGCCCAATATTGTATCAGTTCCTGGGAATTTATTAAAGGGTAATACTGCTTCTTTTACAGCAATATGTGTGGGAATGACTTCCTCGGTGAAGCCTAGCTCTTCTAAGGTTTTGCCTGACATAATTAGGGATGCTAATTTCGCTAACTGTATGCCTGTTGCTTTAGATACAAATGGCACTGTACGCGAAGCGCGGGGGTTGGCTTCCAGAATGTAGACTTGGGGAGAATAACTGCTTGCACCGACAACAGCAAATTGAATATTCATCAATCCCACGACTGATAGCGCTTGCGCTAGCTGCACCGTCCAAGTGCGAATTTGATTGAGAACTGCTGGTGATAAGGAAATGGAGGGCAAGGAACAAGCGGAATCTCCTGAGTGAATCCCCGCTTGTTCGATGTGTTCCATAATACCACCAATCACCACCCGTCCGGTATGATCGGCGATCGCATCGACATCGACTTCAATCGCGTTTTCTAAAAACTTATCAATCAAAATCGGATGTTCTGGTTCCACTAGTACCGCAAAGGTCATGTAGCGTTCCAACTCCGCATCGGAATAAACGATTTCCATTGCCCGTCCCCCCAATACATAGCTGGGACGCACCACCACCGGATAGCCTATGCGTTTGGCGACAATCAGCGCATCTTCGTAACTACGGGCAATACCATTAGGTGGTTGGGCAATATTCAACTGTTGGAGAATCTTTTCAAACCGTTCCCGGTTTTCTGCCATGTCGATGGAATCTGGCGATGTACCCCAAATTTTAGTGAGGAGTCCAGAAGTGTTATTGTTTAGAAACTCTTGTAATGGGATAGCTAACTTCAATGGTGTTTGTCCGCCAAATTGAATTATCACCCCAACTGGATTTTCAGTCTCGATGATGTTAAGAACATCTTCTTTTGTTAAAGGCTCAAAGTAAAGGCGATCGCTGGTATCGTAATCTGTCGAAACTGTCTCTGGATTAGAGTTGACCATAATCGTCTCATATCCCGCTTTCTTCAAAGCATAAGCGGCGTGACAACAACAATAATCGAACTCAATTCCCTGTCCAATGCGGTTGGGGCCACCACCCAAAATCAACACTTTTGGTTTGGTTGTAGGCAAAACCTCTGTTTCTTCTTCGTAGGTAGAATAGTAGTAAGGGGTAAAGGCTTCAAACTCAGCAGCGCAGGTATCTACGGTTTTATAAACTGGGATAATTCCTAATGACTTGCGGTAAGCACGAACTTCATCTTCGGTGGTTTTGGTGGCATAAGCAATCTGGCGATCACTATATCCGTCCCGCTTCACTTCATAAAGTTGCTCTTTTGTCAATTGCTGCAAAGGTGTCCGCTTCAGGAATTTTTCGATATCTAGCAGTTGCTGAAATTTATCTAGGAACCACGGGTCAATACCAGTCAGTTCGTAGATTTCCTCAGCACTAATTCCTAGTTGCAAGGCATGGCGCACAGAGAAAATGCGATCGGGGTTAGGTGTCCGTAGTTGGGCGCGAATTTGTTCGCCACTGGGTAATTTTTCGGCTTTGTCGCAACCCCAACCAGCGCGTCCAGTTTCGAGCGATCGCAGCGCCTTTTGGAAGGATTCGTTAAACGTCCGCCCAATTGCCATTGCTTCCCCGACAGATTTCATTTGGGTTGTCAGCACTGGATCGGAACCGGGGAACTTTTCAAAGGCGAAGCGGGGGATTTTTGTCACCACATAGTCAATTGTCGGCTCAAAGGACGCGGGAGTTTTCTTGGTGATGTCATTTTTTATTTCATCCAAGGTGTAGCCTACAGCCAATTTTGCAGCCATTTTGGCGATGGGGAAACCCGTGGCTTTGGAAGATAAAGCCGAACTGCGGGAAACACGCGGGTTCATCTCAATTACAACCACATCTCCTGTAACTGGATTGACGGCAAACTGGATATTAGAACCGCCAGTTTCCACACCGATCTCGCGGATGATTTTAATTGCCATATCCCGCAGCCTTTGATATTCTTTATCAGTGAGGGTTTGCGCGGGAGCGACGGTAATTGAGTCTCCAGTGTGGATGCCCATCGGGTCAAGGTTTTCGATGGAACAGATAATCACCACGTTATCTGCCAAATCACGCATCACTTCGAGTTCATATTCTTTCCAGCCGAGTAAAGACTGGTCAATGAGAATTTGCGAAACGGGGCTGGCATCTATACCTACCTGTGCCATTTCTTCAAATTCTTCCTGGTTGTAAGCAATACCACCGCCACTTCCACCCATTGTGAAGGCAGGACGAATAATCAGGGGATAAGTACCAATTTGGCGGGCAACAGCTTTGGCTTCTTCCAAAGATTCGGCTGTATCGCTGGGACACACGGCTACCCCAATCCTTGCCATTGCCTCACCAAAAAGTTTTCGATCTTCGGCTTTTTCGATCGCTGGGAGTTTAGCGCCAATTAATTCAACGCCGTACTTTTCCAACACCCCATTTTTGGCTAAAGCAACCGCGAGGTTGAGGGCAGTTTGTCCTCCCATTGTTGGTAGGAGAGCATCGGGGCGTTCTTTTTCAATGACTTTTTCGACCAATTCTGGTGTCAACGGCTCAATGTAAGTGCGATCGGCCGTTTCCGGGTCGGTCATAATCGTTGCAGGGTTGGAGTTGACCAAAACCACTTCATAGCCTTCTTCTCGCAGCGCTTTGCAGGCTTGAGTGCCAGAGTAGTCAAACTCACAGGCTTGTCCAATCACAATTGGGCCAGAGCCTAACAGTAGAATCTTCCGGAGGTCGTCACGGCGGGGCATAGTAGTTGCCTTGGAATACGAGAATACAAATCCTGATCATTTTAAGGGTCTTTACCCCCTGTCGTGCTTTTTATTATTAACTTTTCTAAATTTGATGACAGAGAGGGGACAAGAGGACAAGGAGATTAACCATGCTCAATGCCCACTTGCCCTGAGCGGTATCGCTAAAGCGAAAGCTCCGCTAACGCGTAGCGTCTCGCAGAGAAGGGATGCCCAACAATTATTTTGTATTTCTAATTTTATTTAATTGCGATGCTCAAATTTCTAAAGTTTTTGCGAATCTTTATTATTTAATTGGATGACAGTTCACAACAAACGATCATTTACATTGGCATATATGTGTCTGCTTTTTTAGCACAAGTAAATTGCTTAGATAAAAATTTATCTTAATTAACTAATTGCTAAATATTTTCAACGTTAAATGTTATGTCAATATATTTATTTTGATTAAAAATGGCAGAGAGATGAGGATGCCATCTTCTGCCATTTTTTATAATATTTTAAGAGTTACTGCCGCTAACTTTTCTTCCAGTCTAGTAGACAAATCTAGATGATGAGAGTTTTAGCTTTGAGCAGCTTGGACAAACCCTAAAGTTAAGCTGTCTTTGGCGAGGAAGTGAGACAAATGATATGCACGTTCCTCAGTTTTCAACAAAATCTTTTCGTATAGATAGCGTGTACCGCGATCGCCTAAACTCTCTGCCTGAGCAGCTTGGCGGCGAATTACGCCAATGATTGCTTGTTCGGCAGCTAGATCATTTTCTACCATTTGGCGAGAAGAATATACGCCTTCAGATTCTTGCTCAAAACAAGTTAATTCTGCTAATTTGCTGAAGGTCGCTACTGGCACACCACCTAGCCCATCCAAGCGTTCTCCAATTTCATGGATGTGGTCTTGTACCTGGTTGTAGCTTTCGTTAAAAAACTCATGCAGAGAATAAAATTCTGAGCCTTCAACTACAAAATGATGCTTTTGGTACTGCAAGTATAATGCCTGGAAACTAGCTAATACAACATTAAATCCTTCTGTAACTGGAGCAGTTACGCTGTGATCCAGCAACACAGGATTGTCATATACATGACCAAAATTTCGTAACAAAGTTTGCGTTTCAGACATTGTTCTCCTCCCTATTTAGCAATTATATATTTTAACTGCTTATTCTTTACATATTAACATTTTACCAATAATTGCAAACCAATTCGCCATCACAAGATTTTGTATTTTTGCTTACTAAAAGTCTCAAGTTTATTATTTGCTGAATGCATGGTATGCCCATCAAGTTGCGTGTATTTATCATTATTATTGACATTAAAATTTAAGTGTGCATACCTTTCCAATGGAAGGGGGGACGGAAAGATGGGGGATACAGGGAAGAGAGGGGGAAGAGTAAATACATCCTCATCCCCCTTAAGGAAGGACTGCAAGAATTTTATTTTTTTTCCAAAATTAATGAGAATTGTTTGCACTTAAGGTATGCTGGTTTTAACACACTAAATTCCTAAGACTTTCAAAAAGTCGGGAGTTAAATCGCGGTAGTTACTGCAAGTTTGTTGCACTTTGAGGGCAATTCTCTTGAAATCGTTTAGTTCAGAAATAGAAATAAAGCACCTTGTAGAGGTGAATTGGGCAGATCGCTGGCAAGTCTATCAACGCCTAAAGGAGTTAGACATTCCCTGTAGTTGTACGACTAACCAGCCATTGAAAGTTGAAATTGGCAATCCTACTACGGCTATTCAACTTTGGAGTGTGATACGGCGATTTACCGCTTCCCGTCAAGACCAGATTTGGACTCTTGAGTGCTGCTGGCAGAGTCCCTACCAACAGTTCTAATCTGCTGAAAATATCTCACTTGATAGTTTGTACTAGTTAAAAATAGGTGAAAAAAAATGAGTGCATCCCAGGCTATAGAAGTATCAGAATTTTGTCTTGAAGGCAGGTTTATAAATTTTGTTATTAAAGATGGCTATAAGCTTAAAGGTTTACTGCTGGCGACTCCTGAGGGTGAGTCTTACATTAAACTAGCTAAACATTTACGGACTGCTTTTGATTTGCGCTTACCGCCAGGGACTTGGCTGCAAGTTGTTGGTTACAAAAAACATGATTTGAAGAACGGCACAGTTACTCTGAAGGCTGAACGTGTAATGGCAGCGCGTTCTGATATAGGGAGAGGGGAAACGATCGCTCCTGTACAAGAACCGCCCTCTGTTGATAATGTCAAGGTAAAACCAGCTAAGACTAAGACCACGATTTTGGTGTGTCAAAAGTCTGATTGTATGAAACGCGGTGGTAAAGCAGTTTGTCAGGCGTTGGAGGCGGCTTTAAGCGATCGCGGTTTAGAAGACCAAGTTACAATCAAGGGCACTGGTTGCATGAAAAATTGTAAAGCTGGGCCAAACTTAGTTATGCCCGACAAAACACGCCATAGCCGAATTCAAGCTGCACAGGTTCCCGCATTGATGAATCAGCATTTTGGTGACAAGAGTTTGTCAGTACAGCCTGAGAATTTAAGGGAAGCGGCGATATCTAATGGTAAATTTTACGGAAATTAGTAGATAAATCTTGACATTTTAATGAGAAAGATTAATAATATCTTCTCAAGTGTGTTCCGTTAATACTCGGCCGTAAGCTTTGCTAAAAGTTAGCAATAAAATCAAAAAACTGGCTTTAACTAAGGCCAGTTTTTTGAATGCATAGGGTTTCTATTGAACAATTTTTAATCGGTATTTTCCGATCATTTGGAAAAATTCAAGAGAATGTAGTTGATTGGTGAGTGTGTAGACGCACAGAGGCTTGTCATTAGACTTCTTGCAGAAGTCGGGAAAAGGGAAAAGGGGAAAGGGAAAGATTCTGTATTTTGCCTTTCCCCCGGTTGGTGAGCTTGCCGAACCATAACCTTTACCCTTTTCCCACCTCTTGCAAAAAGCACTTTTGCAAGAGGTCTATTAGACATCGCTTACAGTAGAAGCGTCAATCATCAATGACTTAAAAACAAATGCCACATACGCCTCAGTGGATATACACCATTTTTTTTCCACTTTCCACGATAGTCATGATTTTTTTATTGCGTCATGACTGGAATCGCCTTGCTAAACTCTACCGCACTCAAGAAGCGCCGCCACAAAACTTTTCGCGAATGAACAGTGGTTCTGTGGGTTTAGTGTACTACAAAGGAACTTTAAATGTTGGTATAACTCCTCAAGGGATTTATCTGAGTATTTTCCCCTTGTTTAGCTTGGGACTTATGCCGTTGTTGATTCCCTGGACTGCCATTAAGAAAATTGAACCTGCAAACCAACTATTTATTAAGCGTTTTCGTTTGTATCTTAGTTCCCCAGAAGTCACGCTAGTTTTAAGCAAAGATATTTTGGAACCAGCTAAAGAATTTTTAGCTACACAGGGATTTGAGTGGATTTAGACCTTAACAAATTGGTTAACCAAAGGGTGAATTTGTGACAGTGTGTAGATACTCCGCTACGCTGCCTATTTGTTAAGAGTTGTTTGAGTTGTGGTAGTTGTAGTGTATATAAGCGCAAAATAAAATTATGTTATCAAGTTATCTAAAAGTATAACTTGCAAAACTCCTGATATAAGCTAGTTTCAGCCACAAGCTAAGTGTGTCTCCTCAAAGTGAAACGTTCCCTAAAAAGCTCATTTATGGGCAAGTGTAAAGAAATATTGGGTTGAAAGCTTGCTTTTTGTGTAAAAATTTTGAGTTTTAAAACACCATTCTTGGTGAAGTTAGTAAATCAAGAAAGCATTCTCTGCAATATTTCTTGACAACATATCCCTGCTGATATCTCGGCGAACACCCTTCTTCACAAGTTCCTGATATTTATACCATATAAAATCAAGTTTCAAGGGTGCATAAAGTTAAAAAAAGCCTCTAATTAGCATTTCGACTCAATGGCTAATTCAGAAAATTCAAAAGTTGACTCATGAGAGCGTCTTAACTACAGAGCTGGCTTGAAAAGCTCAAATGTTAAAGGAATAGTTGTGAAAAAACTTAAATAACTGCTACTAGTAAGCCGATTCACGGACAATACTGCTCGGGTTTTGGATTTTAAACTGGAATTTGGTTTTGGGAAAAGGTTAAAGGTTTTTTCTTTCCCCTTTCCCATTCCCCTTTTTCCGTTAACCGACAAGTATTGGATTCATAGAGTCATTTTTCATGAATAACTAGTGCTGCATCAGAGCGACATAAAATATGCCGATAGTGTCAACTTTCGGTGAATTATTAGTGCGTCATAACAGCACTAAATGCCAATTAAAAACTTAACAAGTGTAGAAAATATTGCTTGAAAGGAGTCAAAATTTATGGCACTTATCAATGGTACAAATCAAAATGATTATCTTTACGGTACTGATAATAATGATGTTATCAAAGGGCTGGCGGGAGACGACAACCTTTATGGATACTCAGGTGATGACAACCTCTATGGTGGTGAAGGTAATGACAAGCTCTATGGAGGTAAAGGCAATGACAACCTTTATGGAGATTTGGGTGATGACTATTTAAACGGAGAAGAGGGTAATAATAATTTATACGGAGGAGCAGGTAATGATTCCTTCTATGCTGCCAACTCTTCGGGAAACAACCTTTTAGATGGAGGCGATGGAAATGATGAGCTTTACGTTTATAGTTCGACTGGAAATAATACTCTCAAGGGTGGAAGTGGAAACGATATTTTAGATATTCGCTATTCTTATGGAAAGAATATTTTAGATGGTGGTTCTGGGGATGATAAACTTTATGCTCGCTACTCTGTAGGAAACAATACCCTTCAGGGTGGATATGGAAATGATTATCTAGGAGTTGATTTGTCTGCTGGTAATAATGTCCTGAATGGGGGTGATGGAAATGACACCCTGGATGTTAGTTATCAATGGAAAGGCAAGAATATAGTTTCAGGTGGAAACGGGGGAGACATTTTTGATGCTCGTGGAGTTCAGGGTACTAACACTCTCAATGGTGATAGTGGTGACGACTCTTTTTATATCAGTAGCCCAAGTGCAGATACTGTAGTGCATCCTTTAGTAACTCAAACAGTTGATGGAGGGGCAGATAATGATTACTTGTTAGTTGACTATAGTACTGCGATCGCAGGCATCACTTCAAGTTTCAACACTAGTACTAACGAAGGTTTAATTACTGCCGACACAAATCAAGTTAGTTACAAGAATATCGAACGGTTGGAGATCAAAGGTACGGGCTATAACGACAATATTGTAGGGGGCAATGGTAACAATAAACTCTATGGTGGTGCAGGTAATGATACCTTAACTCTTAACCGTTACGCATCTGGTAATAACATCCTCAATGGTGGCGCGGGTGACGATTTTGTGTCTGTAGATTACAACTATGGCACTAACCTATTAGAAGGTGGCGATGGTAATGATTATCTATCTGCTGTTTTGAACTATTCTTACGCCTACGGCGGAAGTAACACCCTGAATGGTGGTGCAGGTAACGACATTTTGGATGTTAGAAATTCCTATGGTAATAACATCCTGAATGGTGGCACAGGTAACGATACCTTATACGCAGATAGTACATCTGGTAGAAACATACTAGACGGTGGCGATGGTGATGATTATCTATCCGCTACTGGCTCTAACTTCTACGCCGAAAGCAGCATTCATATTCTGAATGGCGGTGCAGGTAACGATACCTTAGATGCTAGTGGTGGACGTGGTAAAAATACCCTCATCGGTGGCACAGGTAATGATGCCCTGACTGGTGGTTCAAATGAAGATACCTTTGTTTTCAATAATTATCATGAAGGGCTTGATAGTATCTACAATTTCGGTAATATTGACCGCATTCAAATATCTGCTGTAGGTTTTGGTGGCGGTTTATCACCAGGTTTGCTCTCTGTTAGTCAGTTTGTTTTGGGCACAACTGCAACAACAAGTACTCAACGATTTATTTACGACACAAGCACAGGGGGGCTTTACTTCGACCAAGATGGTAGCAATGGCGGATTTGGTCAGGTAAAATTTGCACAATTCGCACAACTAGATGGTATATCTTCACTTAGCGCCAGCAACTTTATAGTGGTTTAATCATTGTATAAATTGCGAATTGGGCATGGGTAATCGATCAATTTTCACGCCGTGTGCAATTTTCTCTCAAATCTAACCCCTTACCTACAAGGCTACGGTGTACATACAAGTCTGAAATAGCTGAAAAACCCAAGGTTTTACCCCACCCTAACCCTCCCCGTATGTATTGGGGAGGGAACTAGATTTCTTGTTTTCCCCCAATATATCCTACGGTGTACACACATCTTTGTACAAACCCAAAATCGTTGGAGATCCCCCTAAATCCCCCTTAAAAAGGGGGACTTTAAGAGACTTTTGCCCCCCTTTTTAAGGGGGGTTGGGGGGATCAAAAGGCTCTGGAGAAACTCTAGAAGACTTGTGTGTACACCGTAGCCAATATATTGGGGGGATTAAGAGGAGTAATTCGACTTGGGTGTACACCGTAACTTTATAAGCAAGAAACAAGGGGGAGAACCGGAATCTTAGAATACAGCTTAACAAGGCGGTGCAAGGGTCTTCACTTTCTTTTACTAGGGGTAATAATACTATTTGTTGTTTACTCTCTTACGGTGGTTACTTGATGGACTTGTGTTAACTTTCATCTTTATAAATATAGACTGTCACGCTCAGGCTCATGGTGCAAGTTTACTCAAATAGACTTGCGCTATGAGAAAGAGAATTGATTAGCAGTTTGTTGTTGGGACTTGTGGGTTTGACTTTGTTAGAGAAGACTGCAACAACTGTCGGATGAATGTAGCTTGCACATGATTAGGCAAGACAGTTAAAAAGTCATTTAGATGTTGGATAGCTTCACTAATAGATTCTAAGGAAGCACCCTTTAATAAGGCATAGCGATATAAGTGGTCTGCTTGTTGAGTATATTGAGCAGCCAAGTAGTAAAGAGCTAAATTAAAGGTATTATGCCAGTCTTGAGCATCTTTTTGACAATGCTCTGTGGCAAGCTTGATGGCAGGCACTAGGCAAGTTCGTGCTTTGTCTGGTTGTTTAAGAGCTAAGTAGATTAAAGCGCGATTATACACAGCATCTTCATAGCGTTTTTCCTCATAGGCTTTTAACACATTTGCTAATTGCTTACCCCAATACTTAACTTCCGCAGAATCCACATCTTTACCAGCCTGAAGCATTGTTTTTGCATATTGCTGGGCAAAAGTGGGTTGATTTTTGAGTAGAGCAAGAAATTCATTCAGAGTTGTAAACAAATTTCTTTGGGGTGACTGACATAATTTATGGTACAAAACGTTTAATGTGTGACTTTGCCAGCTAGGATCGCGCTGTTTGTTATCTTCCTCTAATTGCAAATCGTTCCGTAGGCTGTCATAATATTCTGCCAACTTTCCATGTATATCAGCCCAACCTTGGGGCGATGAATGGCGTTTGTGGCATAACATTTGGGTTTTGACGACATCATGATAAACCCAGCCGTTGCTATGTTCTTTGAGAAAAGATGTTTCTTTTAGCCAAGTAAATAGCTCATCAGCTTCTTCTTCCGATCTTAACTTGGCTATAACATCCCGGTTCAAACACCGAGGAATGGCAGCATCAAGCGCCACTTGTCGCCGTTTGGGGTCATCAATCCATTTTAAAAAGCGTTCTACAGCATTGCTGCTAGGCTCAATTACCTGGTTAGGGTCATTAGGATGAGTATCTGCTAGCATTTCCATTAGCAGAGGTAAGTTTCCAGAAAGGTTTACAATCACTTCAATAATGCGATTGTCCGTGATGCCTTTGTGGATTAGATATTGTCTAGCTTCTTCTTCTGTAAACGGTTCTAGAGGCAAACGAGCTATTAATCCTTCGTAGGATGCCCAGTTATTTTTATCTAATTCTTGCCTACTGGCAACGATCATTAATATATTGGCAGATACTTTACCGTGCTGGTTCTCAAAAATTTCCCGTAGCCAGTTTTCTAGGAATTCTCCGGTGCGTTCTGAGGTATCGAAAAACAGGATAACGGGAGTTTTATCAGCAATTTTAGAAATATCTTGCAAAAATAACGGGGTCAGAACTTCTTTAGGTTCTTTAACTAAATGTACCTCATCTTTATTTGTGATTTTCTTAGCAACATAAGATGCCCATTCGCCGGCTTGGGTAGCCAAAGCATCCTCATCTACAAAGTCAAATACAGCACCGCCAACGGGAACTCGACGCGCCAGATGCACACCAGTTTTTACCATAGTTTTCCCGACAAAAGCGGAAAAACCTTGAGGAGCATCTGGATCTGTTTCTAATTCTTGGCACTTTTGGCAGTAAGCTTTATAGCGATCGCTAAACTGCGTTAGTTTGTAACCTTGCTGTTCTAACTCCTCAGCTATACGACCCATGACCTCTGGTATAGTTTTTTCAACTTCATCAATGTAAGCCGAAATCATTTTTGCTTCGTCAGCAATTTTCCGAAACTGCCGCAGCAAGGTAGTTTTACCAACTCCGCCTTGACCAGAAACGTTAAACAGAAAACAATGGCGATTATCTTCTACTGGTAATGCTAAATTTTGGCGAAATCGGTTTATTTGGTCTTCACGACCGATAAAATTTGATTGTTGACGTTGCTTAACAATATCTTGTAAACTCTTGGGCTTGTCTTGGATATTCATAACAAGATTTAATTTTGAGGCGTTAATGTCTATAAACAGAACTACCAAATATACAAAATGTATTTCGGAATTTACTAAACTTTTTCGAGATAGTTTTTATGCGTTGACCTTCTGAGGCTCAACGTTGACCTTCTGAGGTTCAACGTTGACCTTCTGAGGCTCGATGTTGACCTTCTGAGGCTCGATGTTGACCTTCTGAGGCTCAACTTTGACCTTTTGAGGCTCAACTTTGACCTTTTGAGGCTCAACTTTGACCTTCTAAGGCTCAACTTTGACCTTCTGAGGTTCAAAAATGCCCTGGCGACTTAGCGCTTATCGGTGGAGTCTAATATAGACCTAACCCCCAGCCCCTTCCCTACTAGCGTTGGGGAGTAAAATTCAAAGCCTCTCCCCTTGTAGGCTACGGTGTACACACATCTTTCTAGAAAACCAAAATCATCGTAGATCCCCCTAAATCCCCCTTTTTAAGGGGGACTTTGAGAGCTTTTTGCCCCCCAATTTATCGGGGGGTTGGGGGGATCAAAAGGCTGTGGCGCAACTCTAGAAGACTTGTGTGTACACCGTAGCCCCTTGTAGGGGAGAGGTTTGGAGAGAGGTTAAAGTGTATTTGAGATTAACGAGATGCACTATAGAAATCGCGGCTACACAGACGAAACCCGCACTTCGGCACCTTTCGGCTTCTCTACGAGACGCTACGCGATCGCTCAAGGCAAGAAGCTCAGTGACCACCTGCACGGGTTTCAAGAATCTTTGGATACAAAATGCAAAAACATACTAATGCTCTTGATTTTAAAAGCATTGAGCAGTTTGGGATAACAATATTGACACCTGCGGAGTTTTTGCAATCTATTGGAGCATTGTCATGAGCAACCTCAGCGTCCAACTTCCTGATTCTTTGTACAAAAGTTTGCAGGAACTTGCCAAACAAGACGGCATTTCTATCGATCAGTTTGTGGCGACAGCAGTTGCAGAGAAAGTCGCTGCACTAACAACTGAAATTTATCTAGGGGAGTTAGCAAAGCGAGGCAGTCGAGAAAAATACGACGCAGTTTTAGCGAAAGTACCAGATATTGAACCGGAATCTTATGATCGCTTACCTACAGGCTAACAATGCAATGCAGGGGATGTGTAGAGTACTCAACCTCAGTGTTAAGTTCATTTGATTATTCAGGTTTAATCAAAGTCAGAAAATCTCTAGCACTAACAATTGCAATACCTTGATAACTGCCCAGAGGTAACAAATGCCGCTTGTCGCCCGTAACAATATGAGTTGCATTCCCAACAACAGCGCATTCTAGTACCATGTTATCGTTTGGGTCAGTAGTGAGAAAATTTAAAGTGTTGGCAATTGTGATTAATCGTAGAAAAGTAAGCAAATCAGCTATTGTCTCAATTACTTGAATAGGCGTAAATTTCAACTTCTGTTCTAACTTTTCGGTTAGTTCATCAAGTATTTCTGGACAAATTAAACCTTTTACCCGGCCTTGGCGTGCCAAATCAATACAGTGATAAGGACTACCTTTCCAGCCAATAGCAGATAGCAAAACATTTGTATCAAACACTACTATTGGTCGCACTCTCTGTCCTCATGCACTAAGTCATCTATAAATGACTCACGTTGATCTTCTGACATACTATCCCAATCTAAACCACGTTCAGCACACAAGTTCCGTAATTGGGTTTGGGCATACTCCATACGAGAATTTCGCTCTTGCTCACTTTCCTGTGCTAGGGCTAATAATACTACTCGTTTACTTTCTGGAGGTAGCTGCTTGAATAATTCAATTACTTGTTCATCGCTCAGTGTCAGCTTTGGCATGGTTGTTACCGGAAAACTGGATTAGTTTTTCTCAATTCTTATTTCAGCGTATCAAGAGATTTGACTTGCGATCGCCTATAGTTTCTCATGAGAAGATCAAAGTAGTGAAAGCGATCGCTTAATATTTGTGTGCAATTGAGTTGAGAGATCGCAATACACTTTGTCATGAGAAGGCAAAATCTCTATTTGTTGCAATTGAGTTGAGGGCTGCTTTAGTAAGGTGCGTTAGCAGCAGCGTAACGCATCCAAAGTATTTAGAATGATGCATTAAGAAGAATATAATCAACTCTAAAAATTCTTAATGTTTGTAAGTCAGTCATTAGAATCTGAACCCTAATTCAAATCTGCTACATTTTCACTCTCAAAATTTGTCCGTTTAAGTCTTGGCCATTCAAGATTTGCCCCTACAAGATTTGCCCCTACAAGATTCGCGCCTTCAAGATTCGACCCTACAAGATTCACGCCTTCAAGATTTGCGCCTACAAGATTTGCGCCTACAAGATTTGCGCCTACAAGATTTGCGCCTTCAAGATTCGCCCTTTCAAGATTTGCGCCTACAAGATTTGCACCTTCAAGATTCGCCCTTTCAAGATTTGCGCCTACAAGATTTGCACCTTCAAGATTCGCCCTTTCAAGATTCGCTACTACAAGCCATGCTGCTTGAATATTTACACCTTTCAAGTTAGCTGCAAAGAAATGAGCAAAAGCAAGACGTGTATTAGACAAATTTGCTCCTTCAAGATTGGCATTATGAAAGTCTCTGTGATGCAGAATACATTCTGATACATTCAACAAGCTAAGACACTCCGATGCAAGTACATTATTACCGTCTTTTCTTTGTCCTTGAATTTTTGAAATCCATGTACCGAAAGCTTCAGGAGTATGCCATTGAATGTTTGAAACTATCTTTGTCACTCTAGCGCAAGCATTTAACACAGCCAACAACGCTTCTTCTGCATTTCGTGCTTGTCTATTTTCTTCTTGAAAATCAGGTCTGGGAGTCAAGCGATCCATCGGCATACCATGACGCGACATAAAACCAATCAGATGGCATAATGTCTGCTGCCAATTGCTAACATCTGATGCATTCTGTAAACGCATTTCATCCGCAACAAACTTAAAAAGGTATTCATCCATCGGGGATGCACCGCAGAGAATTGCCCATCTTTTTAAAGCCTCGCGCTCATCCCATCCTTCATCTGGATCATCCAGGCGATCCTTTAACTTTTTATGAATGAGTTTAACTTCTCTTACAATGCGTTTTGCTGTTAAATATTCACCAAAACTTTTGTGAGTAAATTCAAAAGTTTTTTCCTGTTCTTTAACTCCACTCTCACGAAAATAAAAGGCAGTCAAAAGACGAGTTACGCCTAATTTAGCACTTTCCTGAAACTTGTTTAGAAGACTCTTTAAACTACTGTGTTCACAATGGGCTTCAATCTCTCTGACTGTTGTTGTTCGTCCATCTCCATGCCAGGAAGCTAAAGCAATTTCTTCAAGGATGCGAACAAAGTCTTTTTCCTCAATTCCACGAATAGCCGGATGTTGATAGCCAGCCCAACCGCGCTGATAAACTGCTGTGAGCAAATTTGCATAAATTGCATTCAGGTTGCCGTCTGTAGGAAATTTATTTTGCTGGTCAAAACTCAATGCTACCAAGTAATTCAGCAAGGGTTGGGCAGTAATTTCTGTCAGGTTATCTTGGTTTAACTCTTCTGGTAAGCAATCATAAGCCCGTCCCCTAGCATTGCCGTATTTCTGCCACCAAATCTGACGTTGATCTTGGTGCAACAAGTTTTGATTGTCAATGTAATTCTTTCTCTCATATTCAATAACAAAATAAGGCAAAATATGCAATATTTGCTGTGGTTGGCGAAAGTCGCTACTATTTGCTTGCACTACCAGTTCTCGTCCGCCAATTAATACTTGTAAGCAAGTTTCACGCCCATTAAATCGCTCTACTTTTCTTTGCACTTCACGCACAAATTGTTGAGCAGTTTCAGTGGCAATTTTACCCTGCATGGCAAGCTCATCTAAACCATCGAAGATAATCAGTAAGCGTGAATCAGCTTTATCTTTATCTAGGGGATTATGTTTGAGAAAGCCATCGTCTCGCACAAACTTACCAACTGCCTCAACTAAATCATCCGAGGGTTCAAAATGGTGCAAAGGAATAAATAAAACCGGAATTTTCCCTTTTTCTGCTTGGTTAGCTGCAAAGATTTTGGCAAAGGAAGATTTACCACTTCCTGGGCCACCACTAATCACTCTAATGGCATCATTGCGATCGCCTTTTTCTAACCAAGCTTCTAGTTCAGTTTCTAAATCAAGAACAATTCGCTGATATTTCTCATCTTCTCTCACCCGGCGTTTAAATTCTTCTTCTTTTTCATCGGCAATTTTCTGCTTATAGTAGGCGTGTAAAGGAACATAAACCTGTTTTAAACCAAAAGCTTCTAAAAGCATCGGTTCTTCAACCTGTTTTTGTAGCCAAGCTAAATAACGCTGCCATGACTGCTCCCGTTCATTGGCTTGAGTAAAGGGGGTATCAAGTTCTTCTTTTAAACAAGCATATTTTTCTGGATGTTTTGCCCACTCTTCATGTAAAGCAAACACAAAATAGGTAGGAAGACGATGACTAATTGTTAGTGCCTGGGCTTGATTGACGCTAAAATATTTTAACCAGTCGGCAAAAGCAGTTTTAACCGCTTCCAGAATCGGCAAATCTTTGGGACGGCTAAAAAAATCTTGGTCAATACGCAATTCTATACTTTCTAGGGAATCGTTGAGGCGATCGCACAATAGCTCAAGATCGCTTTCGTTTGGTTTTTCAAACAGTAACTCTTGATTTCCTTTTACCAAACTCACTATTGCTTCTACCAAAGAACGGTAAATTAGTAGCCAAGCAACTTCCTCTGGTGCCGATCCTAAACCTAGTGCTGCTGTAGCATCTAAAGCACCTTTGGCTACCTCTTCCCACTTACCCAAGGCCCCATCTATCGCAACTTTCCCTAGTGATTTAAATAGTTCTTTAAAGTCAGCCTTAATGGGTTTATTCCATAATGCAATAGGTTTGCTAACTAAAAATCCAGAGGTATTGCTCATAACTCTTGTATGACGCTGGTAGATGTACTGAGTTAATATATTTCAACAAGGTTTGATCGGATTGTTACTGAAAACCAGCAGTAAATTTAATAATTTATCTGGATATTTTTATGCATTGACCTTCTGAGGCTCGACGTTGACCTTCTGAGGCTCAACTTTGACCTTCTGAGGCTCAACTTTGACCTTCTGAGGCTCAACTTTGACCTTCTGAGGCTCAACTTTGACTTTCTGAGGCTCAACTTTGACCTTCTGAGGCTCGATGTTGACCTTCTGAGGCTCGATGTTGACCTTCTGAGGCTCGATGTTGACCTTCTGAGGCTCAAAAATGCCTTGGCGAATTAGTGCTTATCGCTGGAGTCTAATATAGACCTAACCCCCAGCCCCTTCCCTACTAGCGTTGGGGAGTAAGATTTAAAGCCTCTCCCCTTGTAGGGGAGAGGTTTGGAGAAAGGTCAAAGTGTATTTTAGATTAACGAGATGCACTATAGAAATCGCGGCTACACGAGACTTTACCCACCTGCGTGGGTTTCAAGAATCTTTGGATACAAAACGCAAAAAGGGCATAACAATGTTATACCCCTACAAATTATGTGTATTCTAGTAAGTTTACAACTGGTATGATTACCTGTTTTAAGCTTTAGCTGACTGGAACTTCAGGTTGCTTTTTCTTAGAACGGCGGTTAAACCTGCGTCCCATCTCATCAATTACTGCATCTAAACCTGTGACATCACCACTAGCTTTAGCATAGCTATAAACTGCTAATGCTGAGGCATACGCTTCACTAGCAGCAGCTATACAGGTATCATCTACCAATTCTTGCAGTTGTGTCAAAGATAACAGCACTGGATACAAGTCCTCATATATTTCTAAGTCCCGGCGCATCTCTTCTAAATCAAAAGAACGGGGCAAAAAGTTAGGGTTTTGTGTCGCCACTTCTAAGGCTTTGCTGACAAAAGCCCGACTTTTATCTCCCATCTTCAACATTGTTCGCCTGTCTTCGGGGGTCAAATCTACCAAAAACGGTAACTTTTCTCTAATTGTAGCGATCGCCTGCATGACTGCTTCTTTGTCTGCTGGGGTTAAGCTGGCACTGACGCGATTTTCTGCCATTTTTAATACTCCTTTAGGGTACTTAATTTCAGTATTCCCAAAGTTGTAGAGGCGATCGCATTCATCAGAGGGGAACACTCAAAAATACTTACAATTGTTAATTACCAATTCTGCCCTTAAATTTATAATTTTTTAAAACAGTGTCTAAAAATATTCGCTCACCCGTCATGTGTTAATTTCCGGCTGACGTTTTGGTGTGCTATACAAGTAATCGTCATGTTGACTTGCCCAATCTTCGGGTGCATCAACTGTCCCCGTTAAATCTTCTAATACATCCCACACATCAGTTATTTTAATTTGAGATGAGCTAATATCTTCAGAAACAATGGTAATCACATAGCGTTTGTTCGGTTCTAAATCAGGTGGAATATCTGGGCGCAAAACAGAACCATCAAATGTAACTGTTAAAATTTTGCTCATTGTTCTATTTCTCTTAACCGCCAATCACAGCGATCGCATCAATTTCTACCAACACATCTTTAGGTAAGCGCGATACCTGCACACAAGCCCGCGCCGGGGCTGTATCTTCCGGGAAATATTTAGCATAAACGGCATTCACCGCCGTGAAATCATTCATATCAGCTAAAAATACAGTTGTCTTTACGACATCTTGAAAAGTCGCCCCGGCTGCTGTGAGGATGGCTTCAAGATTAGCTAGTACCTGCTCAGTTTGCTTTTTGACATCATCAGTATAGACGACATCACCAAGGCGGGGATCGATGGCAATTTGTCCTGCGACGAATACAAATTGACCGGAAGCTGCGATCGCTTGATTATAAGGGCCGACTGGTGCGGGTGCGTTATCAGTATTAATTACTTTACGAGTCATAGATATTACTTTCTCTAATGATGTTTCCTGTTTACCGATTTCTACCTGAGGAGCGATCGGTCTGTAGATTTCTCCATCTGGCATTATCGCACCAGTTAGGTCTGCATCTTTAAAAGTTGCCCCATAGATATCTGCCCCAGTTAAATCAGCCCTTCTCAAATTTGCTCCATCTAAATTTGCTTTGATTAAATTTGCCCATCGCAGATTGGCTTTTTCTAAATTCGCTCCTTGGAGAAATGCTTTTTTAAGGTTTGTACTTTGAAGAGATGCTGCTGTAAAGTCTATATCAGCCAAATTCATGCCTGAGAGATCAACTTGGTACAGATTAGCTCTATGAAATATATTTCCTTGGAGTTTGGCACTTTGCAATATTGCCTCAGTTAAGTTTGCCAGAGTTAAGTTTGCTCCAATCAAGTACGCCTGACCCAAATCTGCCTTAGTTAGATTAGCTTTACTAAGATTAGCTTTAGTTAAAGAAGCAGCAGTCAGATCTGCACTACTAAGATTTGCTCCAGTTAAATTCGCTGTATCTAGATTTGCATAGATTAATTTTGAAATACTTAGGTCTACACCTGTTAAATTTGTCTGTTCTAAGTTTGCATAATTCAAATTTGCGCTATTGAGATTTGACCCACTTAAGTCAGCACCACTGAGGTCTGCCCAACTCAGATTTATTGACCCACCTTTTATCTGTATCAAATTTGTAGATATTAGGGATGCTCTAGAGAGGCTTGTTTCCCAAAGATTAGCTTTGGTCAAAGTTGCTTCACTCAAGTCCGCTCCATTTAAATTTCCTTTGTATAAATCTATTTCACTCAAATCTTTACTTGTGAGGTCTACTCCTTGAAGATTCACTGAATGAAATTTCCGCCCCCCTGCGGCGTACTTCTCTAAAAGTTCCTCAGCATCCATAATGCACCTTTAAATACCACTGACACAGTATAATCACAAAAACTTTGTGTCACAGATATTCCTCTCTTCTCGTTCCTTTGCGCCCTTCTCTACGAGACGCGAAGCGCGAACGCGGTTCGTTCCTCTTACCCCAATCTCGGACGTATCCCATAATGCCGATATCGCCAATAATCACGCAAAATGCGATCATGGTCAAAACATAAATTACCAGGCACACGCCAGTACTCAAAAACTCCTACACCCTTAGCATCATCCCCAGCCAGAGGTTCCCCCGTAGCTGTCGCCAAAAACACAATGCTAATGGTATGCTGACGCGGATCGCGATCGGGGTCAGAATACACCAGTAATTGTTCAACCAACTCCACCTGTAAACCCGTCTCCTCTTGCGCTTCTCGCCGCGCCGCCACTTCCACCGCTTCTCCATAATCTACAAAACCACCAGGAATAGCCCAACCTAAAGGTAGATTATGTCTTTCAATTAACACTATTGGCCGATGAGGTCGATCTACTAGTTCAATGATGATATCAACTGTCGGTGCAGGATTTCGGTAAGTCATAGTTAATTAGTCACTGGTCATTGGTCATTAGTCATTAGTCATTAGCCAAGGACAAAGGACAAATGACAAAGGACAAACAAAATGAGTTTACTTGATTTACCTTGCAAATACTGTTTCGTGATAAATTCGATGCGATCGCGTTGCGTGTGCATCAGATAATTGCTCCCTCTCATAATTCAGATTAAATATGCCTTTTCCTAGATCCAGTGGTATTTTGCTGCATCCTACCTCCTTTCCCAGCCGATTTGGCGTTGGAGATTTAGGCTTAGAAGCCTATCGCTTCGTCGATTTTCTTAAAGATACCCATCAACAATATTGGCAAGTTTTACCCTTGGGGCCCACTGGATACGGTAACTCCCCCTATATGTGCTACTCGGCAATGGCGGGAAATCCCTTGCTGGTTAGCCCAGAAAAACTGCGAGATGAAGGTTTGCTAACCGAAGAAGACTTTGCTAACTTACCAGGATTTCCGGTAGAAAAGGTAGACTTCGAACAGGTTGTGCCGATTAAGATTGCACTGCTGAAAAAAGCCTGTGAAAACTTTAGAACAAATGCTACGGACATCCAAAAAAACGAGTTTGCAGGTTTTTGTGATAGCAAAGCCTATTGGCTAGATAATTACGCCTTATTTATGGCGCTGAAAGATGCCCACGAAAATGCCAGTTGGCATAAATGGGAGCCACAATTTGTCAAGCGCGATCCACAAGCATTAGAGGAAGTACAGCATCGGCTGAATGGGGAGATTTTTTATTACAAGTTCGTCCAATTTGAGTTTTTCCGGCAGTGGTCAGAGCTGAAAAGCTACGCCAACATGCGCGGTATAGACATTATTGGCGATATCCCCATCTACGTATCTCACGATAGTGCCGACGTGTGGGCGCATCCCAACATCTTTTGCTTAGATGAAGAAACAGGAGCTGCTGCCCAAATGGCAGGAGTCCCACCAGATTACTTTAGCGCCACCGGTCAATTGTGGGGCAACCCAGTTTATAACTGGGAGGAATTACAAAAACAAGACTTTAAATGGTGGGTACAGCGCTTTGAGGCCATGCTGGATTATGTTGATATTATTCGCATTGACCACTTCCGGGGCTTCGAGGCTTATTGGGCTGTGCCGCAAGGTGAACAAACTGCCATCAATGGTAAATGGGTGGAAGCGCCTGGAGATGCTTTTTTTGAAGTGATTAGGGAAAAGTTAGGCAAGCTACCCGTCTTAGCAGAAGATTTGGGAGTAATTACCCCAGGAGTTGAAGCTCTACGAGACAAGTATGAATTTCCGGGGATGAACATTTTGCAATTTGCCTTTAGTGCTGATTCTGCTAATCCATTTTTACCATTCAATTATCGGCACAATGCTGTAGTTTATACCGGCACTCACGATAATGATACAACTATAGGCTGGTTCAATTCAGCCACCGACTACGAAAAGGAAAACCTGTTGCTTTATTTAGGTTGTATTAGTCCTGAAGGCATCCACTGGGATTTAATTCGCCTAGCTTTGAGTTCCATAGCCAACCAAGCGATTATTCCATTACAAGATGTTTTGGGATTAGGAAACGAAGCGCGGATGAATTTTCCTAGTACTGCTGAGGGTAACTGGGAATGGCGCTATCAAGCAGGAGCGCTCAGAGAAGAATTGGGCGATCGCTTGAAAGTTCTTACCAAACTCAATGGACGCGCCCCAGAAGAGCAGTGAGGTAGGAGGTAGGGGGAGCAGGGGAGAAATCAATTCAAAATTCAAAATTCAAAATTCAAAATTGGAAGATTCAATCCCCATGCCCAATGCCCCATACCCTATATTTCAAAACTTAGGCTTGGCGGCAATCCTAACTTCTTCTTCTTTCCCTGGCTCTCCCATTTCTTTGGCTTTCTCTTGATTGACGCTCACCAAAACACCACCAGCATTATCAGTTTTTACTGTCAGTTGCTCTTGGGCTTTCCAAATTCGGTGAGTTCCCTCTGGCAGAATACCCTCAAACTCGGTTTTGCCATCGGCTATTACACGAATCCAAGATGAGGCTTTCAAAGTGATACCAATCTGTACAGCCTGTCCCTTTTGAACGCTACCAAGGTTATTGCTGACAGGTTGTACCTCCATTGACTCTTTTAGTTGAGCTAGTTCTGGTTTGACAACGGACTTTTGTATTGGATATGGCTGGTTTTGATTATTACTTGCTTGCAGTATCGCGTTATTTAATAACTGAGATAAGCCATTTACAGAGCATAGGATTAGGAGTATGTAAAGAAAGTAAAGATGAATCGGACGTAGTTGAGCAAGGGGTGAATTATTCCCCAGGCTCAGGGGATTTACTTGTGCAGAACTGACCGGAAAAGTGCCAGAAAATTCTACTCCATTCAAGCCTAGTGCATCAGCAAATTGCCGAATCAAACCTTGAATATAGATTGGCTCTGGCAGATCGTTTAAATTACCTTCTTCGATCGCCTGCAATAATCGCCGGGGAATCCTGGTTAATACAACCACTTGCTCTAGAGATAGGCCCTGTTCTTGCCGTAATGCCCAAAGTTGAGCGCCTAATTCTGCCAACTTTTCGGCTCGTTGTTCCTCTAAAGAAAGTGATGGCTGGTGATTATTTTTCTTTCTTAGCCATTTCATGCCTACTGACACTCCTTAATTCCACTGAATCAATAATTAGGTTGCGTTATCTGATCTTGCAAAAAGCGAATTTCACGATCTTTGAGGAAACGATATTTCCCCTCTGATAAATAGGGTTCTTTTAGAGTTTGTAATTGAATTGGGCCGATAGCAGTCCGATGCAGCTTAATTACTGGGTATCCTAACTGTTGAGCTATCCGGCGAATTTGGCGATTTCTTCCCTCCTGCAACACTACTTCTAAAAAGCTTTGCTCGGCACGACGTTCTATTAGGTGTACCTTAGCATCCCTGGTTTTTCTACCCTCCAACATCACACCTTGACGCCACATTTGCAGTACTGTTTCTGGAGGATGCCCTTTGACCAAAACACGATATGTCTTGGAAATACTGTGACGTGGATGTGTTAGTCCAAATGTCAGTTCTCCGTCATTAGTCAGGATTAATGCTCCTGTAGAGTCTGCATCTAGACGGCCAACTGGGTGAATACCTGAACCCTCCCGTAATTCTTTCGGTAGTAAATCCAGGACTGTTAGTCTTTGGTGAGGGTCGTAGCAAGTCGAAACCACTCCTGCTGGTTTGTGCAGCAATAGATATATTAAAGCCGGACGCTGCTTTTCGGATACAGGCTTACCATCAATTGCGATCGCATCTTTTTCGGGATCAACTTTTTGACCTAAATGTGCTATTACCCCATTAATCCGCACCCGTGAGTGCCTAATCATTTCTTCGGCTTCACGACGTGAGGCGATACCCCATTGAGCGATAATTTTTTGTAACCGTGCCTCCATGTGGAAATTGCTTATTTACTGTTAACAATTAAATGATATTTGCATTTTGTAACGAGTAGGCATAAATGTTACATTTAAGACTTATTTAATTTATGTTCGCTTGTTGAATAAATACTCATAAACAAATTGGTTAGATGCCAGAGCAAAATTCCCAAACAACAAATGCAAATAAAATCCGCATAATTACGCAGGTACTTACAACAGCAGTCAAGCTGTGGTTAAGAGCGCAAGTCAGCCAAATATCGGAACTACAAGTGGAGATCAAAGCGAGCGATCGCCAACTTTTCTCTGGGCGCATTCCTTCGGTATCTATTTTTGCGAGTCATGCAGTTTATCAAGGTCTCCTGATTACACAAATTCAATTAATAGCAGAAAATATTCGGATAAATCTCGGTTCCGTACTCAAGGGTAAACCTTTGCGCCTGCTAGAAACAGTACCAGTGGTTGGTGATTTAATCGTAGACGAGAAGGATCTTAATGCTTCTCTCGCATCTGATTTATTATCAACTGCTTTGAGTGATTTATTGGTTAAGGTTTTACCAACACATTACCAACAGTTACAACCAATTAATTGGCAAGAAATTATCCTTGGGAACAACCAAATTATACTGCGAGGCTTGAGAGTAACCAACAGTGAAACAACGCCTCTAGAAATTTGTCTGGGTCTACAGTTACTCAGTGGTCATGAGTTGCAAGTTGTACATATCTCAATCAAACCAGACCAGGGAGATATATTAGAAGAAAACCATGAGTACAATCTCGATCTTGGCTCAGATGTCGATATCCAAGAACTAACGCTGATCCCAGGTAAGCTGGTGTGTCGTGGGCGGATTAACGTTAATCCTTGATGATAAGGGATTAAAAAAATATTAATACTCTATCTTAAATGATATTGCCCCTATTAGGGACTGCAAAGTGGGAGGATAAGGGAGACAACGGGAAAGGGACAAGAAGAATAACCCAATGCGGGAGCAATACGATGAGAGTGAGGTGGGCAAGCTCTTGAGGCTCTTGAGGCAGGGGAGGAGAAATAAATTAAGTGTATTTTGAAGTATTTATAGTCGCGCATGTTACTAAATTCTCT
>NZ_JAVRBY020000049.1:0-55251 GCF_034531035.1 Nostoc sp. DedQUE02 | reverse complement strand
AACACCAGCAGTCTGTTGAACAGCAGTTTGGTTTACGGGCGTTTATTGGTGCTGGTAGATTACAGTCAACTAAGCTTGCTCAAGCATCCTTGAGCAAAACTGAAATTCAAGAAAGTATCGCCCCAGAAATTGCTGCATCAGGTCGCTTATTGGATGTCGAACGATTGGTTGAGCGTGTAGGTCGCCTGGACTATAAGTTGATTGTCGTTCATGGGCAGTCAGGTGTAGGCAAAAGCTCTCTAGTTAATGCAGGGCTAGTTCCAGCTTTAAAAAATAAAGCGATCGGAATTAAAGATAATCTGCCTGTGGTAATGCGTGTTTATACTAACTGGCTCGAAGAATTAGGACGATTAATCCAACAGGCACTGAATAACAAATCAATAGGAGGAGATGGGTCAGCATTAGAACTTGAAAATTCAACCACAATAGCCCAAACTGACACTCTCACAGAGCAATTACTCCGTAACGAACAGCATAACTTACGTACAGTTTTAATTTTTGATCAGTTTGAAGAATTTTTCTTTGTTTACACCGAGCCAAAGCAAAGACGGCAGTTTTTTGAATTTATGGGAGAATGTCTAAATATTCTGTCAGTGAAGGTAATTCTTTCATTGCGAGTAGATTATCTGCATTATTTACTCGAATGTAATCGTTTACCTAGTATGACGATTGTTGGTAATGATCTTCTTAGTAAAAATATTCTTTATGAATTAGGAAATTTTTCACCCGACGATACTAAGTCAATTATCGAGCGTTTGACTCAGACTACTAGTTTTCAATTAGAATCCGCTTTAATTGAGCAATTAGTAAATGAATTGGCTGGTGAATTAGGGGAAGTGCGCCCAATTGAGTTACAAGTAGTAGGAGCACAATTACAAACTGAGAATATTACAACTTTGGAAGAATATCAGCAGCGTGGGACTAAAGAAGAACTGGTTAAACGTTATTTGGCTGAAGTGGTTAATGATTGCGGTGTCGAGAATCAACAAGTCGCAGAGTTATTGTTGTATTTGCTCACCGATGAAAAAGGTACTCGTCCACTCAAGACTCGTGTTGAACTAGAACGAGATTTACAAGCTTTAGTCGCAGATATTACTACAGAACTTAATAGATTAGATTTGGTATTAGCGATTTTTGTCAAATCTGGTTTGATAGTGTTGTTACCAGAGAACCCATTTGACCGTTATCAGTTGGTACATGACTATTTAGCAGCTTTTATTCGCCAACAACAGCAACCAAAGCTCCAGGAGTTGATGGCAGAATTGGAAAAGGAAAAAAAGCAACGTCTGCTAGCCCAAGAGCAACTTCAGCAATCTGAGCAGGCAAAGCAAATTTTGGCAATAGCGAACACCAAAGCAACACAGCGCATTCGTCTTGGTTCAGGGGTCTTAGGTATCTCTCTGGTATTAGCTGGAATTGCGGCATTTTTTGCCAACCAAGCATATAGGTTGAGCCAAGAAGCACAGACAGGTGCAAGACTAGAACGAATTGGAATTACAGCGTGGCAGAACTTTCAATTACAAGAAATCGAACCACTACTGTTAGCAATGCAGGCAGGACAAGAGTTGCAAGGGCTAGTCAAAGACAAACGCCCTCTAGAACAATATCCAGCAGCCAGTCCACAGTTAGCTTTACAAACAATTTTAAATAATGTTCATGAGCACAATCAACTCAAAGGGCATACAAGTTATGTCAACAACGCAAGTTTTAGCGCAGATGGAAAACACATAGTCACGGCATCAGTAGACAATACAGCCAGAGTGTGGGACTTGTCGGGTAAACAAATAGCCCTTCTTAAAGGGCATACTGGTATTGTCATCAACGCCAGTTTTAGCGCAGATGGAAAACACATAGTCACGGCATCAGAGGACAAAACAGCCAGAGAGTGGGACTTGTCGGGTAAACAAATAGCCCTTCTTAAAGGGCATACTGGTATTGTCATCAACGCAAGTTTTAGCGCAGATGGAAAACACATAGTTACGGCATCTGATGACAATACAGCCAGAGTGTGGGACTTGTCGGGTAAACAAATAGCTGAACTTAAAGGGCATACAAGTTATGTCTACAACGCAAGTTTTAGCGCAGATGGAAAACACATAGTCACGGCATCAGAGGACAATACAGCTAGAGTGTGGCGTGTGGATAGCCTTAATGAACTGTTGTCTCGTGGTTGTCAATGGCTGAACGATTATCTAGTAATTAATCCAAAAGACCTACAAACACTAACTGTTTGTCAAAATAAATCAAACTTAATAGCAGCAGCACCGTTTTTGGTTAAACAAGGAGAACAAGAAGCTAAATCTGGCTATATTGAGAATGCGATCGCTACATTCCAAACAGCTTTTAAATGGAATCCTAACCTGAAATTTGATCCCAAGGTAAAAGCAACAGAGTTTGCAAATATTGGTAAAGCTGAAAGCTTAATACAGGAAAGTGAAAGAATTGTGAAAGAGAGTAAAGTTCAACAAGCAGTAGCAAATTATAACGATGCTCAAAAGTTAGATCCACAAATTGAAATTTCTGCTGATTCCTGGAATACTCTTTGCTGGGAAGGAAGTTTGCGAAGACAGGCGAAGCTGGTAATGTTTGCCTGTGAAAAAGCCGTTAACCTTCAGCCTGATAATGGTAGTTTTCGTAATAGCCGAGGATTGGCTAAGGCGTTAACAGGTAATAGCCGAGGGGCAATAGCAGACTTTGAAGCGTATATTGCTCAAGCTAACGATCAAGATAAAGCACAAAGACAACGCTGGGTGAAAGACTTAAAAGCTGGCAAAAATCCTTTTACGGATGAAGAACTAAAGAAACTATTACAATAAAATATACAGGATAAGATTTTACCTTTTCTGCTGCAACCGACCCCGGCTTTAGCTGATTTGACATACACTCGCTCTAATAAACTGACCAGAGAGGCGGAATTCGTTAGCCCTACAGTGGTGAGATGTACCAGTACTGTTCTAAGTTTTGGACAAGGTTAGTCATAAGTAAGCTCCTTTCAATATACTTTGTGCAGAGATAAATAACTGGCTTGCAAAACTGGGAGGTACGGAATAGCCGATAATTGACCCCGCCGGAAGCTGCTACGGCGGGAATTCGTACCAGCTAGGGAAACCCTATGAATCCTGACTGGGCTACTTCTTGAACTGTTAGCTGAACGACTCTACAACCATACTCGCTGAAGTTGTGGTGATGAGACTCAATTACTGCTCTTTTGCGTAAGAGAATTTTATCAATCAATTTCACTAAACGGTTTTTCATGTTTTTCTTGGATTTTGTAACTAACTCTAAGCCTCGCTTATATAACTCTTCAAATAATTTTTGCGAGACATATCCTCTGTCACCAGAAAGTTTACCAATTAAATCTTCAGTCATCTCTGGAAATGGCTTTCGGTCATCGACATTGGTGGGGGTTAACTTAAATGCTAGCAATTCTCCACAATCATTAATTATCAGATGAAGTTTAAAGGTAGTTAACGTACTTTCCCGGACGCTGTAGACCCCGCTAATTGAACGATAAACAAAAGCCCCCGGATTTCCGCGATCAGAAAATGCCGGGGCTAACGTCTGGGTTATTGGATAGTGTGGGTAACTTGGCGATTACTGGGGATTAATCTCCTAAATTACCTACTGCTGAAACTGCTGTTTTTAATTCTTCAAAGGAAAGGCTACCGTCTGAGTCAGAATCATACTGTGTTAGCAGATTGTTGAAATTTCCGGTCTCAGCTAACGTTGATAAGTACAAAGCCTGATTCTTATTTGAAATAAGTTCATCAATGTTGACCTTGCCATCACCGTCTGAATCTAATTCGTTAAAAATCTCTTGAAGCTCTTGTTCAGTTACCATAAAATTCTTGATGATGAAATTTTCAATCTTAATCCTTTCAAAATTTTGACAAAAACTCAAATCCTTGTGTGTTTATCCCTGGTAGCAATGTCGTCAAACTACCATTAACCGATATTTCACCCACAACCATTAACTTATTTATCCAGTACTTGACAGTTTTCACTAACACACTATACTCTATAACCAAATGTGTTGAAACTCATCGACACCACTCGCCAGAACCTTGAAAACCGCAAAATTTCGTTTACTGGTGTCGATTGCTTGCACAGCAACGTTTCCAAGCTGTGAAAGGCACGAATTATTGAGAATTTTTTGTCATTTCTTGACAAGAGAAAAACTGGTGTCGATTGGGGGATCTCAAACCCTCTCCCTGTAACGGTTCCAAAAGTGAACTCTTTACAAAACCACTTCCCCTAACGGGAATGGAAACCAATTCCAATACAACCCAATACAAGAAGCTGTGCCATACTTTACAAAACCACTTCCCCTAACGGGAATGGAAACCCACCAACGGCTTTACCTTCTTCGTCACGCACGAGCGCGACACTTTACATAACCTCTTCCCCTAACGGGGACTATTAGCATCAATTTCTAGCCTTTGTTCAGTAGCTATCTCTACACCCTTATCAACCACAGGCGACAGCATCGCCAAGCCTGCGCTGGCAGATCAACCACTGTGTGTCAAAGTAGACCCTGAAATAGACAAAGCAATTCGCGCCATGCCAGAGAGGTCAAAATGGCTCAGAGAAGCCATTGAAACAGCAGCAATAGAGCCAAGGGTTAGTTCCCCTTAAAGAAGATGCTCTAGAAAGCAATCGCGCTTAACTCCAACAAGAATTACTATTCAGGTAGCAGGGCTTATTAGAGCTAGTTAGATAAACAGAAGCCGCACACCCCTGTATTGTGGGTGCGGAATCTTATTGCACTCTCAAGTAATTTTAGATAGGATGCAGCCTGTTTACGAGCTAAATGAGAGAATGCACAAATAGTTTTTTGGCTCATCAACTGAAGAGTAATTTTCTTTAACTCGCAATCAGTGTACACCATCCAATTAATAGCGTATATTATACTGTAAACAAGTGTACACAGAATAGCCATCTTCTGTCACTTTCCGGGAGGGCGATCGCTAGAAGCCTGATGAGACAATCAATACAAGCTATCCTATTAGAAAAAAATGGGTCTTGTATTTGTTATTAGAAAAGAAGCGCGCGACACCGAATAGCCCGTCGTAGACATCGCTTGCTATACAAAAGCTCTAGAATTCAGAAATGGTAAAAGTTTTCGGAAACTGACAGAAGAGGGTTAGGCGGGGGATTAGCGAGGGAACGCGGAACTTTGATTGCCTCACCCCCGGAGATCGGCTGATAGTTAGTGAAGTGATACTTCTGATTTTCTTGAGATCGTCACCAGCGTCACGTTCCGAGAAGCTCAGGTACGAAAATGTCCTCGCAAGTGAGCCGCCGCTTTGACAAGCCCTGCTCAAAATGATATCGCAGGAAAGTGTCAACAGCTTTGCGGTTCGCCTCCAGTCCGTAGGGCCACCAGTCGTCACCCAGCAGGGTGCGATCCTCGTCCACAAGTTTGCTGAACCAAGGGATCATGGTCGCCATGTTGTTGAAAATCATGCCCTTTTTATACTGCTCCCGGACGGCATCTTTGGCATCGCAGAAGCCTTTGTAAACTGCCTTCACAATTTCGGGCCGCTCCGAGGCCAGTTCCTTGCGAACGACGACCACGTGCATGATTGGAAAAATACCCGTGCGCTGGTAATAGGCACGCTCAATCGCCTCATAGTCTTCAAACAGATGGGCGACCTTCGGCGACTTTTCCAGCACGCACTTGGGTACATCCGCAGCAATCAGCGCATCAATTTCTCCCTCTTTGAGCATTTCTCCCAAATCCGTTTGTTCAGGAGCCTGTTCAACTTCAACGTTCGCAGGGTGCGGGTGCGGAATGAAGTCAACTGGCTTCAAGGACCAGTCAAGCGTGCCAACGATCCAACGGCACTGGTCAGGCGTCACGCCATAGTCGTCCGACAATATCCCCTTGGGCCACACACCCGCGTCGTGACCGTAGACCGCAAACTCGCCGATGGTTTTGCCCACAAGATCATTCGGTGTTTTGATGCCGCTCGCCTTGTTGATGTAAATCGCCGAGTGCCGGAAACAGCGATTCGGGAATACAGGAATGGCGATGAAAGGCGGTTCTTCAAAATCCATCGTGCGTAGAAAATACGTCATTCCAAGTTCCGACACGTCAAAGGCATGCTTTCGGATCATGCCTTCAAAAATTTCGGTGACGATGGGGTTGCTGTGAAAGGTGGCATCTACTCCATCAATTTTGACAGTGCCATCCGCCAAAATGCGAGTCCGGTCGTATTCCCCGAAGGCAATTTCAAGTTTCGTATTATTCATGCTATTGTTTAGTCTCGAACAATTCTGTTTAAGTGTGGTGCGTTTGCCCTGGTCAGCAGCCGCCCAAACCGAGGCTCTGCGACGGCAACTGGCAACACAAGAGCCGACAAACAGATTAGCTTACTTGGTTGTAAAAACTTCATTCAGAAATTGGCACAGTCCCTGTGTTGTGGAAAGCGGTAATCTGCCAGGTATTCTCCTTGCGGGTTGTTACGGCTGTCCAGACACCTGTATCTTCTATTCGATGTACTTCATCAGGATTCTTCTGTCCAGTAGTTTCCCAAGTGGTATGTGCGACTGCCATATCCGGGGTGAGGAATTTAATTTGGGTGTCAGTAATAGTCATCTGGTTATCGCTTAAGAACGACGCCAGCGCCTGCGCGTGTGCTTGTTTCGTCTCGGTTCGCCCTTTATACCAACGACCCATGACGTCCACGAAATCGATATCCTCGGCAAACAACGTCGCCAAGTGCTCCGCATCTTTAGCGTTCCACGCCTCGGCAAACGTTGTCATCACTGCTTTGATTGCCGCTTCATCCTTTGCACTGGTTTCTGTTGTAGACATAATGATTGTTCTCACTAATGATTTGTATTGAAGAACTACCGCTTAGGAACGCAGCACCTTGAGTGCCACTTGGGGAAATAAGCCTTGTAACACCAGCGAACTGTACCCAAATCGTCGCCATCGGCTCCAGTCAACGGGCATTACGAAGGGTTGTGTTGCCTGAACTCTTTAATTTCCATCTGTTTGTCCAGGACTGTCCTGGATACTCAACGAACACGCTGCTGATACCGTTTGCCTTAAAAATTGATACAGATGGCAGGCAGGGAGAGCAGGGGAGGCAGGGGAAGCAGGGAAAGCAAGAAAAGTGATTTGTATCAAAAATTTCGTGAAATGGTATGACCCCAAAAAAAAAGCGTGGCCGAAGAGTTGTTAGGTATTTGCGATAGTAACGGCTTGATGGAGATATTCGTTACTGTCAAGCTGGGCAAGCATGAAGTCAGCCAAGTCGGCACGGGTAATCTTATGGGCCTTCTCGCCCGTTTCGGGATCGAAGACTCGAACGTTCCCCTTGGCGGGGTCGTCGCTGAGGATGGCTGGGCGAAGAATCACCCAGTCCAGACCGCTCGACTCGACAGCAGACTCCATTGCCGCTTTGTCCTTGTCCGCGCCGCGCAAAAAGGTCGCAATCAGTAAGCGCTCATACAGAGTGGCATTCGCTTCACTATCCCCTTCGCCAATCATCGAAGTTACCACCAGACGGCGCACACCGTTTCGCTGCATGGAAGCAATGATTGTGTTGGCGGCGCTCGATTCGAGCGTAGTTGCCTTGTAAGGCGTTTTGCCGCCAATCGTGTCAAGAACAGCGTCTTGACCAAGGACTGCTGCGTCCATCGCGACACTGTTGGTGGCGTCACCTTCGATAACGCGAACCTCTGAGACTTCGTATTCGTCAGCTTTGTGAACGAAGGCCGTGACTTGATGACCAGCGGCCACAGCCTGTTCGACTACAGCTCTACCGGTCTTGCCGGCGGCTCCTATGACTAAGACTTTCATGTTTTAACTCTCCTATGTAACGCTTAGTGGGTTTTTCGGCCGGAGAAATGCGGCCTCGATTAAGACTTCTCTGCAAATGCAGGATCTGGGGCAAGGGGCAAGACCTGGGTATTAGAGTAGTCAGCCTCGATCAGTGGAAAGCTGTCGATTATCTCTTGCATATGCTTCGGTGACTCCGCTTCAAAGAGAACGGCTGCGCCATGATCCCTCGCGCCCATTTTCTCTGTACTTGACATCTTTCAGTATGATTAATCAACTTGTATAGATAAAGGTGGTTTTTATGAATTGATTGTTTGTAATATTGGACAATAGCAGAGTGCAGATACTCTCATCGCAGTGAGTGCAGGTTATGGACGATTTGAATGCTGTTTTAGTATTTCTCAAAGTCGCACAACTGGGAGGATTTGTCGCAGCAGCACGATCGCTGGACTTGCCTAAATCTACCGTCAGTGTGAAGGTTAATGAGCTAGAGCAACGGCTAAAAGTCCGATTATTTCATCGCACCACGCGGCGGGTTTCTCTAACTGAAGAAGGACGGCTGTATTACGAAAACTGTTTACCCATTCTTGATGCGTTACATGACGGTAATGATGCGATCGCGAGCCTCCAGGAGCATCCGCAGGGTATTATGCGAGTGACAGCCACTGTCTTGTTTGTGCAGTCTTTTCTCGCACCCAATTTGCCGGAGTTTCTGCTGACCTACCCCGATATTCAAGTGATTCTCCATGCAACGACTGAATACAAAGATATTGTCAAAGAAGGATACGATCTAGCGATTCGGATTGGGGAATTGCACGATTCATCCCTGATCGTGCGGCGGATTAGCACAGATCGCATGAAACTCTTTGCCAGCGCGACCTATCTCAAAACTGCTGGCGAACCAAAAGCGATCGCTGATTTGACCGGTCATGCGTTGCTTTGTATGGCTCATCGTCAGAACAATGTGACCTGGACATTGCACAATGAACAGCAGGAAACAGTAACGCTCTCCTTTCGTCCACGACTACTCAGCAATGATGTTGCCCCCATTTATCAAGCAATCGTTGCTGGAGTAGGAATTGGTCTGCTGCCGGAATTTCTGTTTCAGCAGGAGTTACAGGGTGGGGATATAGTAAACGTCTTGCCTCAATGGTCACTGGCTCCAGTCCCAATTAACGCACTTTATCCTAGCCGAAAATATATTCCCACAAAAGTCAAGGTCTTTCTAGAGTTCCTTGAGCAAAAGATGCGCTAAAGGACTTCCAGAAAATCAGGACTTACGCAACTGTCACAAGAGACGGTGCGGCTGCGCCAAACAACTAGACAAGAAGCATGGGAACATCCGGCCGTTTTAGTTGCTGAACTAAATAATTTGACAGCAAAGAGTGCTTAATTTGATAAATTGTTTGACCAGTTTTATAGGCTACATCTTTGAGCCGAAGCCAGACTAAAATAACGCGAGGCTTTCATGATTTCTTTGAATACGATCTTTGCGGCATTGACATGATTCAATCTTATCTGTAGCTAGTCAAAAATCTTTAGCTGACCAAATTGTTATTATACGTAATCAAAATCAACAAACGATAGGTACCGTATTTGTTTTGAAAAAATGCTTTTTCCACTTACTTATAAAACCACTAGACACTCCCAATATCGGCATTATCTGCTCATGCTTGTATCCACACAGCAACATCTTAACTGCTATCGCTCGTTGAACTTCACGCTTATCTTTGCTATTTTCGATAAACTCATCTAGCGGTCTAGCGATCGCATCCACATTACCGTACCTTAACCTTAGTCTTACAAACTACTTATACCCTTTTACGTATTTTCTCACGAATGATTCCGGATTGCTATAGCTCCAGCGATCGCAGTTAAGATTATGGCAGTTCTCCACAATGGCTTCATGTTGCTACATCTAGTATTGCAATATTAAGAAACCACAATTTTAACCGTAGTGAACATTTATTAGCGATTATTTTCTCAAATTATCTAAACAGAGTTAAATACTAGTTCTTTTTAAGCTTATTAAGAGAGTATATAGCGTTTACCAGTCTAGTGAAGTTCACTTAATTGAAGTAAGGCTGTGCATCTTCACAAGGGTATAAATGAAAGCATACTCATGTTAAATAATTACAACCAATTACCCAGAAGGACATAAGGTGCCCAAAAATATGGCCGATTTTCTTTCGCTAAAATTGCAAGTTGAGCGCGTTGAAGAGCTTGAGCTTTAGTGACTCCAGCATCCAATTGCCGATATAATTCACCCATAAATTCACTAGTTGATTCATCATCAATTGTCCACAAAGTAGCTAATGTACTACGTGCGCCTGCTCGTACTGCTACTCCAGCTAATCCTAAAGCAGCTCGTTTATCTCCTGTGGCGGTTTTACAAGCACTGAGGACAAGTAATTCAATTGTTTCGGGTCGGCTTTCACCTCTAGATCGTAATAAACTATCTAGCTCCCTAACTTTTAGTAAGCTATCCCAGGTAAGAATATAGGTTTGTTCAATATCTGAACTAAATTGCCCGTGAGTAGCTAGATGCACTATTGAAAAAGGGGTAGATTGAATTTGGTTTTGCAGATTAGTTTTCGTGAACTCTTGATTTAAGAGTTCTTTACTTGATTTAACTGAAAATTGAACTTTTTTTAATTCCTGAGTAACATTTAAAAGTTCTGGAAAGGATTTACCTTCAATCACTCGTTCTTGCTCAACCCCAGCAATTAAAACGTTTAGCCGCACATTGTGTAAAGGTTTAGGAGCAAGAAGTTGTAGTCCAGGCATCAAAGAAATAGCATACTTTTCTATTAAGTATTTCTGCTGTTGATGATCGTAAAGAATTCCCATTGGGATATTCCATAAAGAACCATCTAGCACAAATACTAGGGATGTTATAGCTTTGTTTGCTAAATCTGCTTCAATAGGTCTAATTAACCAATCATATAACTGTTGTGAGCGCTGCTTAACATCAGGCTCTCGGCTAGCTACAGGCAAATCTTTCTGTAGTTGCTCTACAGTCTTTTCTAATATATCTTTAGGAATTTTAGCTGTTTGACGGTAGATTATGTCTTGTCCTGGCAACCTAGTAATAATTTCTAGCCGATTATCTAAAATAATTGGATAGATAACAGCTGTGGATTTTTCTTTTTCAACTAATTTATCAAGGTCAACTCTTGGTAGCAAACAGGGTGAACGAAAGAAATTATCTAATTCTGCTAATTGAAGAGATTCGATTACCTGACGAGCTTGAATGAGATTATCTGGCTTCTGAAAAGTATTTTCTGGAAGTTGCAACAGTAAGTCAACGTACTGTCGATATACAGGTTCTATACTCTCGCGGAAAGAAAATTGTACGTCAGGATTAATCGCAACTAAATCGTTACGAAGGGATTTGAGGGCATTATAAGCTCGATTATAAGCATCTGTTGCTGCTGGGATATTGGATTGCTTTTGCAGTATCCGTCCTATCTGCCAATGCCATTGATAAGCAATGTCTTGAGCATCAATAGATTCGGCTTTCACCAAGGCTTGTTGTGTAAGGCTTTTAGCATCCGCTAGCTGTCCGCTTTGTTCGTACAAACCACCAAGAGTACCAAGGGCATAAGACTCAGTTCGTTGATCTTTTAAACTCTTAGCTACTTGGACAGCTTGTGCTAACATCTTTGCAACATCTTTTGGCTCAACTGAGTTCTGTGTTATTTTGCTCAGACTTTGGGCAAAGTTAATTCGGTAATTAACAGCCGTCCGACTTGGAGGCAAACTGTCTATCTGAGACTGAATTTGAGGTAATAATGCTTTTGCTGTGCTAAATTTTTTTTGCTCTACCAGTAGTCTTAATAAATTTAGTTGAGCCAAAAGACGTACAGTAGGTTTTGCAGATTCAATCTGCGCTGCCTGTTGATAGTATTGAATTGCTGTTTGCGTGTAATCTTTGACGCTGTTTGAGTTACCCAAACTAAGTTGAGCGTAGATTTGAGCGCGGGCTGTATTACCTAAACTAAGTAAAGCACTACTTTGGGCGATCGCATCTTTTACTCGTATAGCCACAGAATAACTTTCTTCGAGAATTTTGTGCGAATCGTCCAAATAGCCCAAGCTTCGCCGGACATTTCCTAAGTTATACAATCCTGTAGCTTTTATAGAAGACTCTGGTTGGTTTTTAAGAATTTCTTGGACTGAGGTTAAGGTTTTATCTGCTTGGAGATAATTTCCCAAAGCTTGCATTGCTTGGGCTTGATTAACGCGATCGCGAACCAGTGCAGATGTATCATCTAAGCGTTGATAAATTTTAGTTGCTGATTGCCAAGTACTTAAGGCTGCTTCAGTTTGCCCTTGTGCTAATTCTAGTCCACCTCGAACATCTAAAGCTTGGGCAAAGATTTGTGAAGAATTTGCATCTTTGAGAGTTTGTAACAGTTTAATACTTTGTGTAATAGCTTCGGCTGCCTCAAGCCATTGTCCTAATTGCTGATAAGCTAAAGAAAGATTGCTTAAAGCTATAGCTTCATTCAATACATCATTAGTAGCTTTAAATTCAGCTAGTGCTTTTTTGAGAAGTTGTACCCCTTCTAAAAACTGTCCTGCTTCATAAAGTGCTTGACTTTGCTGTACTAAGCTAGAAGTCTGAGTTGGGTTGACAGCACGTGTAGTTGCTAAAACAGAATCAAATCCAACTTTCGAATTTGCAAATTCTGCTGTTAAATAATTAGATAAATCAAAAAAATATGGTAAAAACGCACAGAGTAATACAGTCAATAATGCTATAAAAAAATGCTGGAAAAATTTCATATAATTTTAAAACTTACTTTCTTAAATAGTATAACCGTAGTCACATAGGTCAAGAAATTTGAAAGCGTCAAAACTAAGAATAGTAATAGTTGTACCTCCTGCCTTGTCTACGACACGCTGCGCGATCTGCCTTCTGCTATATTTAATTATTCTAATTAGTGAGAATACAAACCTGATATAACTCTCTGTAGCTCTACAATTTTGTGTGAAATTAAAACGGATTATATTGTACAAAAAAATACAAACCGTTTTCTTGCCATGTATTGCTTTGAGTTTGAGTATCAACAGAAACTAAAGGGATACCCCACTCAACACCAGCAGTGAAGTTATTACCCTGTAACCAACGTAAACCCAAACCAACAGAAGCTAGAGTGTTAGTATTATTTTCATCTCTATTGGAAGAATTATTCCAAGCTGTGCCAACATCACCAAAGGTCATAACTTGCAGAACTCCATTCCATTGTGGTACACGGGCAATTGGTAGCCGGAACTCAACAGAAGCAAAAACGCCATTATCTGTCAACAGTAAATCTTGACGATATCCTCGTACACTATTTATACCACCTAAACCAAATTGTTCTGAAGCTAAAAGCTCTGTACAAGCTAATTGCACATTACCACGGATTAATAGTAGAGTATCAGGAGCTAAGAGGCGTACCCACTGCGCCTGTCCTCGCCAAGCGAAAAAGCGGCCATCAGGTTCGGTATCATTAATTGTGGCATTGAATGCACCAATTCCCAGACTGAATTCAGAGCGAGCAGCAATGACTTCTTGGCTATTGCGACTCGTCCATTCCTGAAAAAAACGCAACGCAGATACTCTGGTGCGTCCTTCTTTATCAGCCCCTGGTGAAAGTTCAGAAAGAGGAACCTCATTCTCTTCTAGTAAAGAGGAGGAAATATCACTTTCTCTACGAAAAGCGGTTATCCCAAGAGCGAATTCTTGGTTAGGAGTTTGCACTAGAGGTTGGCGGAATGTCAGTTCGTAATATTGGGAAGCTGATTCAATATCTAATGTATTGAAGGGACGTTCAATGACATTGGCTGATGTAGTACCATAACTGAAAGTAAGACTACCATTGCGGGGATTGAGAGGTAAACTATAGCTGGTATCTATAGTGTTGCTGCCGTCGGTATTGCTATATGTTAACGATATACTATCTCCAAATCCGAGTAAGTTAGCTTCGTTGATTTGCAGTTGGCGGCGGAAACTACCAATACTAGGTGAACGACCATTATCCAGGACTGCTTGTATATTGAATGAATCAGCTTCTGTTATCTTAATAGCGAGTAAATTAGCACCAGTACGTGAGCCAGCAGACAATTCAGCAGAGACGTTTTGAATTAAAGGATTGAGTTGCAATAATTGTAGTGACTCTAATAGGCGTTTTTGATTCAAAGGAGTGGATGCGCCCAAAGCTATACGGCTGCGGATATAATTTGGGTTGAGTCGCTTAGTCCCAGTTATTTGGATATCTTCTAATTTCCCTTCTATTACCTGGATTTGGACAACACCGTTGTTAGCAAAAGTTTGTTCAGGAATGTAAGCCCCAGACGTAACGTATCCCTCTTGAATATAAAGTTCGGTAATTTTGGAACGAGCTTCTAACAATTGTGCAAATGTTATCAGCTTGTTTGTAAAGGGAGCAAGTACCTCAGTCAACTTTTCTCGACTGAATACTGTATTGCCAATGACTTCAAACTGTTTAACACTGAAGATTTGCGATCTTTCCAGGAGTGGTTCATCTGGTAATGGTTGTGGTTGTTCAGGTTGAAGTAATTCGGATGGAGGTGGAAGTTGGGGTGGTGTTGGTGGTGTTGGTGTTTTGGGTGAGGGTGGTTGGACATCCTGCGGTGGCGGAAGTTGCGGAAGCGAAGGAGAATTGTTTTGGGATGGTTGTACGCGATTGAGTGTCTGTGCCCTGCTGGGTGTAGTTATCAGGCTGTTGAATAACATCAGTAAGCAGGACGCTGCAAAAGTATGAGTAACTTTAGCTACCATGACACTGAATAGGGTTCTGTCTAAAAGTGTAGGGTGCGGCAGATGAATTAGCACTCAAGACTATTTGTCCTTTGGCGTTTAGCGTTGCACCTGTGGCTTCAACAATGCGTTTGGGAGTGGAAATAGTTGTACTGCTAACAGGTGGTGTGGAACGATTGTTGTTAGTGGGTTTAACAGACACCCAATCGATTTGAGGCGCATCAGGAGTGAGAATGTCTTTGGGATTGGGTGGTAAACCGCCGCGTCCGGCAATCACAAATCGGTTTTGAGCATAATCTGGACTGTAGCAGCCTTGAGCCACCTGAGTGTCAACTGGTGTTGTTGGCAATTGCACTAAGCCACTGTTGGGGTCAACATCTGGGGTGTTGAGTTCTACAGTGCCTTGTGTACCAAATTCTGAACTAGCAGTGATGTCACTCAACACAGTTGGACTTTCACGGAACTCGATACCATAAATGCCAGTGGCTTGAATATCCACTCTGCCACCACTGCCTGTAAAAGCATTGGCAGTGATGTCACTATTTTCACTAGGCACAGCGAGTATGAAGCCATTGGTGGCATTGATGATGATGTTGCCACCATTACCCCCAGCTTGTGCTGTGCCTGCGGTGGTAGAAATAGAAGCACCACGATGTAGAAATAGTGAATCAGTTTGTAAGTTGATGTTGCCACCATTACCCGATGCAGATTGGGCGTTGAGTGTGCCACCGTTGTCTAAGGTAACTCTCGGTGAGATGACGATAATATCTCTAGCAGTACCCGTCGGACTTTGGGAGTTCACGAACAACCCACTGTTAGAGTCTGAATTGGTACTAGAAATCGTGAAAAAATCAGCAGCATTAACCTTGATTGCACCCGCATTCCCTTGTCCAGAAGTTGAGGCTTGAAGTTCAGCGCCATCGCGTAATGAAAATGAACCAGAGTCGATAGTAATGTTACCCCCATTGCCTTGTGTCCCTGTTTCCACACTGCTGGCAATCGCACTAGACAAACCATTTTTCTCCCCAGCAATATTAACAGCACCAGTAACATTAACATTGACATTCCCCGCATCCCCCTGTCCTGCTGGCTGGGTAGCAGATGCACCACGAGTAATGGTTTGCAATTGAGCGCCATCAATTAGTGATAGTGTTGCAGCATTGATATTAATATTGCCTCCCTGACCTACACTCCCATCTTCCACCGTGCTGAGGATGTAAGCATCTGTAAGAGAAACAGTATCTCGTGCCTGTACTGTTACATTCCCCGCATTCCCTCGTCCAGAAGTTAAGGCTTGAAGTTCAGCGCCATCAATTAGTGACAGTGTTGCAGCATTGATATTAATATTGCCACCTTTACCTACACCCCCTGGTTCTACCGTGCTGTATATGGAAGCATCTGCAAGAGAAACAGTGTCTCGTGCCTGCACTGTCACATTCCCCGCATTCCCTTGTCCATAAGTTGAGGCAGCAAGAAAAGCACGATCGCGTAATGAAAATGAACCAGAATCGATAGTAATGTTACCCCCATTGCCAACTGTTCCCGAATACACAAAGCTGCCAATCGCACCAGGCAAACCATTTTTCTCCCCAGCAATATCAACAATGCCTGTAACATTAACATTGACATTCCCCGCATTTCCCTGTCCTGCTGGCTGGGTATCACTTGCGTCACGAGTAACAGTTAGCAGTTGACCACCATCAATTAGTGATAGTGTTGTAGCATTGATGTCGATATTGCCTCCATTACCTACACCCCCTGCTTCCACCGTGCTGAAGATAGAAGCATATTCCAGCAAAACAGCATCTCGTGCCCGCACTGTCACATTCCCCGCATTCCCATGTGTAGAAGTTGAGGCAGAAAGAAAAGCGCGATCGCGTAATGAGAAAGAACCAGAATCGATAGTAATGTTACCACCATTGCCAAATGTCCCCGTTTCCACCTCGCTGCCAATCCCACTCCCAGCAATATCAACAATGCCTGTAACATTAACCTTGACATTTCCCGCATCCCCCTGTCCTGCTGGCTGGGTAGCAGATGCACCACGAGTAATGGTTTGCAATTGAGCGCCATCAATTAGTGATAGTGTTGCAGCATTGATGTCGATATTACCTCCCTTACCTTCACCCCCTGGTTCCACCGTGCTGAAGATGATAGCATCTGCTGCGAGGGAAACAGAATCTTTTGCACTCACTGTCACATTCCCTGCATTCCCTTGTCCATAAGTTGTGGCAGCAAGTTGAGCGCGATCGCGTAACGAGAAAGAAGCAGAATTGATAGTAATGTTACCCCCATTGCCAACTGTTCCCGTTTCTACACTGCTGATAATCCCACTAAAAAAACCGTTTTTCTCCCCAGCAATATCAACAATGCCTGTAACATTAACATTGACATTCCCCGTATCCTCCCTTCCTGGTGGTTGCGTAGCAGATACACCACGAGTAATGGTTAGCAGTTGAGCACCATCAATTAGTGATAGTGTTGCAGCATTGATGTCAATATTACCTTTTTTACCTACACTCCCTGCTCCCATCGCGCTCACAATGACAGCATTATCTGCAAGGGAAACAGCATCTCGTGCCCGCACTGTCACATTCCCCGCATTCCCTTGTCCATAAGTTGAGGCTTCAAATCGAGCGCGATCGCCTAATGAGAAAGAACCAGAATCGATAGTAATGTTACCCCCATTACCAACTGTCCCCGTTCCCACGAAGTTAAGAATCCCACTGAAAAAACCATTTTTCTCTCCAGCAATATCAACAATGCCTGTAACATTAACATTGACATTCCCCGCATCTCCCCGTCCTGCTGGCTGGGTAGCAGATGCACTACGAGTAATGGTTTGCAATTGAGCGCCATCAATTAGTGATAGTGTTGCAGCATTGATATCGATATTGCCACCTTTACCTACACCCCCTGATGACACTGTGCTTGAGATGTAAGCATTTGTAAGAGAAACAGCATCTCGTGCCCGCACTGTCACATTCCCCGCACTCCCTTGTCCAAATGTTGAGGCAACAAGTCCAGCGCCATCACTTAGAGAGAATGAACCAGAATCGATAGTAATGCTACCCCCATTACCTTTTGAACCAAAATTCACAAGATTACGAACTATGCTCCCACCAGCAACCTTGATTTCCCCGGTAGCATTAAGTGCAATATCTCCTGCAACAGTTTCAGATGTCCCTAAATCTTGTCCAATACCAGCACTTAAAAGACTTCCTTCCAAAATATCTAAATTCTTAGCATTAACTGCAATATTAGCGCCACCAGCAGCTTCTACGTATATTGCAGCTTGATTGGTAAGGGATACCGAAGTTCGCGCAACATTAGAAGGAAATTTCAAGCTGAGATTATCACCCTCTACACCCAGTGTTATAGTACCAGGTTCGCTCAATCCTCCCAACTCAACTCGTCCACCATAAGCATTTAATTCTCCTCCATTCATGCTGACATCACCACCCACCAGTAGTAAACTTTTTCCATCTGGTACTCGTAAACCAAATGCATCATAGCCTGCTGGATCTACTCCTGCGCGTGCAATTGAGTTATTTTGAATCGGTGCAGCAGCAATTTGATTGAATAAAAAAGCCGAAGGATTTACTGTTAGCAACTGTGGACTATTCGGATTAGTTGCACTAAAAAAACCGCGATCGCCAAAGCCAATTGCATTAGCTGTAGTCACGATAAAAGAACCACCAATATCTAGCCTTGCTTCCTCGCCAAAAATAATTCCATTGGGATTTATCAAAAATAAATTAGCTTTACCCGACGCGCGAATTAATCCATCAATATTAGAGACTGAGCTACCTGTTACCCGACTGATGATATTTTGAATATCCGCAGCATTATTAAAAGAAGCAGTACCATTAGGAGGAACGGAAAAGTCACTAAAGCTGTGAAACAAATTACTTTCTGCTTGCGTTCCTCCAGTGATATTAAAGGTGTTTCCATCCTTGGCAACGCTAGAGTTCTTAGGTAAGGTGTTATCTGGGGTAATTTGGGTAAAAGCTTTATCTTGTAAGGAAGCAATTAACACACTTGTCATCACCAAACTACTACACCAACACCGCCAATCTTGAGTTATTCCTGACATAACACCCCTCACAAATCAGTAACTGCATCGTGTGATTAGTCTTATTTTTCCAAGTTGTAATCCTGTACAATTGGCTCTTTAGCAATGTCTTGCAAGCCAACTGCATTTAATAAGTCAACCCAATCTTGATTAAGAGTTGCATTCTGTGGATTAGTGCGGCGTTGTTGACCTAAATTAGTTAGGGCATCGTACCAAATATTATTGGCACTATAGACAATGTACTCTTTTGGTTTTGCTAACTTCAACTGACTATCAAGAGCCTCTGTCAGCACTTGCCTTTGCACAAACCCATCTACATAAAAATTGTCAGATGTTTTTTCTACATCGCCACAATAAATATGAAAGTACCAGTGATATTTTTTATCTATTTTTAAAAAATATTGCGGTTGTGCTGGCAAAGTAATGCTGACGATCCCCGCTTTTCCAGACAGAGTAAGAGGTGTTCGATAGACATTTTGTACATCTTTACCATCTAGCACTTGCAATACGAATTCTCCAGAACGGATGGTTTGAGGTAGTTGAGGAACATAAAACCAAAAAGTTGGATTTTCTGCAACTGTTGATGCCAAGACTGATTCCCCTCCATCACCAGGTGCTAAAGCAGTAAGACGTGTTAGAGAGCTAGGACACTCAGGACTACGCCCAGCCCCTGCTCTGCGCCGACCTGTGGGTGCGCCGTTTCTAGGCAATTTTGGTTGCTGAGAGGATTGGAAGGACGAATTTTTAACAATGTTTGGAATCGAATTTGTCTGTTGTGCCTGCACTGATGGCGAGTAACTCATCAAACTAATAAGTATTAAAGGAATTACGCAAGCACGTTGAATTGGTTGGACAACAAATTTTTTAATCACGATTAAAATTTAATTGTTTTCTCTTACGAAGATGCGAACGTCTAAACCATGAGATTACCGTTACTTGGGTAGCTAGCAACGCTAACACTGAGGGGATAAATGGCACCCATCCAGCTAGTGTAAAAATACCAAAACATAACCCAAACACTGTTAAAAGTGTTATTATCACCGCTAATCCCAGGTACAGTGGTTTTGAATAATACCACGCTGTAATACCTCCGACTAATGACCATCCCCATATCCAAAGTGCCTCCACCCATCCAGACCACCACCACAACAAAGGTCTGCGGTCTAAAACTGCGCTGAGGATTTGACTTAGCATCTGTGCTTGTACGAATACACCCGGTACTTGCTTTTGCTTCGGTTTAGCATTAGAACTGAAGGGTGTTTTCCAATAATCGTTTGTATTGGTAGGGGCAGAAAGGCCAATCATCACAATGCGGTCTTTGAGTAATTGAACTGATTCTAATGGGATTTTTTCTTCTAATACATCTCTTAAACTAACTTGCTCGGCAATTTTTTCAACAGGGTCAAGAGAACGATAATTCAACAATATTTGATAACCGGATGCATCTACTTCTTGATAACCGCTAGTATGTTCGTTTAATTGCTTAAATATAATATCACCAATTTGTAAATAACCGTCTTTTGTAACACTTGAAATTTTACCTTTTTTATCTAAATAATGAAGTGCTAGTTGGAGATTAAAAGCGTATTCTGTAGTACATAGAGATGTTGGGGGCGGAGTCAAATATAAAAGCTGGCGACGAGCAATATCTTCATCATCTGCAACAAAATCACTAAAGCTTAAGCGTTCCCTTGAAACTCCATTCGGTGAGGGAATACCATCACTATCACCATCATTATCAGTAGTAGCAACTTTGCAGACGAAAAATAGACGATTGTCCTCCCGAAAACGAGTAGCTAAATTTGGATATTTGGGATCTACAATTCCATCCCGATAAATATCTAAACCGATAGTTCGTGGTTGGTATTTATTTAATTTATCTAATAGTAAAGCAAGGGCTTGGTCAGATAAAGACCATCGCATTTGCATTCCTTGATTGATTTGGTATTGAATATCCGCTTCATCAATTGTGATAATTAAAATCCGCTCGTCAGGTTTTTCGGTGACAAAATGCGATCGCAACTGCATAAAATGGTCAAAAGCCTGTAGTTCCGATGTTTGCAGATAACCCCCATACCGCACTCCCATGACTAAACTTGTTATCAACAAGCTTGCCAGCAATATTACTAAAACACTCTTAGTGGTGATGATCTTTCGCTGCACCTGCCAAGTCATTGGCGCTGACAAGGGATTTTGGCAAATTACTGGCAACCAAGTTGCACAAGGATATTTATCTTCTATTCCTTCGAGCCTTTTTCGCGCCTCGCGCAGTGCAGAGTATAGTGATTGTCCACTAGAAAATTCACCTAAAAAATGTTTTAAAAATTCCTGTGCTACCAAATCCGGGACTGGTTCGCGCATGACAATGACTTGAGGAATGTGTAAATCCTCTAACGCTTCTGCTAAACCTAAGCCATCACAGGAATTAAAAATTGCCAAGTGCAATCCGTTCTCAATTGCTTTTTTGAGTCCATATTTTAATTTATCTAGAGTAATTGTTGTAGTTTGATTAATTTGTAAAACTCCTTTTTCTTGACTAGAACTATGTCCAGCAAAAAATAGAATATTCCAACCCTTTCCCCAAAATTCGTTACTTAACTCTTTTTGTTGTGGCTCAATTAAGAAATTTATTTGAGCTTGGTTTTGTAAATTCTCTAATAAATACTTATCCTGACTAATATCAATTCCTTGATTACTACCAAAAATTGCTAAAATCTTGACTTTTTTATCTTGAGTATATATTTTATTTAATCTTCGTGGTTCTAAGGGACTAAGTGCAACTTCAGCTTTTGGATAATCATCAAAAAAACTCCATAAATGCCAAGGCAGTCGTCGGAGTAAGTTATCAGAAGTTGCAATTATAAAGCAAATTTCTTCATTTGGATTTAGTTGCGTGCGTAATTTTTGGTCTATCTTGCGAAACTGCTCACAATTGAGCCAAATATTAATTTTAGATGATAAGTGCTGACATAAATCGTTAAATTCCAATTCCGAAAAATTTGTGACATCACTATCTTCGATTTCTAGACGTATCCACCATTTATAGTGACGATAGAGAGCCAAATATAGTATTTGCCAATTTCGATAAAGTTGAGAAATTTCTGGCGCTGGTGGCAAACTCCCGCGAAATTCCATCGCACGTGGGTTATTTATTAACCCAAGTTGAACCGTGACATCAGGAAAACCTTTATGGAGGTCGCCCTTACCTAAATTCAAAACAACTAACTTACTCATTAGACTCCAACAAAAAAGTGTCAGATGACAAAAGTTTCTTTGATTGTAAAATTACCATCAGACACTTGAATATTAAAGCTTTCTCCAGAATCCCCTCGAAATCGTTTTAATTGAATAAAGTTATCATTGCTTCGTGATACAACTTCTTGAAGAATCTCTCCTGATTCTGCTTGTAAATTCAGTCTCAGGTTAGATGGCAAATAGGTTTTTTCGTCCATTGAATGTAGCTGTACTAGTACTTCTACTTTTTGTTCGGGTAATGGTGCGATGCCTTCGGCGAGCGCAGCTATTGCTACTATTAAGGCTAGTGGTTCATTTCCCACTCGTAGTCCTAAATCTATTATTTTTGCTCGTGCCACACTAACTTTACTTAAAGATGAAACACTTCTTAACGCAAACTTTTTTTCATCTATGCTGCCGAAAACTTCTTCTAAAACCATCCAACTATTTTCAAACAGATTCTCGAACCATTGACCTAAGTTCACTCCTGTCTGCCTAGCACTGAGTCTAAGGTGAGCAACAGCGTCAGGAATACAATCAAAAAGGAAATTAAGGGGTTTGATGCTTGTTAGTGGTATTTGCTCACAAGCATAAGAACTAGGTTAGTATGCTGAATTAATAGTTAAAATGCCAGTTAAGCAAACTTCTAATTTTGAAATCATCAAAATTACTAAAGCCAAAAGCAGACTTTTTAATCAACTTTAATTTATTATTAATACCTTCTACCATTCCATTGGTAATCCTGTAGTCAAAATAGGCAATTATCTCATCAAACCACCGCAGCATCGTGTTATGACTTTCGGGATAATATTGCCTAGCTGAAACCAACCATGTCTAATACTGTCTCCAAACGAGTGGTAAACAGGACTTACGCAACTGGCACAGAGCGATCGCTAGTTTATAGTATTTATGTACTATATAGAATTGGTGTACTCAGAGGGCATTGCTGAAATTAGTAACACTAATCGGCTGTGTTAACTATTCTTCAAATCATGAAAAAGCAACTAGAACGTCCGCCTGTTTCCATGTTGATTGCCTAGTTGTTTGGCGCAAGGTGTAGCCAACTGCGCCATTGCTTGTGACAGTTGCGTAAGTCCTGGTAAATTCAGATGAGCGATCGCATCGTTCTAAGCTTAGGGAGAACCAATATTGAAATCTGTTTACATAACTTGACAAGACAATCGTTAATAAATCTTTATTGCAGTTAAAATTATGGTTTCCTGTAACAACAGATGTCGCAAAATGAAGCCGTTCTGGAAAAATGCCATAATTTTAACTGCGATCGCTGGAGCTATGATCACCACTATCTTGATTTTCCAAAGAACTAACAAGCCATCCATCGCACTTACCGAAGTAAGCGGCATTCCAGAGATCAGTAGTAGAAATGCTGCAACAATGGTAGCCTTATTCATTATTTTATGTAATTTTACTGTATAAATAGTATTACTAATAACTTAAAATTTCAAATTAGTTCATGAGCCAGATTAGTGGTCAAAGCTCAAGATACTTCCCACAATATATCAGGGCAAAATTTAATTTTGTAGCTACTTTGTTTCATTACCTCTAAGCAAGCATACCTCAATAGTTATGTATAGTTAAACACTAATATTAATTTTTATGAGAGAAGTCGTTCCTGAAGAAAAGACATATTTGGAGCTTTCCGAAGCTAGTGGAAGCTCTCACAAGTTTTATGAAGTGATAGTTCAAGATAATCAATTAACTATACGTTACGGTCGTATTGGCGACTGTGGGCAAACTCAAACAAAAGCTTATCCAACTTCTGAGAAAGCGAAAGCAGAGGCGAGTAAAAAAATTAAAGAAAAGCTCAACAAGGGTTATGAAATAGCTGTTATGGGTGTTCGCCAAAAGCGCTCTGTGACACGCCGCCAAGTCAGCAGCACTATTTCCACCGCTAAACAAGCTCCGATTATTTGGAAGTTTGCTTCATCTTCAGCTGCTTTTGGAATTTTCATTGATGCCAAACGTTGCTGGGTTGGGAATCAAGCCGGTCAAGTTTTTTCTTTGAATCATCAAGGTCAAACAATCAATCGGTTTAAGCTTCCTGATGGCGTTAAATGTTTAGTGGCAGATGATATTTGGATTTATGCTGGTTGCGATGATGGCAATGTTTACGACCTGACTGGCAAGCTACCACGTTTGAGCTATAAGATTGATGAAAATGTCGATATTTTTTGGTTAGATATCAAAGATGGACTTTTAGCCGTCTCTGATGCCAATGGTGGGGTAACGACAATCGATCATGATGATGAATCACAGTGGACGCGTCTGAGTCAAGGCGATTCCGGCTGGATGGTACGTTGTGACCAATCTGGGATTTACCACGGTCACAGCAAAGGCGTGACTATGTACGATCGCCTTGAAGGTCGGATGTTATGGCATCAAAAAACTCAAGGCAGCGTACTCTTTGGTTGGCAAGAGGCATCAACAGTCTATGCCGGAACAAGCGATCATAAAGTTCACTGCTTTAATAAAAATGGAGAAGTTGGCTCCGTTTTCAAATGTGATGCGTCAGTTTACTCTTGCGCTACCGCACTTAACGGCAAGTATGTATTTGCTGGAGACAATAGTTCTTCCATTTACTGCTTTGATGGGCTAGGAGAGCGTCTTTGGAAACTTTCTACAGGGTGTGGCTCGGCTTTATCTATGCAGTTTTTCAACAACTATATTTATATTGTTACGACAGATGGTTATTTGGCTTGCATTGATGCTAATGAAACTGCGATTCGCTCTGCTCAAACGGGTACAGTTCCCGAAGCAGTAATTATTAAAGCACCATTAGGTGAAGGAGTAGCACCCTCATCTGTTCTAGAAACTACTACAAATACAAGCTCTGGGGTTATTGTTGAATGCTTTCGAGAAGGAAGTAAATTGAGAGTTCGTGTTGTTTGTGATGGTTACAACCACAACTGGAAAGTGCAGTTTCCCAAGGATATTCGTGTTGAAGGTGCGCGTTACCTTGTTCAAGAAATACGTGAATCAGCCAGTGGCGGATTCTACCGTGCCTATGGTGATATTCAAAAATTAGTTTAATGAGATAAAGCGGGAACATTTGTTGTATTCGAGCGTTCGCTGTCTTTTCAAAGAGCTTTCGGCAATCACTCCTGAAAATCGATTGCTCTTAGGCGATGGATTAGCCTCCATAAGAGCGATGTCTACGACGGGCTGTCCGGTGTCGCTACTTTCTCCATCACCAGCAACTATGTCCTGTGTGCCACCAAGGAAGAAACTCAAAATCGCGGATACCGTCTGTGAATTAAGCATATCTGTGATCAGTAATTATTTTTCAAACAGTTGTTCTTGCTGTGGTTGCTGTTGGCGTTGAGTGGGTTGGAGTTTTTTTAATATTGTTGGTGGTGTAGCTTGGCGAAATGCACCACAATAGTGCATGGTCATAACTGCTTTGAAAGCCCAATGGTCTGATGGAACATCAGTAAAAGGATTTGGTAAAGTTTGGGCAAGATTTTGAACGCAAGCATTCACAACTTGATTTGATGTTGCTGGAGCTTCAGTTACAGGTTCTTGAGATTTAGCAGGAGTAACAAAGCTAGTAGTCGCTAATACTACAAGTGTAGCTAAAATTTTGTACTTCATAACTTGAGTTTTCTAGAGATGGCATTTAACCCTATCTTAGTTTGCAGACAGCAGCCCAGGAACTAAAATAATTTTGCCCAGATGAAGTGTTAGCGGTACTTAAACAAAAATTTGGCTTGGGGGGTACAAGTATCAGTTTTATTTGGGCTTGATTTTTGTCTAAGTCCCGTTAATCTGATTTCGACTAGGGAGAGTTGACGTTTAAAAGGAAGTAACAGAGCATTCAGGCTGATTCAGGATTTTTCTAGAACCAATTACTGCTCAAGAGAAATATTGTCCGAGTAGATATGCCATTTACGTTGCTTTGGAGTTGAGCCAGGAACGTTATTGACTCGTCGCAGCTTATAGCTACCACGAAAACGCTGTGGAGTTCCATTGCTAGTAACAGCCGTAACAGTAACGGGAATTTCAATATATATCGAACCTGCTGCCCCTTCTAAAGAACCCGGTTTTCCGACTTCTTCAACAATGGATACGATGTTAGCAAAACCCTGCTGAAATTCCTCAAATGATTCCTTACTGGCACTACCATCTCCATCCCAAGCCAAGTAAGCTTGTTTATAGTCTTGACGAGCGATGGCATCGTAATAATCATGAATGAGTTGGACTGCAAGTTGTTCTTGGGATTGGTTATTGTCAGGATTTTGTGTGCCAGAGGCGGGTGGAGAAGATGGATTAGACCTGTCCGAAAGATTTGCCAGCGTTGGGCGATTAGCAGATGCTAATTGTGATGTAGCAGAGTTACTGCAAGCTGTAATAGACATAGCAAGCAATAAAACTCCAATGAATGTATGACGTTGTTTTAACCAGATACAAAAAGAAAGGTTGATATTCAACAAAGCTATCTCCTGTGGAATCTGCACTCTTCACTGATAAATTCAGCATACTTGAATTTATTGGTTACAGCCATTGACAAATTAAGATGAATAGTAATACTTTCAGCCAATAAGCCCCTAGTGTGGGCGACGCTATTTTTACCCCAATCTATGAATCTTCAAGAAGTCATAAATCAATTTCCAGAAGCAGTAGGTGAGATCGAGACACTTGAAAGACTGTTTTGTATTTGCTTTTGATCATTTTTTGAATTCAAAATTCAAAATTTAAAATGAATAAGAAGAATAATTTTGAATTAATTAATTCGCTCTTTTTTTGCCCCCACTGAATTCTTTGAATCAGTGGTGCTTCTAGATGGCGGGTTTCAAGCCCCCACTGATAGCGTCGGCGGTCAGCGAGTCCACGATAGCGAAGCGTTAGCGACGCAGGAGCGTCGCGTCTTGTAATAATGAAATTGATAATTTTGAATTTTCAATTGTTTTAACAGATGGCGTGTTAGGAACGGAAAAGTACGGGTTTTAGAAAAGCTATTCTGACTCGTACTTTTTGAACGACAATACCCATAGTTAAAGTTAAGTTCTGTATTCGTAACCAGCTTCTGCTTTTAGAAGTTCCCATGTGCCAAAAATAGGGCTAATGCAGTTATTTAATTTGCCAAATATGTACAGTACTATCCTCATTGCTACTAGCAAGGGTTTTACCATCTGGACTAAGAGCAAGCCCTAAAACAGAACTGGAACCATCTTGAAAGGTATGCAACGGCTTTAAAGTCTCTAAGCTCCACAGTTTAATACTGCCATCATAATTACCGCAGATGAGAATTTTTCCATTCGGGCTGATCACAAGAGATTCAACTGAATTAAAATTATCACTAAACTCATGCAGCAGTTTTCCAGTTTGAAGATTCCATAATTTCAGAGTACTAATTGCACGATTTCGAGAAACTAGCTGACCAAAACTACCAGTAACAAGCTTTTTGCTATCTGGAGTAATGGCAATAGCATCAACTCCAGTTTTGTGTCCTTTGAGAATATGGCGTGTTTTTTTGGTTTGTAAATCAATCAGCCTAATTGTATTATCATCGCCACCCCCAGCACTTACAAGGGTTTGCATATCAGGGCTAAATGCAACTTTACTCACAAATCCTGAGTGTGTAGTAATGGTATCAAGCAGCTTAAGCGTGTGTAAATCCCAAAGCTTGATTGTATGATCGTCACTGCCACTAGCAATAAATTTACCATCTGAACTAATCGCAACAGTCTCTACTGGTTGAGTATGTCCACTTTCGCTCTCAAGCATAAGGAAAGTGCGTAAATCCCAAACCTTCATTGTTGGGGTGCTTATCCCACCAGTTACAATTCGCTTGCCATCTGGACTAATAGCTATTGAAGTAATACCATCTGAGTGAGCGTCTAAACTATGCAGTAATTTCCCAGTACGTAAATTCCAGAATTTAATCGTATCATCTCTACCTCCACTAATCAGGGTTTGCCCCGAAGAGCTAATCGCAACTGCTCTCACACCAAAAGTCACTTTTTTATGCCCAGTCAGTGTGTGAATAAGTTGAATCTGTGGTTGTAACTGAGTAATTGTACTCTTGCCTATGGGAAGATTTGAACTAGAAGAATGTACATCAATGACAGTGATATTTACTGCGATAGCTATTACTATAATAACTGGTCTGGATTTGAGAAAATGCAATAATTTCATGGTGCCAAGGAACGCAATTACATAACATGGTTCCCATTTGATGGGGCGCAATCGCATCTAATCTGATAGACCACAGTCAAGTACTGGGTATAACTTAATAATCTAAATACGGTTTCCTAGTGATTAGAAAAATTATCATTTATTATCGTTTCAATCACAATACCGCCAAACCGAGCTTCATCAGCGCAGCATTTTACCCCATCAATATAGCAAATATGGCTTTCGTACTTCTCTTTAGTTTCAGTTATAATTCCCTCAAATCCTCCACTCATTGAGGTATTAAAAAAACTCAATTTTCGTCCTTGAGCATCACTTGCTTTGCTATAGCAATCATCGCAAACTGCACGTGGATATCTTGGAAAATATCGAGTTGGGGTCGAACAGATTGGGCAAGGATGAAATTCAGTATTACTCATATATTTTTACTTGAAAAACTCCATTTTGTGACTTGGAGATTACTTATATAATATTGTTTTATTTAATATCTTAACTCTTAATCTAAATAAATGCTGGCACAAATGAGCGAAATACTTCTTGTAGTAGATATGCAAAATGGTTTTATGCCTGATAAATGCAGACATATTATTTCTACTGTCATTAATCTAATTGAGCGTTTTTTAAAGGCTGGTAAACTCGTTGGATTTACAAAATTTATCAATACTGCTGACAGTAATTATGTGAAGCTAATTCATTGGTCAAGCTTGATACATGAACCAGAAACGAGCATTATTGATGAACTTCAGCCATATATACATAATATTTTTGATAAACCTTATTACTCTGCATTTACGAAAAGTTTTTCGAGTTTTATTTTGATTAATCAAATCAGTAAAATATATCTTTGTGGAGTTGAAACTGATAGCTGTATTTTCAAGACAGCAATTGACTCTTTTGAGCGCGGTATTGAACCAGTAATTATCGAGGATGCTTACTTTAGTGCTGGTGGTCAGCAAGCGCATGATGCAGGTATTTTCTTGCTCAAACGTAATATCGGAAAAAACCAAATTCAGATGAGTGATGAGGTGATTGAGAAAATGTCATAATTAATCACAATTGGATCATCTTGACAACTACCGTAAGTCTGCTCAAAAAATCCTGCTGGCCATCCCAATTCTTCGGGTGTTTTTGAGGGTGCTGATGGTTCTAGCTGTTGATAGGTTACTGTCACTTCTATTTCTTTGTCCGTTATCCCCAGAGGGATTTCTAAATGTAAGATCCCATCAGACCCTACGTAAGAACTCAATTTGATACTTTGCATTACTGTTTTCTCCTACTTGCCGATTCATTGCAATTATTTAGCAGATCATTAAGTTAAGGGCGAGACTGGTAAGTTTGCATCAATCTCAATCAAGGTAACTTTGGCATTTTCAACTACGGTATTTCCCAGCAGCGTGTCCTGCATTGCTTCAAATTTAGACTCTGCTATCCCAATCCGTTCATAATGTAAAATCACATGATAATGCTTTTGTATTACTTCTCCAGATTCAGAATGCTCTACTGCAAGCCAATCTTTATTTTGGTTCTCTTCGGCAATCTGACGATATTTACTGGCTAACTGCTCTAATGCAATAGCTATAGCGTGTTCTTTGGTTTGACCACAGTAACGATTTTCACCTCTTAACTGGTTAATAGATGACGACAGTATAGAAATATACTGTTCATTCTCGTCGGCTTCCACATTAATCGTAATTGTTTCGATGATTGAACTCATACTTAATTTATTAAAAAAGCAATGAACCTTAAACTTTAATGCTGATACAATATTTTATTTTAAATACCCAACATCATAATTGCCAGGATATGGCGATATTTGGGATGATTAACTATATATACTCGCTTAATAACAGCAATCACATCGCTCTAAGCTGAAAAAGAACAAGTATTTAACTCTGTTTAGATAACTTGAGAAAATAACCGCTAATAAATGTTCACTGCGGTTAAAATTGTGGTTTCTTAATATTGCAATAAAGATGTAGCAACATGAAGCCATTGTGGAGAACTGCTATAATCTTAACAGCGATCGCTGGAGCTATTATCACCGCTATCTTGATTTTCCAAAGAACTAACCAGCCATCAATTGCACTCACCGAAGAATGGACAGCTACACAAGTGGCAGATGGGGACAGCATCACAGTTCGTCAAACCGATGACAGCCAAATCGAGGTTGAGCTTTGTGGAATTGATGTCCCGGAAATGAAACAAGGTGAAGTGCCAGAACAAGCATTGAGCAATGGAGCAAAACAGAAATTGCTCAAGCTAGTCGCTTCGCTGCTGTCGATAACCAACTGATGATTATTCCAGTGGGAAAAGACAGCGATGGGCGCATTGTTGCTGAAGTGATGCCTCACCCTGTCCGTGAGCCATCATCCCCATTGTTGACTCATCCATCCTCCTGTATTTAAGGAACTTGCATTCCGCGTTGCACAGCCGGACGTTGCTGCACCATGTCCACCCAGCGTTTGAGGTTTGGGCAGTTGTCGAGTGTTAAACCAAGAAATTCATAAATCGCTACCCACGGATACGTTGCAACATCCGCAATCGAATAGTTTCCACAGATAAATTCATTGTCTTGCAGTTGTTTATCTAAGACATCATAAATGCGTAAAGTTTCCTTTTCATAACGCTCGATGGCATAAGGAAGTTTTTCGGGTGCAAAGCGTTTAAAGTGGTTAAGTTGCCCAAACATTGGCCCGACTCCTCCCATTTGGAACATCAGCCACTGTAGTACTTGAAAACGGCTTTTTTGTTCAGTGGGTAAGAGCTTACCTGTTTTTTCGGCTAGGTAAATTAGAATTGCACCCGATTCAAAAACTTTAATCCCAGTTTCTTGGTCAACAATGGCGGGAATTTTACTATTGGGATTGATGGCGATGTATTCAGGTGTAAATTGCTGTTGAGTAGTAATGTCAATTTTGTGGACATTGTAGGGCAATTCGACTTCTTCCAGCATGACAGAAGCTTTGCGTCCATTGGGTGTGGTGAAGGTGTAGAGATCAATCATCTGCTGCTATCCCAAAATTTTGACATTTTCCGATGGTAGTGTAGCTTTGATTGAGAAATTAGGGTATTAGCCGATAGAGATAAAAGCAATACTAAAAGAGCCAGGAGATAAAAACATTACTATGCCTGACATTTACGCTTTCAATAAACCACTCGTCAGCACCACAGAAGGTTGAGTTTTACCAACCAAATTATCATTGATTTGTGCAGCGTTCACTTAAAACAATGGAACACCAGGAAAGAAGCGCCTCAGAATTTTGTCTCTATCTGGTGCGAGTTCCTTGAGCATTAGACTCGCGCCCCGAAGGAAAGCAAACTGGGTTTGGTTCGTGACTTACCTCCACAACGCTTACGATTTCCTAAAGGTTTCAGTCTTCATGACGGTGTTTGGACAATGGAAACCGAACTTTTAAATGCGAGCGTTCGCACCTTCCGTCTAGGGCAGTTTTATATTGCACGGTAGAAGCCATATTCAGAACTGCACCTAATGGTAAATCATCTAACAGTAGGTCGTAGTAGTAATTGGAAATTTGTCGTAGTCCATTATTTACTCGCTTCTGGAGAAATATTGTGCCACATTCTGTAAAACCGTATATCCTAGACTTATTATGTATAAATCTTTGCTTTCAGTAGCTTAACTATGCGCGCAGACTTCTTTGCCCATCTTCGACACACTCGACCTTTACCATAGCCAAGGTGTTGACCCAAGAGCGATCGCAACTCAGAGAAAATCAATATAAACCCCATGCTTCATCTTGGTTGGGGCTATAAATCAATACAGTTCAGTTAAACTTTTTTCTCTCCCTCTGCTTCCCCTGCCTCCCCTGCTCCCCCTGCCTGCATTAACAGATAAATTTGCTTAACCCAAGCGTATTGGGCTATAAATCATTGGTTGTCTTAAGGAACTACAATCAAGCAATTCTTACTCTCCAAACAATTAGAAAGTATTGAAGATTAGCTGTCTTTCTCAAAAGAGGTTTTTCTAGATTTAAAATTTTTTAGCCCACGTTTAAATATCATTATGAATACAATACTAAGGGCAGAAGTAATAAGTAATAAAATCGCTATTGGGAGAAAGCAATTTCCTTGAGTTGTACTCCACGAACACGAGAAAAGTAGAATCTGTATACTAAAGATGCTTAATATAACGAGGCTAAATATGCCAATCGCGCCAACAAATATAAGAAGATATCCAGCAGTTTTATTTTTGTTCATAAATCCCTAGCATCTAATAAAAAATTATTTTCTAGTCAAAATCACACTTCTGGAGAGCTTGTTCCAAAGTTAACATAATTGAGGATTAGATAATCCGACCATTCTTAAAAAATCAAGCGCTCAGAGCTAATTTGTAAACTAAAGTAAAGTAGGTGTCTTGTAAGGGTTTCAAGAGTTTGAGCCAATACATCACTTATTCGCTGAAACCGGGGCGTGAGTAGCAACGGAACAGAAAACCGGGATAAGAAAATTGAGATGAAAAACTAGAAAAAACCGTAGCCATGTATATACATAGGTGAAAGCATTGAAACTACGTCATTCTTCTTGTTTTTCTATGTATATACATGATAGTTTTGTTACATAACTTAAGAACAGAAAACCGGGATAAGCCCTCAACCCTACAACAAATCATCAAATTCTTTACGAGCATTAGGGTCACGCAAGGGACGTAGTTCTCCTTTCAAAATGGGTTCTGCCAACAAGAAATAATAACGACCCAGCATATTAATATGTTTGCGTCCCAACGGAGAGAGTCGGGCAATGTCTTCTCTATTTGTTGCCTGACCAAGAGAACTTAACTCATTGACTGCGGCATCCATATAGTAAGTATTCCACAGCACAATCACATTCACAACTAAACCCAACGCCCCTAATTGGTCTTCTTGACCCTCACGGTATCTTTGGTGGATTTCAACCCTTTGACCATGAAAAACCTTTCGCGATAAACTGTGACGACTTTCACCACGGTTGATTTGAGTCAAAATGCGACGGCGGTATGTCTCATCATCAATGTGAGCGATCGCCAACCGAGGGCGTAGCAAACATAGCATTGCCACACAACGTTTGCACCAGTTTTTAGCCAAAGGTCAGTTTTTATGTTTGAACAACAAAGAGAAAATTTACAGCTTCATGTTAAACAGTTAGCTGCCGAAGCTTTAGAAAGATCAGGGCTATGAATAGTTGTTACATTGTGCTTTAAATCACTTTATAAGTTCTGACGTAAGGTGGTAAAAGAATTGTTGTTGGATAGTTGTGTCTACACAAGAGTCCAACAAGAGTTAATTTCTTTACCGCCTAAGAGAATTTCATGCTCAAACACATATCCAGAATCGTAGCCGTCTTCATCTTAATTGTGGGGTCTACATTTACATCTGTTGCTGCAACTCCCCGTTCAACTTGGGTAGAAAATGAAATTTACCAATACAACCATCCCTTTGCTTCTCAATTGCCCCAAGAACTAGCAACGAAAATGCAAAAGATGACAGCTAGCCCCTTCGCCTTTTATCGAGGAACGGCTGACATTTTCTATCGTGATATGCAAACATTACCGAGTTCAGGATTTGTCAATTCCTCTACTGATGCCATTTGGTTAGAGGGGGATATGCATCTGCAAAATCTTGGGGGAATGAGAGATGGCAACGATAATAACGTCTTTGATACTACTGACTTTGATGAAGGTTATCTTGGCCCTTATGTTTGGGATTTGCGACGTATGGCAGTCTCGATTCTCCTAGCAGCCAAAGAAAACGGCCTAAGCTCCAGTGATGGTCAAGATATTGTGCGGAATTTTCTGGATGCTTACCTCAACAAGATGAGCGACTTTAAGGGGACTAACGACGAGCTATCATACCGTTTGCAAGAGAGCAATACCAACGGTGTGGTCAAGGATTTAATTCAACAGGCAGCAGCCAAGAGCCGCTCTAGTTTATTAAATAAGTACACGCTGCTAAATAGCAGTAGCAATCGAGTTTTTCAGACAACCTCTGAACTCCAGCCTGTATCCAGCAGCACCTACTCAGATATTACTGGGGCAATTAGCAGCTACATCGCTTCAATTCCTAGCAGTAAGCGCTACAGCAATAGTTACTACACTCTAAAAGATATTCGTCTCAAATTAGGTTCCGGTACTGGTAGTCTTGGTAAGTATCGGTATTACTTGCTGATTGAGGGCCCAACTTCAGCAACCGATGACGATCGCATTTTGGAGATGAAGCAGGAAGCTTCTAGCCCCGTAGCGATCGCAGTTCCAGGTTTACTACCAAGTTCAGTCTATGGAAATCATCAAGGGGCGAGGGTGACAATTGCCACCAAAGCGATGCTCTCTAATACTGACCCCTTGGTTGGCTACACTACGGTCAGTGGTATCCCCTTTATGCTGCATGAAAAATCCCCTTACCAGGTGGACTTTGACTATACCTTACTAACCACTAAATCAAAATTCATGGATGCGATGGGATATGCAGGTAAGGTCGTTGCTAAGAACCATGCTATCTCTGATAAAGATTACGATGCTAGCATTGTTTCAGAAAGCGTTGACAAGGAAGTGACTGATATCACCAGCCCTAACAAGGGTGTATTCAAAGATGAAATTGTTAACTTTGCTCTAAACTATGCAACTCAAGTCGAGTACGACTACACCAGTTTCGTGAACGCTTACAACAGTGGGGTGACACTCTACTAAACTGAACTGTTGATTGCAATTGTTATAGGCGATGTCTGCAACAGGCTACGCTTACTTTTGACTTTTCCTGGCTTGAATTGGGGCGATGCCTGCGGCGGTAAACTACGCACTCCTAAACCCGTTAACACGTTGCTTTTTGGTGGGATGCACCCATAGACCGACGCGCACGGCAGGAGTTGGAGTTGAACTTAATTTTGAAGTGGCGATGCCAAAGGCGGGCTACGCCTACGCCGTTCAACAAAGAAAACTGGGAGCGCTGGGGGCAATCGTTTGGGTAGGGCTGCACGATCAGCGATGAGCTATACCTCCCGCTCAAGAAGGGATTGCTTAACTGCACTATGCCCTTCAACAGCAGATTTCTTGGTTGTTATTGACTTTAATAATTTATATTCAGGTTTACCGAACTGCAAAATTCGAGTAAACCGTAATTCTTTTTCATGCCTAATTTAGTACGGTAATCATCAATAAGTGGGTGATAACAACCGAATTAACACAAATTTTTATTATGACTAATATAAGAATCAAAGCAACACATTCAATCCCTCAATCAAGTAAATAAAAAGTTAGGGCGCAAAAATAATATGGCTATTGTACGTTACAACCCTTGGGCTGAGATGACTACACTACAACGTCAAATTGACAGAGTGTTTGATGATTTACAAGTTCAAACATTTAAAACTCCAGCAGCCGAATTGACTGAAACTGAAGATGCATTGCACCTAAAACTTGAACTACCTGGTGTATCAGCACAAGATGTAGATATTGAAGTTACTGAAAGTGCAGTGAAAGTAGTTGCAGAACGCAAATTAGAACATAAAGAAGGTACTCGTTCTGAGTTTTACTACGGCAAGTTCCAACGTGTAATTCCTCTTAAAGCTAAAATTCAAAATACCAATGTCACCGCAGATTATAAAGACGGCATTTTGAATCTGATACTGCCAAAAACTGAGCAAGAAAAGAACAAAGTTGTCAAGGTTAATCTTGAACTTCCTGCTGTATAGTCTAAAACTATTGTTCCAATGATTGATTGAGATAGCTAAAAGCCCAGTTATGAGATGACTGGGCTTTTTTGTATGCGATGTCTACAACGGGCTGCTTGGTGTCGCTCTTTTAAGAATGTGAGCGATGTCTATGACGGACTGCTTGGTGTCGCTCGCCGCTATCCTCTATACCTGATATTTACTTGATAGTTGCTTGTTGATAAATAAGCCCATTAATTTATATAGAAAATTCTTGAAATTGGAGATTTATTAAATTTACTGTATTTTAATTCAGTAGCAGAGGGAATCATCATGCACAATCACATCTCGCGTCGTGCGTTCTTCATTGGCGCGGTGAGAGCGGGAGCGACCGGACTTGCCGCCACGTCCCTCTCAAGAACCGGAGTTTTCGGCAGCATTGCCGTCGCACAAAGCCAAAAGAGGCTGCGGCTCAACCTACCCCTCTACCCGTTCTTTGACAACCTCCGAACCGTCATGACCGAAGACCTGGATCTGCTTGATCGGCTCGTGAGCGCCTATGCACGCACAACCCCACTTGGAGGTCACGATCCGATTGACTTCCTCTCACGCTATGTCCCGGTGTACGTGTTCGAGCAGACACTCCGACCGTCCGAACCCGACGACCCGTCACTCCCGACGTTGCTGTGGCTGATGCACCTCGCCGGGTATTTTGGCGGCGTGTGGTTGCGCGACGCTTTCATCCGTTTCCCGGTGCCAGGTTCGCCGAACCCACGGCCCGGATTTTTGCCGAACGCCAATAGCTTTAACGCGATTGTGACGCGCATTAACACCGCGCTCACAGCATTCAACGGCAACGATGCCGGGGCGATCGCTTACGCAAAGGGGAGTCTTCGGGGTGCGCCGCTCCAGGGACTCACCGACAGCTACGGGTACAACGCGGGCTACCTCGACCAAATTCTCACCGGTTCAAAGCCGACAAATGCGATGGCTCCTGTGGGCTACTTTATCTACCGCGACACGTTACTCTTCGATGGCACTTATGCTGTCGAAGAGATCCGAGCGCTGGACAATTGGCGGCGACATGCCGAGCAAGCCGCAAGTCGGCCTGGTAATCGCTACGCCGAGATCGTCAACGGTGCCGGTGGTGTTGACTCACTCCTGGCGATCCAGTCGGCTGGGGTTGCCCAGGGCAAGGCAACGTGGCAGCCCCAGAACGTGTTTCTCGCGATCGCAAACTACGACCAGCCCACGTATGACCTGCTCCTCGTGACCAGCGCATACTTCTTACAGTGCATACAGGCTACTGGGCTGGCGGCGCTTGCAGCATCGGCAGTTGGGAACGCAGACTGGGCACGGGCCGCCGTGCGATCAAACGCGATGATCGTGCCGTATGGAGGCAGCTACAGCGTTGGCCTCTTTGACAACACTGGTCAGCTGCCCACGTTCACGATGGTCTGACCGTTTACTGCTCGCCCTGGGCTGTGGACTTTGAGGCTGGTCAGCATCTGTCACGTTTGGGGGGTGAGATCGCTCTTTTTCCTCTAAGAATGGTGTGTAGCGATGCCTACGCTCATCCGGCAGTTATACTATGTCGGTTACTACACTTCTAACTCACGTAGTAATGCCTCATTTCTCCTTTGTGCCTCTTCCCCACTAGTTTCTACTACATCAAAAGCTTCTTTGACTGCTGCTTGCACTTTAGGCGGCAGTGCTTCAAATTTCTCGTTGTTGAGTATGACAATGCGACAACCGGGGTAAGGCATAAAATCAGTAAAGGGTTCCATCCCCGATGTAATCAGAGTTTTGCTCCCGTTCGGTGTGGGCAGATGAGGAGTCAATTCTGAGTCTGAATAGCAAGGCTTGCACTTGCATCTGACCGAGAGTTCAGCCTTTAATGACAGTAATCTGCTGTCGGGCTGGATTAGTTATTTACGGACTGACTACCGTGATTCACTAATCAACGAATCGCACGATTTCTGATGCCATGTAACCACAAAACCAACTCAAAGTATCAATATCTTTCTGCAATGCTGCCAAAATACCTGTCACTACTTGTTGGTTGAGCTTAACAGGCAGATTGTCAAAAATTTGGTCTAAGGCTTCTGGCTGTCGCTGCTGACAATAACACACACAAACTTCTCACACCACAAATTAAGCGATTCTTGAACGGCAATAGACTCACTCAAAGCCATCGTCCAGTAGACCTCTTGCAAAAGTGCTTTTTGCAAGAGGTGGGAAAAGGGAAAAGGTTAAAGGGGAAAGGGAAAATACCAAAACTTTCCCCCTTTCCCCTTCCACTTTTCCCGACTTCTGCAAGAAGTCTAGTGTCTATGGTGTAGACTGCAATTTTATTCGCCACCATCGCTGAAAATAATGTTGTCGCTACGAATCCAACCAATCGCTCCCGATCTTGGGAATTTCACTCGACACCAGTTAAGCTTACTACCACGTCTATCTTTGTCTTGTACGCATTGTAAATTTTGGGCGCGATCGCCACCTAAACCGTAGCCCTTAGTATCCGAGTTGATAGTTGGTCTTGTACGTAGGTTAATTCTTTTTGACCGTCCTCCAGCTAGTGTCACCCAATTAGGTCTAGCGATGAGATAAGGCTGGTTTAACTGATTTACAACAGAAGAATTTGAGGTTACAGAAATATCATTAATTCCTTGCACTCCTTCCTGAGAAATATTTGCTTTCACTGGAAAAGTCGCAACAAATGATGCTAAAGATATAACAGTGGTAACAAGTAATGTTTTAAGGTTCATGATTTTTGTTCACCTAAATATTGACAAATTAAACTTCACCTAGCCTTTGTTGCTTGTTTTCGTATTTGCTCGTTAAACTTACCCATCCTGGAACAAATATAGAAAACAGAAGCCCTAAAATTTTTAGACAGATTTAAATTTCCCATGTTTTCTTCTTGACTTCAAGTGCAGATAAATCAGTTAATCTATTTACAGGCAAATTAGCCCAAAGCACCATCTATTAATTTTTTGATATTTAATTTGGAGATCGACCTAAAACTTTTCTTGATATAGCTTTAATATATGTTGTATATTTTATTTTTTCTATCAAAAAATATTCATGAACTTAGTTACAGTTACAGAAATATAACTTAAATCAGTTAAGAGATAAATTACTTTATTCAAAACATCATATACATCAGTTTGGGATATTTTTTTCACTGTAAGTTTCTTAGCAAAGGCTAATTTTGAAAAGGAGACTTTGCCAAATCTGTGTTGTAAGTAATCCATTGTGGTCTGCCAATCTGGATATTGTTTGCTTCAAAGGCTAGGCGCACTCGTAGACGGAACTCTCGCCCAACATTCCATTGTTCCATCGGTGCCGTTTTAATCCAAACGCGCACTAGCATACCCGTGTGGGAGAGGTCATCAATGCCCAGGACTTCGGGCGATTCTGGCAGGCGATCGCGCCATTTCACTTCGCTATACAATTGCTGGGATACTTGCCTGAGAATCTCTAAAACCTGCTTCGGGTCGTTTTCATAGGCCACCACAATAGAAAAGTCTACCCGCGACCAAAGGCGGGTTAAGTTGTTGACATCAGTGATATTGCTATTAGGAATGGTAATTAACTTACCTTCGCCATTGCGTAGTTGAGTCACGCGTAGGTTGAGATTTTCCACCAGTCCGCTTTTATTCCCGATCTCAATCACATCTCCCACAGCAAATTGATCCTCCATCAAAATTAAGCAGCCATTGACCAAATCTTTCATCAAACTTTGAGAACCAAGGGAAATTGCAATACCGATGACAGCCCCCCCTGCCAAAATTGAACTAGTGGGTACATTAAAAATGTCTAGAGTCCGCAAGATACCGAAGGTAATCAAAACAAAGGTGATTAATCCTTTTAGTGCCCCAGAAACTGTTGCAGATCGCAGAGTAATCCGTTGAGTTTCACTCAAAGGGAGAGAGGGATGGGTTGTCCAGACATCGGTGATGTAGTCAATTAAGCTTTTGCCGATACGAATGACAATACTAGTGAAAAACCAAATAATCAGCAGCGCGAGGGGACGGGCTAAAGCTTCACTCCACCATCTCATCAGATAGGGGACGCGAGACATGATGACTACAATGCCGATGTACCATCCGAGAATAAACGCCCAAAACAGTAGCAAGGTCAGAAAAGAATAGATCCCCAGTTGGCGCTTGAGAGTGAACTGTCGCTGAATGATTTCTAAAAATTGCGATCGCCCATCGGCGATGGTGTGTGCCTCTGATTCGCTGGTGTCGATTGCCTGAATATTGGCCGATGTTTCTGTCTGAGAGCGTTTGACCGCAGCCTCTTTTGCCTCAGCTATATGCTCTTGATAACGAGCTTGCAATACCGTCTGTTTGCGAATTAGAGTTCGCCGCAGGAACCATAACACAACACTGCCCAACACCAAGCCGATGCTGATTTGTAGTGCCTGCCCAACCCGTTGAGACAATACCTTAGGTGAGAAGAGTCGCTCAATGCGTTCCACTTCTGCTTGTAATATTTTTTTCCACTCCTGGGCCAATTCCTCCAGTGTTTTCCCATAGTAGTCAGCATCTGGCTCTGTCACTGTCACCAACCTTAAAGAACGGGACGTTTGATTGTCATTGAGCTGGAGGATTAGGCGGTTATTCAAGGTGGCAACAGAAATTATGGGAGTTTGTTTGGCTTTATTAGCTCTATCGAGCGCTCGCATCAGCCGTTGCGTAATTTCTTCAGCACGTACTTCCACAGGAAGACTTCCCTCTGGCGGTTGGTCGCGATTAAAAACAGTGGGAGAGACAACCTTAAATAAAAGGTTTTTGTCTAGTGGTGAATTCACGTTGGCAATTTCATATTCACCAAGACGGGTGACGCCTTTAGGCGGTTTGTACGGATTGTTAGAAGCGGCGGTGGGTGACGAGGGCAGTTGACTGTGGGCGATCGCACTCCAACCAAGTACTATTGCGATCGTCATCACACTGACTAGCACAAACCGAATTATTGAATGGAGGAAGCGATTAAACAGGAACATATCTATGGTCAAGTGATTGAGTAACTAATAATATTTAGTGTTAGTCATCATCCTACTTTAATTTTCTATCATCAATTAATTTTAAAGATTTTCGGGCTATTAGAAAAAATTTGGCGATCGCTTCCTATACAAAAGCTCTAGAATTCAGAAATCATAAAAGCTATTGGAGAGTGACACAACAAAGATAGTTTAAGAAAGTTTGCTAGTTAACACTTGCAAACGCACATTTAAGGGGATGATATAAAATGTCATCTTCGTTGTCATAATTCAGGAGTTTTATGGCGATAAAATCTTCAAATTCGTTTTTAGCGGTAGCACTGGCGATCGCTTCTTTGAGTTTTCCTGTATCCGTCAAAGCCGATACCGTGAATGCCCGTTGCGATGTTTTTCCAAAAGGAGAAGACCGCGCCACATCCTCTGGCCCTTGTACCTTTTCCCAACGTCAGGGTGCGGTTAGCATTCAACTAGAAAATGGTAATAGCTATGACCTGATCCCTTCAGGTAATCGACCTGGCAATTATCGCGATCGAAATGGTAATGCTGCCTATCGACAATCTGGACTTGGCGATCGAGGACAGATTTATCGTCTCGCCAATGAGTCGATTTTTGTCTATTGGGATACATCTGCCAATGGACAAAACTCAGGTAACAGAAATCAGACGGCTGCTGCTAGGCGTCAGCCGGAAGCGGGTACTACCGTCTCTCGGTTGAGCGATTTAGTAGGGGCAAGGGCAGGACAGGCAGAAAACACAGTGAAAAAACGGGGCTATCGATGGGTCAAGAGTGATGATTCGGGCTACAGCTACTGGTTAGAAGGCAAAACCAACTACTGTGTAACAATCCAAACAGACCAAGGACGCTATCAATCGATCGTTTACACGGGGAATTCAGAGGATTGTAAGAAATAGTTGCTATCTGGACAAACAATCCAATTTAGAGAGTACTAAGAGGATAGACCTCTTGGCATTTGTGTTTTTTGCACTCTTGGGGAAAAGGTTTTGGTTAAAGGGGAAAGGGACAATACAGAACCTTTTCCACTTCCCTTTTCCCGACAAATGCCAAGAAGTCTAGTATCGAAGGGAGCAATGCGATCGCCTCGGCATTTCGGCTGGAATCTACTGTAATTAACCTAACTGTGCAGCACCGCGCACCCTCGCAATCTCCGCACGCGCGGCTTTGGCTGCCGGACTATCGAGACTGTCCGTAGATGCAATTGCCGCTGCAAGATCGATCGCCGCATCGAGTATGAACCCAGCGCGTTTTGCCGCGTCAGGCCCGGATGAGGACTTGATCTCTCTCAGGTAAGCTCGCCGATCTTTCGGTCGGTTGGAAATCGCAGCCAGTTCGGCTTCTTTCACGATTCCGTTTGCAACATCGTCAGCCAGCAGGACGCGGACAAACTTGCGCTGACGCTGCTCGGAAAACCGCCACGCAAGCAAAATCGCAACCGTTCCAATGACGATGCCGATGGGCCCGAAGCCGATAAACCCACCAACGGCATCCCAACAGCTATGAGCCAGACAAGCCAAAAGAAAGAAACCTACTAAAACCGCGAGCCGATGGCCGAACGAGCGATTTTTCGCTTCGAGGAAGTAGCCAAACCCCGTACCCGCAACTGCCGTGTAGAGCGAGTGACTCCAGAAACCGCTCACTGTACGTACTACCAATACCTGCAACGCATTAGCGACCTGCTGCGATCCGAAGCTTTCGTTGGGGGCGAGCACAATGTAAGACACGTCTTCAAAGACCTGAAAGCCGAGACCCACAAACGCACCAAGCAGAAACCCGTCGTAGGCGTTGCGGACATGGTTGCGTGCTAGTAAAGCGAGCATGACCAGCCCGACGAATTTGGAGCTTTCTTCCACGATGGGTGCCGTGAGAGCCGGACTCCAATGGCTATAAAAGTCGAGGCTGGTCAGCTTCGCAAATAGCGATAGGATTGCATTATTGCCAGGGAGCGCCATAACCCAGGGCGCTACTAGTCCGCCCCAGAGAAAGCCGAGCAGCGCGAGCTTGGCTGGCTCACGTTCATAGCGATCTTTGTGGGTGAGAAACCAGATCCAAGGCAGGCAATATAGTGCCTCAGCGGAGAGGGCAATAAACAGAGCAGTGGGATAGATGGCGTTGGCGAACAAAAGTTGGCAGAAGCCGTAGATGCCTTTGAGTACGAGCAACCAATACAAGTAGCACGCCGGGTTGTGCGGCTGAAAAAATCGGACGGAATTGCTCCAGCCTGAACGATCGATGGCAGCCTTGCGGATTGTGTCCTCACTCTTTGAAGTGCTAGTCACGAATTGCCCTCCTATGGTTTAAATGTGATGCTCTGAATCATGTCAGCGATCGGTTGCTCCAGTTGTGTGGAGGTAGCGGCCGGGCCCTTCACAATCACTTCGACTGCCTGACCCTTGCCATCGACGTATGCAAGCAGTAGACCAATATAGTCGGGGCCATTAATTCTCTTAGCTACTCCGGCAACCTTTTGCAGTGTTGTAACAGGAACTAATTTACCCTCGACAATAAATTCATTCTGGTCTTTCACGATCTGGTTGAGGAGTTCCTCGGCAGTTCCCTTCCAGACGCCGCTCTTGACGCTAAACGTGACGCCATCTTTGAAGACCACTGCGTTTGATGAAGCCCCGACAGGCAATGGGGTCTGAGTTATCACCCAGCCTTGGGTCGGTGTAAAACTTACAGGGCCGACTTTATAAGCTGTCCCTGCTAAAACCTCTTTGTTATGAACAGCCTCGTTGATGGCTGGCATGACTCCCGTCCATAAAAACACCACAAGATAAACGCTCACCGTCGGCCAAATGAGCCGGCGATCGAGTCCAAGCAGTCGATATTCAACCGGTACAGGGGCTTCGTGTCTTAGGGGGGACATACAATTTTCCTTTTTGCGGTGCTAAACAGGCGTGAAGCTGATGAGGGTGATACCAATTCAAAATTCAAAATTCAAAATTCAAAATTCAAAATTAGGAAAGCTAGACAGAACAAAGGTATGTCCGTATGTATCTGTTGCATTCTTTTTTAAAATTGGTGTGATTTGTGTTTTGCCGTGTCTCAAAAGATGGTCGTTGGTAGCCGCCGGACTATATTAGGGACTTCCAAATAAAAAAATATCCCATCCCTGCGGGACGCTACGCGAACGCTTTTAGGGCAGGAGAGCAGAGGGAGGAAAAGTCGTTGTGATTCCGAAAATTGGATAATTTATCAAACAGAATTCAGGAGCCAGAATTCAGAATTCAGAATTGAATTCTGTGCGAGTGGTGAAGCAGCGCGGTCTTGGGGGTTTCCCCCATGAGCGACTGCTGAACCCAAAGGGCGGATGAATAAACGGGTTTAAAACCCCAGACGCTCCAGCGTCGCTTGCCGCCGGCGCTATCGTCTGCACGGTGTCTACAATTGGTTGGGGTCTGAATCCCCTTCCGATTGTGATTCTGACTCCTGGATTCTGACTTCTGACTCCTTCTTCAATTTTTGGAGTTCCCTTATATTGGGCAGAAAATTTCTGCCTAAGATCCCGCACATAATACGCTGTTGGAGGTGTTTAGACTGTTGCACTTCCAGCGATCGAGAAAACTGTTAAAAGCGATGTGATAAACGTATCGCTTCTAACAGTTTTCAAGCTTTTCTCTAGTATTGAAAAGCAACCATCACAAGATACCGACTGAAAGTTCAAAAGGAACCGTTCGATTTCTGTCCTTACTGCCACCCTTTAGATACACACGAACTGTATAGTTACCACTCTGTGACAAACGAACGTTTCCGTCGTTGCCCGATATTGAGCTGTTATAAATTGCCCGATCTGTGCTGCCTGGTGAGAGAATGTTGAAGTATGCTGCTCCTTTGGTAATCAACGAAACCGAGAGGCTCTGCCCTGCCCGCGCATTTAGAATATAGTCATGGTATTGGTTGCCCGTAATCGAAGACTGGATAAAAGTGTTGTCTTTGCCAGCGGAAAACCTTACGGTCGTATGAGCCTGAGCTAACGACGGTGCAGTGAAGCTAAATGTGAGCGATGTGGTGATAACCGAGGCGGCTAAAACACTACGAATAAGAGTCAAGGCAGAGTTTTTCATGTGATAGTTTCTCCAGCGCAAGTAATTCATTGTTTATTGTTCTAATTAATCAGCAAACCGTTCAGCTTAATTAAATTACCTTAAGCAAAAGTATTAATCTTCAAATTTGAAGATTGGTATTATGTTGTTGATGGTATTCAAATCTATGTAAATGTATCTTGATTTTTGTTTTATCATCTTGCCTTTAGTATTTATTCAGATTTACTTCGATTTTTCGCCTATTAGCTAGTGTCGAAGGGAGGAATGCGATCGCGTCTGCACCAAAACGAAATCTTGATGCCACCGATGGAGCGAGTTTTCAACTGCGAAGACATGGGTTTCGTCTTTGTCTTGACGAAACCCAACCATACAACAGACTAAAAACGAGTTCTGCTATTGCTCCAGTCGCCGGAATCGCAAGTACCACGGAAATGCTCAATCCCATTAATGGCAATCCGTCCACTGCGTCGGTCGATCTCAACACGCGGATGATTTAGCCCATTTACTTGGTATTTTCCCGTAATTTGCTCAGGTGTGACACGGAGATCCTTGAGGTTCCACCATCCATTAGTACCGCCTGAATTAATTGGCGGGATGAGCTTTCCGGTCAGATGAATTTTTCCCTGCATATTACGAATCTCCACTTGAACCTCGGAATCGAACTCGTTTGTCGAAGACTCTACACGATTTTGCAGTTCATAGCGATGACGACGTGAGTTCCATTCATAGCTGTTGCGGCTTTCAAGACTTGGTTTGCGACCTTCACCGTAGCAGATTAAGGTCAGTCTTTGGCGCATTGAGTCGTCACTGTTACGCTCAGGTGCACCTTGCTCCCGAAGATAGGTATCGATCGCTGTCTCGGCTTTACGGATTTCTGTGGAATTACAGGATCGACCCTGTTGAATGATCTCCCCTTGAGGATTAAAAAGGACAGTGCAGCCACTTCCCGATCTCATACCAGTCACACTCAGATTCCCGTTGTCTAAAGTGTCGATCGCTGCTTGAGCGTTAACAGGATGAGTAACTGTCAGAGTTAATAAACCCACAAGAGTAGGGGCTAATGTTCGTAAGCTTTTCATTAGTTGCATTGATTCTAGATGAATTTGTTTGGAAACTCTACCATCGAGAATTTCGCCAGTGTCAATCGGTTTAGACACAAGAACGGGATTAGATTATCTATGGCAGTGATGCCAATCAACGTAAGAGATGTTTTGATAGCGGCCGTTTGAGGTAACGATTTCTACACACCGACCTGAGTTGCCTTCAACCCAGAACGAAGCAACAGAAGTATTTGATACTTTTTCGTTACGGCGATAGGTATATCCCCGCTGCCGCACTTCACGTTCTGCTTGACCAGCCCTCGCTCCTATTAGGTCTGGCAAGGGTCGGGAAGAGGAATTGCCTGTATTTTGAGGAGGTTTCCTATCGCCGCGATCGCAATCGGCCGTGGTTCCGGTATCAGCCAGAGAGACATAGCGACCTTGTTCTGTCCTCACGCTAATGCACCGACCGGTTTTAGTTTGAGTCCAAAAGCTATAAGTAGAATCATCAGATTTTTCAGCCCAGCGAAACCTATAGCCCCGCTTTTGGAGTATGGCTTCTCCATCTCGTCCGCGAACATTCACTAAATCTTGAAGTCCGCGAACAGGATCTCCAGCATTTTGAGCCTGGGCATTGAGGGCAATTGTGATGATTAGGGAACTCGCAACGATCGGAATTAAACGGTTTATTTTCATGTTGTTTTCTCAAGAGTGCAAATATTTTAGGAATCATTACAAATTGGATTGCTTGAACCTAAAGCGCCCCTTCATTGGTATCAGAGAAGTAGTAGTTGTAAAACTCAGTCCCCGTCTTTTTGTTAATCACCACAACCTGCTTAGTACCTCGATCATAGATGACGCGCACCTGCTCGTTTTCGCCAATGAATGTATTGCCAGATGTCCTCTCCAGATAGCCCTGGAAGTTAAATTCGCCCTCCGTAATTTGGATGACGATTGTATTTTTGTCGAGTACTGTCATGTAGGTGACAGGTTTAGAAGATTCGGAAATGATTATTGAAACAGGTTCAAAGCTTTGAGCTTGGGCAGAACTAGCCAGCCCCTCCATGCTCCAGAAAAGACTCCCAGCAGCGATAAAACAAAGAGCAACGATTTTTTTCTCCACGCTTTTCATGGCGCTCAATCCTGTTATTTAAAAAATGGAAATAATAATGATAGGACAAGAACACAGATGTCAGCGTGATAGTTAAAGTTTGACATAACTGTAGGTTGCGATTGTCTCAAGCATTCGCCTTTAGGCGTTCCCGCTTTCTGAGGCACAAAGTTACGAAGGAAAAAAAGTAATTTTAGAATTTCATAGTTCTGATTGAGCAACGCCAATATTTTAGACAGCTTCAAATTTCCCATGTTTTCTTATTTACCTCAAGTGCAGATAAATCAGTTAACCTACTTGCAGGCAAATTACCTGAAAACACTCTTGTATAGGCTGTAGCTTTGCTAATCTCAGGATTGGGCAATAAAATACTTCATTTGCCTAAAATTTTTGTATTTTTATATACAAACTTTGTTTTTTGGTTACATAGACATTTAAAACTTTTTTTATTATTTTTTAATCATGTTTTATTTTGTCACTACTAAAAAATAAATTGATTTTTTCCCAGTTCAAAAACTTCACTTACATCAGTTAAACTGTTGCATATATCTGGTAATATTTAGATTACATCGATTAAAACATCATATACGTCACTTAAGGCTGGAAACTGCTTTTGAGCAAAATTAATATGAAAACAAGTTAAAATTTTCATTTAGAAATGAAAGAAGACAAAAATAAATCACTGCGAAAAAGAGGAGTAGTTCTAACTGCTGTTGGGATGAAGAGATTGCAAACTGCAATTTTGGAAGAAGAGAGACAAAAAAGAGGAGGAAAACGTTATACACAAGTAGAATTAGGCGATCGCATTGGAATTTCCACCTCTAGTTTAAGCCGTTTGTGGTCTTTGAATTCGAGGATAGATCCGCGCACCATGCGAATCTGCTTTAGTGCTTTTGATTTAACGTTGCATGAAGATGACTACACTATTTATGATGCAAATGACATTGATTTTTACCAGGAATATTTACAAGAACAGCGACAGTTGATAGTTAGAGATTTATCTCAAAATTCAGATAATTCTGTGCAACAACAAACAATCATACCAAATACTGTACCATCTCAAATTGTTTCCGTATTTCTCACTGAAGATAAAATTAAAAGTGAAATTACACTCAAAAAACAAAGCGATCGCAACATTCAAGCAAAGATTAGTGAATATATAAAATATCCCTGCGCTCCTTTATCTTTAGATTCTAAATTCTATATTCCTCGTCCTCCATTAGAAGAACTAGCATATCAAGAAATCACGCAACCAGGATGCGTCATTCGCATTCAGGGTTGTCGAGGCATGGGTAAAACATCTTTGATGTTGCGGATTTTAGCTCATGCCAAAACATTAGACTATAAAACAGCAAAACTAAATATCGCTCAAGTTGATATTGATGTTTTGCAAAAACCTCAATTATTCATGCAATGGTTAGCTGCAAGTATAGCTCGTCAACTAGGCATAGAATTTAATATCGATAAACATTGGGACGAAGAAATAGGTAGTAAACTCAGCTGCACTCTTTATCTAAAAGAATGTTTGCTTGCACCTTTAGAAAAACCTTTATTATTAGTATTAGACGAAGTTCAGCATATTTTTGAATATCCCGAACTAGCCAATGAATTTCTACCTCTGTTACGTTCGTGGCAAGAAGAAGCGCAACAGGATGAAGTATGGCCAAAGTTACGGTTGGTAATTGTTTATTCAACAGAAGTTGATTTTTCTCTTGATATTAATCAATCTCCCTTTAATATTGGGCTACCCTTGAAATTATTGGAATTTACTTCTGAACATGTAATTGAGTTAGCAAATCGATATGGAATAGATTGGAAAGAAAATCAGCAAGTGCAGCAACTAATGGAATTAATCGGGGGACATCCAGCATTGATCAATATTACTCTTTATCATCTGCGCTATCATAAATTAACCTTAGAAGATATTTTGCTAACAGCAAGCACAGAATTAGGAATTTATCGTCAATACTTACAAAATTTATTAAATAAACTACAAAAAAGTACCCAATTATTAGATAGCATGAAAATATTTCTCACAAAAAATGAAAATATCGATTTAGATATATTAAGTACCTACAAATTAGAAGATATGGGGTTAATTAAATTGCAGCAACAAAAATGGGTGATTAGTTGTCAATTATATCGAGACTTCTTAAAAAAATATCTGGAGTTGTAATTAGACAAAGTTCAGCAAATTATGATTTGCTATTATGAACACAAGTATTTACAAAGTTGGTGGTTGTCTAAATGCTAATGCTGCCAACTATGTTACTAGGCAAGCAGACATTGAACTTTATACAGCCTTGAAAGCAGGGGAATTTTGCTATGTATTCAACTGTCGTCAAATAGGTAAGTCTTCACTACTGGTACATACCAAGCAACGATTACAAAATGAAGGCTTTAGTTGTGCTTACATTGATATTACGCAGATACGCAGCCAAGAACTTACCGAAACACAATTTTATAAAGGGATAATTGTCCGCTTGCTGCATAGTTTTGGATTAGCTAATAAAATCGATTTTGCAGCTTGGTGGCAAAAACAAAGTGAGTTCTCACTCATACAACGCTTGGGCAATTTTATCGAAGATATTTTGCTAGTAAACCTGAGTAACAATCGCATTTTTATTTTCATTGATGAAATTGATAGTTTGCTGCAATTAAGCTTTGGTATAGATGATTTCTATGCGTGGATTCGGGCTTGTTATCAACAAAGAGTCCATAATCCTGAATACGAACGACTGGGTTTTGCTTTATTTGGCGTTGCAACTCCCTCTGATTTAATTCAAAATAAACTCAAAACACCTTTTAATATTGGTGTTGCTATTAATTTAGAAGGATTTACATTAACAGAAGCTCAACCTCTGGTAGTGGGATTAGAGCAAGTTGCGAGCAATCCCCAAGCGGTATTTAAAGAAATTATTGCTTGGACTAATGGACAGCCATTTCTAACGCAAAAATTATGTCACTTGGTGGTGAAAGCTAGCCCTTTGGAAATTGCACCAGGTAAAGAAGCAGATTGGATAGAGTGTTTAGTGCGATCGCAAATCATTAACAATTGGGAATCTCAAGACGAACCAGAGCATTTACGCACGATTCGCAATCGCTTACTTTACAATAGTCAGCGCATTAGTAGATTACTCGCAATCTATCAGCAACTTTTACAAGCTATTCCCGTAGCAGCCGACGACAGTCGAGAACAGGTAGAACTGCTGCTTTCTGGTTTGGTAGTTAAATATCAAGGATATCTGCAAATCCGCAATCGCATATATCAAGACGTTTTTAATCGGGAATGGGTAGAAGCACAATTAAATCAACTATGTCCCTACTATGAAACAGTATCAGCTTGGATTGCTTCTCAAAAACAGGATACATCCCGGCTTTTACGGGGACAAGCTCTAATTGATGCCCAAAAGTGGGCGCAAAACAAAAACCTCAGCGATTTAGATTATCAATTTCTGGCCGCCAGTCAGGATGCAGAACAGCAAGAAATCCGGCGGCAATTTGCGGCGCAGCAAGAAAGCGAAAGGTTCTTTCGGCAACTAGCAGAAGCAATGCCCCAGATGGTATGGATTGTAGAGCCAGATGGTAGGCTATCTTATACCAACCAGCACTTAAGTACTTTTTTGGGGCGATCGCATTCAAAGGTGACGGACTGGAAAAGCCTGGATGTGGTTCATCCTGAAGATCGCCCCAATAGCCTTCTCGCCTGGAAACATTCCCTAGAAACCAACTCACCCTATGAAGTGCAACTGAGAATACAAGATGTCGCGGGAAACTATCGCTGGTTTCTCAATCGGGCGATTCCCATCAAGGATGGAAGCGGACAGGTAGTCAAGTGGTTTGGCACCAGCACCGACTTGGATGATTTGAAACGACAAGAAGAATTCCGGCGACTGCAAGAAGTTGAAAAGCGACTGCAACAAGAAAAACGCGCCAGTCGCTTGCAAAAGTGGTTACTGGGGACTGTTAGTATTGCTTTCCTCGTCGCCAGTTTCTTGGGAATGTATGCCTTTGCCCAAAGATATCAAGCCACTCTCCGAGAAATTGAAGCGATCGCTAACGTCTCGCAAGCTCAGTTTGCCTCTGGGAATCGATTAGATGCTTTAGTCAGTGCCATCAAAGCCCAGACTCGATTGAGCAAATTAGCGGATGTGCCTGCTGAGTTACTTACCAAGGTAGATCGAGAATTGCGCCGTGCCACCTTTCAAGTCATTGAACGCAACCGCTTAAACGGTAAACAGGGAAAAGTCCGGGGTATTGCCATCACTGCCGACGGACAGACAATCGCTGCTGCTCACCAACACGGTAAGATTACTCTGTGGAAAAGCGATGGCACATTGGTAAAAGTACTTAGCGGTCACAAAGGAGAAGTCTTTGATGTCACCTTTACTCCCAAAGGCGATAAATTAATTTCGGCTGGGCAAGATGGCACGGTGCGACTGTGGAAGCTGGACGGTACACTGGTTAAAACACTCAACGGACATCAAGATTGGGTGCGATCGCTCGCCGTCAGCCCTAACGGACAATGGATTGCCTCGGCTAGTAACGACAAGACAGTAAAACTTTGGCGCATCGACGGCAGCTTGACTCGCACTTTTAAGGGACACAGCGGTGCAGTTTCAAAGGTGGCGTTTAGTCCTGTTGATGCTAACATTGATGCTAACATCCTAGCCTCGGTCAGTGATGATAATACTCTCATCCTCTGGAATTTAGAGGGTAAGAAAATTCGGACACTGAATAATCCCATCGCATCCAAAAAAGGCAAAAACCGTCTGATGAGCGTCACCTTCAGCCCTGACGGACAAACTCTGGTAGCTGGAGACTGGATTGGTAATGTTATCTGGTGGACTGTCACTGGCACTTTATTAGAAACTGCCACAGAACACGACAGCAGCGTGGTGACTCTCGCCTTTAGCCCCGATGGACAAACCCTCGCTTCAGCTGGTTGGGATAACACAATTAAGTTTTGGAACAGCGATCGAACTGTCAATCAAACCCTGTATGCCCATATTAACGGTGCATGGGAAGTAGCTTTCAGTGCCGATGGTCGTCGTTTGATTTCCGGTGGTGAAGACAACTTGGTGCGGCTGTGGCAGCGGCAAAGCGATATTCTCACGGTATTGCGGGGTCATCGTGCCTCTGTTTGGCATACGCCGATTAGCCCTGATGGGCAAACAATCGTTTCCTCTAGTGCTGATGGTACTATTAAGCTGTGGAATCGAGCCGGACAACTGCTCAACACCTTAACCCCGCCACCGGGACAGGTTTGGTCGGTGGATATCAGCCCAGATGGGAAGGACATCGCCGCAGGTAGCGATGATGGTTCCTTGACTTTATGGACGATGCAGGGAAAACCCTTAAAAACGATCTCAGCCCATAAGGCAACAGTGCGGGATGTGATGTTTAGTCCCGATGGGCTAGAAATAGCTTCCATCAGTTGGGACGGCACAGCCAAACTCTGGAAGCGGGATGGCACTTTCATCCAAACCCTGAGTGAGTCCCTACCTAAAAACCGCGATCGCCTCAATGCTGGAGCATTTAGCCCTGATAATCAATGGTTAGCGATCGGCGGTCGAGATACGTTTCTTCGCCTCTGGCACAGGAATGCGAACGGAAAATTTCCATCTCAGCCGCAATTCACCCTGAAAAGTCATAACGAGACTATTTGGGATGTCGCCTTTAGTCCTGATGGAAAGTTCGTTGCTACAGCCAGCGAGGACACGACAATTAAACTGTGGTCGTTAGACGGTAAATTAATTCGCACCATTCCCGCCCACACAGATCGGGTAAATGGTATCACCTTCATTCCCCCTCATTCTGGACTACCCGACAACTGGGGTACTGTCTTAGCTTCAGCTGGTTGGGATAATAAAGTAAAACTTTGGTCGTTAGATGGCATCCTCCGCGCTACTCTGGAAGGACACGAACAACGAGCATTGAATGTTGCCTTTTACCCCGCTACCCAGAATCAAGGAGCAATCCTAGCATCTGCCGGGTTAGATGATGTTGTGATTCTCTGGCAACTCGATCGCGTTTTAGATAGTAACCAGATATTGCACTCTGGTTGTATGTGGATAAAAGATTATTTGCGATCGCATCCAGATTTGGGCGATCGTCAATCTCTTTGTCAGGTGGAAAAAACGATTCCTCCAGCCTACTCAAATAAGTAAGTTGGTGAGAAAAACATCAGTTTGGGCTACAAGAGAAACAGGTAATTGCCTTAATGCGGCAGCAAATGAAAGAATCCAGTTTTCGTATGTGGCGAGAGCGAGTTACCAAACGCAAGACAAAACATTTATTTAAGCGAGAGTTTATTGCAGGTAGGTTTAAGTCACAAAATCAAAAATCATGAACATGAATGTGTGACAGGTGCAATCACTTGGGGTTTCCTCTCTACGAGACGCGCTACTCGCGTTCGCTTGTAAAAGTTGAAGTTATACCGCTATGTTCAAAGATTCTGGCAATTTGGCATCACAAGTCTCTGAATTGCGGTTTAAATGAGATATCGACAGAACAGAACAGACACAAATCGCCTAAGTTGACCCAACGCTGTAGAAGAACTCACCAACCCACAGCGCTCGATCATCGCTTCTCTACATACAACTGGCTAATAATGTACTAGAAAACACATAGTAAATGTTGGATGGCTTACCCGACGGCCAAAGCAGGGCAACTACCGTCCTGATGTCCAAGCCCGTAGTTTGGTTAGTGCAGGTTTAGAGGGTGTGGACAAATTGAGTCGGTATTGGAACATTGGGACATAGGAACCATTACCCTCGCGCACGGTAACGAGAAAGGCTGTTTTATTGCGTGGGTCTTTGTCGATTTTATCGATGTAACCAGATTGTATTTTTTCTATGTTTAAAAGTTTTGCTTGTTTAAATGCTGGTTGTGAAATACAAACAATAGTACTTCCATCTTGATATCTACCTGAGTAAAACCAATATGTTTGCCCTTTGGTTTTAAATTCGGATTTATAGAAAAGAGTAAATCTGTCAAACTCATTTAATTGCTGATTTTGTTTACAGTTATTGTCAATGTATATTTCTTGAGCAGTAGTTGGAGCAATGGAGAATAAACCCAGTATTAAACTGAGAGTTAGTCCAGAGAAGAGTGTTGTTTTAGACATAAATTTATTAATCGGGAGTTTCCTCGCTTGATTGGGAGAGCGATCGCTATAAAGCAGGCGCTTGAGCCATTGCATAAACTAACTGCTGTCGAATACTTATTTTGTAGCAGGTGGGGTATCAACTCGCTCGTTGAGTTCTTGAAGTTGTTGGTTTAATTCCCTTTGTCGTTTGAGCAAAATTTCCAAATCTTGCTTCGTTGCTAAATCCGCCCTGTTAGCGGGAATAAGTTTATTTAGCTGATTTAGGCACGTATTCAAGCCGGTAGCGAATTCGTAGCGCGTAACTGGGCGCGAACCTTGATATGTGCCATCAGGATACCCAGATAGACAACCTGCCTGAGGAACTGTGTTGCGCTCGTCGCTTGGTATTTGTGACAGACTTTTTGATGGATAGAAAATAATTATTGCTAATGCCAAGGTAGTTGTAAAGGTGGCTGAATTTAACAAGCTAGCAATTGAGGACATTTTAAACATTAGTCGCAGCTACAAGCCATTTACTCCTTCACCTTATCAAATTAATATTCGACTTTCAAACTTAGCTTAATTCTTAAAGTAGATAAGATAAATCATTAAAAATATATATACTACAATTATCAAGCAATGAATTTATTAGCTCCTGGTTTTAGACCTACTAGAAGCTTTTTTATTTATTATCCATCTCAATTAGGCAGTATATCACCAGAAGTATAGGCAAAGATGGTAGTGTTAAGCGCCAAGATACAAAACCTGTCCAGGCGACAGCAATTTTTGAGCAAATTGACGCTATGCCCATGCGCCAGCAAGAAATGCGCTCTTCAAGGTAGAAAGTAGCTATAAAATACAAGCGAGGAAGCGATCGCTTGCTTCAAAGCAGTACGCTAGTACTATGAAAATCCTTAAATCACATTCTTGTAGAGAATTTTAATCATAATTTCGCTTTTTAGAAGTAATTTTATTTATGATTAAGTCCCTAAAAGAGTATCAAGAGAAATGATACAAAACATTTCCTTCTTCATTTACTTCAAAATCAGCATTAAGTTCCAAGGCTTTCTCATCTAAATATTGTTTAGCTAACTGGGTTGATATTTCCGCATTTTTCGCAAGTTGCAATACCGTCATTCTGCCAGCATTTTGCTCAATTAATTCTAAGAACACTAACTGAATCCGCTTTTGTTCTGACCCATATTCCGCAGGTTAGTTAAGAAAGAAGATAATATTTTCGACAAGGGGCACCAAAGAACTGGAGAATCCATAGC